>CAZEWA010000072.1:11517-23548 GCA_964515685.1 uncultured Polyangiales bacterium | reverse complement strand
CGCTCCTTGGTGAAGTACACCTGCGCCTTGGGCTCGCGTTGCTTCGTGTCGAAGCTTACCGCGACGTCTTTCGTGAACTTGGTGCCAGTAGGACCGAACTCAAACACATCTGAGACCGCCGTGGCCTTGGTGCCCGTGACCTGTTTCCCTGCCTTCTTGACGCTGATCGTGACATCTTTGCTGAGGGCGCCTTCCGGAATGTCGAGACTCGCGCCCTTTACGCGAACTCGACCGCCGGACTTGCCAACGACAACGCTAATCTCGTCAGGCAGCGCACTGCCGTCCTGCGCGTCGGCATCGGGATCGCTCTCCGAACAGGCAGGCAAAACGCAGCAGAGTGCGGTCGCGAAACAAACTTGGCGTAGGGTTTTGAGAAGCATTCCGGATCCCCGTCGTGAGCAACCCACCCATGGTACGGAATTTGGCTTTTCTAAGTCGCCTAAACTGCGGCAGTCGACCATTTGGACGGCTTCACACGCGCACTTGTCAGACATGTGCGACCATGGACTTCACGCCGCTCAGCTAAGTTTTTACCCAAAGCAGCCGCTGGCTGGCAGTCACCCCCGACTACTCCGACGAAACCACCAGAGCGTCGACCCGGGTTCGGCGCATCCCCTCAGCTAACACCTCTAGCTTCGTCACGCTCGCGTTGACCGACACAGTGGCCGACGGATCCCCCCTGTCTGCGCCACGGGTTGCGAGTTCGACCCCGTCGAGGAGAGCTGTCTGGCCGTGCTGACGACATTGAACTCTGCGCTCGAAAGCTCAATCCAAGCGGCATTCAAAGCGTAGCCGCAAAACAGATTTGCATCGGTGCGCTATCTGAACAGCTGCTCCCATACGCGACTCGGCCTGCTCATGCTCAACAGGCCGAGCGAGGAGCCGTTAGCTTTCCAAATTTTCGTGAGCGTTCCACGCAAGAATTTGGGGCGCGGCTCTACATCTTGCCGATACGATCGAGCCCTGTCTTCAGATCTTCGACATTCATGGTGGGCTGCAGCTCGATGGATGCGTCGAGCCGCATGAAAAAGGGCTCACACAGGCTCGGGATCGTCGCGGCATCCTTGAGATCGAAGACGAACAGCGCGGTGCGCTTGCCCTGATCTGCGAAGAAGTACGCAGCCTCCGGCTTGGCCTGGTCGACGAAGCCCAGCATGGTTTTCTGGAGTGCTCCTTCTCTGACAGTACGGTTTCCGGCCTCGACGGGAACGGAGACCTTTAGCATCATGCGCATGGTTTCCTCCTCCTGATAAGCGGAGCACGTGGCCCCACAAACCCACAGCGTAACGCCACCTAGTGGAATGCGCGACGAAGCGCCGATTGCTCTACACAGACGCATGTGGGACGACTCGTGACCAACGCGTACCATCTCGATGGACCCACCCTGTTCGGGGGAGTGAGCGCGAGCTCGCGGCGCGGTTATCCTTGTTTCTTTGCTGGGAGGTAGCGCGGAACATGAGGTCAACGAGCGTCGGTCTGTGCGTCGTCTTGGGCATAGGCGTAGTGGGCTGTGGCGATGGTGGAGACGACAAGCGGAACGAAGACGCGAAGGCGGACGATGCAGGGTCGCAAGGTGACGGCGACAGCGTACATGGCGATGCTGCCATGCAGGGCGACGGCGATAGCGTACACAGCGATGCGAGCCTCACGGACAACGACGCGGACACGGGCGGTGACGACCCCGCGGATGCCGGTCCTGGTTCGGGCGAAGTGGCGGCTTGTGCAGCAACCGAGAGGGAGTTCACAGACCCGAGTGGCACCGAGTTCATGCAGTGGTGGTGGGGAGACTCTACGTTTGCGGCTACATCTCAGCCTGCCAAGGCGAGCGACTACTTGAAGACCGGCACGCTTGTCGTGGGCATTCTGCACCTTGGCTCTGCGGAGATCGTCACCATCAAGATGGGAGACAACTTGGCGCCCATCGGCAGCACGATACCCGCCGGGACCTACACATGCGCGGACAATCAGGTGGGCATCAACTCGTCGTTCCACGGCTTCTCGCAGCAAGATGTGGAGGACTCAGGCTGCGCTGTGACGTTCACAAAAGACGTCGCGCAGGGCGGTCGCGTAGAGGGGACGTTCTGGGCGTACCTGCCGCCTCAGGCCAATCTCAACCTGCCAGGCGGATGCGTGACGGGTCGCTTCGGTCTGACCGACACGCCGTAGCTAAAAAATCCCCAAGCGTACGAGTCTGGCCGGATGCGAGGATACCCGCACGGCGCTGCTGGATGCTGCACTCGATTGCCTGTGTGAGGTAGGGCTTCAGCGCTTTACCGCCCATGCGCGCTACTTACCCGGCCTCGCCCTTTCCGTCGCCTTCACCTCCGCGCCACCCCCACTGAGCAGATACCCGTTGATCATCTCCGTGAGCCCGCGCGCAATCTCTTCTTCCGAGATCAGCGGATGATCACCGCTCAAGTAGCGCACCACCGTGAAGATGGTGCTGTTGACGATGATGAACATCTTGGTGTGCAGATCCTGCACGTGAACCTCACGGTGGTGCTTCGCGAAGTAGACGCGCGTGAGATCGAGGAGATGTCGCTCGAGGATGTCGGCGATGCGGTGGGTGGGGACTCGGTGCCAGTTGCGCACGAGCTCCAGGTAGAGGCCTTCGTTCGCATGCAGTAGCGCCAACACACCGCGGATGCCGATGCCCGTCTGCTGAGCAAAGGGAAGACTCTCGCCAGCGCGCGCCCCCAAGCTCAACACGCGCGTGACATCCTCTCCGATGCGCTCCATGAGGGCTTCGAGCAATTCCTCTTTGCTCTCGAAGTACTGGTAGAGCGAACCGACGCTGACGCCGGCGATGTCCGCGATCTTGGGCGTGGTGGTGCCGTCGAATCCATGACGGACCACGCACACTGCCGTGGCGTCGACGAGTGAGGACACGACCTGGCGGGAGCGCTCTTGCTTCGGCCGTTTGCGCATCGTGGGGGGTGAGCTCCTAACGCGAGTTGAATGCGAATACATATTCGCATTAGCCTCCACGAAGTCCAGTACCGAGGAGTCGCAATGACTGCAGTTCCCGTCGTCCCAGGCCCAATTCCTTCACGAGTACGGCCATTTTCTCAGACACGTATCAAAACTGGACCGTGGAGGCGCTGGCTGTTGGGGCGGGATCCCTCCCCCTCTCGCGCGGAATACGACGCGGTGGCGGCGGCGGTCGGCCACGGCGACCCGCCCATGGACACGTTGGTCGCCTGGATGACCTCGGGAGCACCCGATGCCCGACGCTTGTTTCGGCAGGCAGTGGACCAAGGGCTCGACAGCATCCCGAATCCACCCGAGCCCTTGCGCGCCTTCTTTCGCATCGTGGAGGCCGAGCCCACCTGGCTCGACCGCCCTCTGCTCGAGGAAGGACGCGCCTTCATTCAGCGCGCCGGGATGGCCGGGCCATACGTGCTGCGGGATGTGGCGCTCATGGGCGGCTATCTGCTCTCGGGCTTCAATCAAGCGCTCATCATGACGGGCGCACTCAACAAAGACGCCTCGGCGCGCCTGGCAGAGACCGGGCAGTGGTGGATCGAGTGCACCGAAGGCGGCGGCCTGGAGCGCTTCGGCGCCGGCTTTCGCTCGACGCTGCAGGTGAGGCTCGTGCACGCGATGGTGCGACGCCACCTTTCCCGCTGCCCGGAATGGAAGGCGGAGCAATGGGGCCTGCCGATCAGTCAGATCGACATGGTGGCCACGTATCTCGGCTTTTGTGTGGTGATGCTCGCGGGACTGCGCCTGATGGGCATTCCCGTGACCTCGCGCGAGTCAAGGGCGGTGATGCACTTGTGGGCCTACGCGAGCTGGCTCATGGGAGTCGAGGAGCGCTGGCTCGTGCAGCGCGAGCGAGATGGCGCGCTGCTGCTGGGTCACGCGTTGATGACGCAGAGTCGCCCGGATTGGACGAGTCAGGAGCTTGGACGCGCGCTCTCCCTGGAGCCACTGGCGCGCACCTATCCGCGCTTCGCGGACCTGCAGCGCAAGCTCGCCTACCAGAAGCACCTGAGCGTGAGTCGCTACTTCTTGGGACCCAAGAAGATGCGCCAGCTCGGACTGCCAGACCACGTCTCTGCCTGGTTTCCCCTGGTGACGGCGTTGCCACGGTGCCTGAGCTACCTGGCGCAGCGAGCGATTCCCGGCCTGCGTGCAGGCCACAGCGCCCGCGGTCGCGCCGCCCAACAAGCCGAACTGCAACGCATGTTCGGGGACTCTGCGCGCCGCGTGGGGGTCAACCGCGACGACGCCGTGGTGCGTGAAGGCCCGTCCACGACGGGCGCCGCGCACTGTTCCACTGCGGATAGGAAGGTTTAGCGAACCATGACGAAGCGCATCGACATCAAGCGGGAAGTAGAACGCCTCGATCCGAGGGCAGACTGTCAACGCATCACCTTTCTCACGGGTTTTTTCGACTTCAGCTGGGACATGGAGAAAGCCCTGGAGCTCGCGCTCTTTCGCACCTTCGCGGTGCCCAGTATCGCGGGCTTGCTCGACCACACGGGCGAGTTCACTAAGGCGCCCCAACGACGCTACGACGACACAGCGATCATACTCAACGAGATCTTGCTCAACGGCTACGATTCCAGGCGTGGGCTCGCTTTCATCGAGCGGATGAACCGCATCCACGCGACGTACCGCATCAAGAACGAGGACTTCCTCTACACGCTGTCCACCTTCATCTTCGTCCCGATCGACTGGATCGACCGCTTCGGCTGGCGAGAACTCTATCCCAACGAGCGACTGGCCCTGTTCTACTTCTGGCGCGAGGTCGGCCTGCGCATGAACATCCAGAACATCCCGGAGACCTTCGATGAGTTCGGCGCGTTCAGCCGCGACTACGAGGCTCGAACATTTCGATACACCGAAGCCTCGGAGCGCGTGGCCAACGCCACCCGTGACCTCCTGCTCAGCTTCTACTTGCCGAAGGCGCTCTGGCAGCCGGCAAGGCCTTTCGTGTACGCCGTGATGGACGAACCTTTGCTACGCGCCATGGGCTACCCTACGCCGAGCGCTGCGGTGCGCGGCATCGTGAACTTCTTGATGAGGACGCGCGCGAGGCTGCTGCGTGTGCTGCCCAAGAACCGCTATCCGAAGATGGCCTGCCTGAAACAGTATCCGACCTATCCCAGCGGGTACTCGGTCGAAGACATCGGCCCCGACTCTCTGCGCGACAAGCTCGAGCAGGACCGTACGACGCAGGCGGTTTGGCACGCGAATGCTGCGCCGAGCGGCCAGTGCCCTCACGCAGCCATGGTAAAACATGGAGGATGACCCCCACGCGCGACGTCGGGATGAAACTTCGCGTTCCGATGTTTGGATAAACGAACGCCGCTCCCACTACGAAGAGCGGGAGCGGCGCTGCGCGAGTGCGTGGATCTTCGTGTCATCCGCTGCTATCTGCGTCGCCGTTACTCACGCTGCAAAGCCTGAAGGTCCGTGATCATGGACCAACTCAACTCAACAGACTCGGAGGAAGTGACCGCCGACGAGTACCTGCTCGTAGCGAGCGCACTCAACGCATCGGGCTTGTCAGAACGCAGCCTTGGCTTACTGTATGAAGCAAAAAAGATCGTCCATGACGCGACAAACGGAGTTGCCGTCGATCGCGGAATCGCCTCGATCGAGTTCGACAGAGACAACCAATGGGCTGGGAGGCTCGCATACGAGCGAGCGCTGCATGTGTTTGAACGATTTCCCAACTACAGTCTGAGGTTCAAGTCGTTCACCCACACGCTCACCGAACTCTACTGGGCTCAGTCCGAACTCAGCGCGCGTGAGTGCTCCGAGGCGCGCAAGCACTTGGATCGCGCGCGAGAGCACTGGAACCCGTACCATGACCCCGCGTCGGACTCCCTCATGGACCAACTCAAGCAAACACGAAGACTCGTGGCCCGCTGCAGGGAGCCAGATCTCATGGCGTCTCGTTGCACGACAGCAAACTGCGATCAGGCCAGTGCGACTCGGTGAGTGTGATTCACGGGAGGGCTCTCGTGGATCCACTCGCGATAGTGAGACAGCCAGTTCAGGACCGCCAATACGATGGTCATACGGCCGCCTGCACGTACGTCCGAGGCCCTCGCCATCCTGTACTCACGAAAGCACTGGAGCAGCACATCCTTGTCGAGAAATCCCAGTTCGTCGACGGGTGCCTGCTCGATCATCTCGGTCACGACCTCCGCGTGGCGGGAAAGGCCGATGAAGTACGCCTCGCTAAAGTTACCCTTGCGACGTCGGCTGCGAATCCGGTCGGGAAGAACGCCTTGCATCGCATCGGACAGCAGAGCCTTCTGTTGCCCCGGCTCAAAGGTAGTGCGAGCCCGGACAGCAAGGGCGTAGCGAATCACGCGCGGATCCAGGAACGGATTGCCTGTGTGGATGCCGCGTGGCGAGCCGAGATACCAGCGGATCATATCGCCGTTTCGCGAGACGATCATATTGAGCGAGTCCGACACCTGGAAGGAGGACGCCAGGCTGCGAGACTTGTGAATGCCGCGCAACGCCCGCTCGTACATATGATTCTTTCGGGCGAAGTCGGCTCGAATCCAGGGTGGGATCCAGAACTGATCGGCCGTCGGCCACCGAGTGCGCCCGCGACGGGCATAGGTCCCCAATCCTGCACGGAGGGGCGGCGGCAACAGCGGCACGACGCCGCAAGGCCAGAACACTTCCCAGACATTTCGATCGAATACTGACGCCCACTTCATAGCTGCTTGCCATGCCGCTCTCAGCCGCCCTTCACGTAGGCGGTCGGCGACGTCGAACGGTGGCAGAGTGGCGACTTCGTCACCTCCCGCTCCAGTCAGCATACTGCTCGCCCCCGCCTTCGCAGCTTCTTCGTACATACTCGCCTCGGCCGCCACGCGATACAGGCCAGGCCAGGGTTCGTCGGTGTGCGGTGGGTTGAGATACGGGTCGAAGTCGTGGATCTCGTCCGCGACCAACACGTGTTGCACCAAGTTCGGATGCGCGCGGAGCGCCTCTTGCAGAAACGGCGTCTCACGTGCGAGAGCACTCCACTGCTCATACACCAGAGATACGGTATGGACTGGCCTGCAATCGGGCTGGATCGCAGCTGCGAGGAGAGCGACAGAGGTCGAGTCCATACCTCCGCTCAGCTGCGCAGCGGTCGTGTCCGTACAGCGTTCGTGCACCGCGTCGCGGAGCAGTCCTGCGAACCGTTCGTGCACCGCGTCGCGGAGCAGTCCTGCGAACCGTTCGTGCACTGCTCCCGAGCGATTCTCTTGGCCGTCTGTTTCCGCCACGGCGCCCGGCCAGTCCCAGTAACGGACTCGCTTGGTATCACCGCTTTGAAGATCCAGCCGCACGGCGTCGCCGATACGCACGCGGTTGACACCTTCGAAGATGGAAGCATCACCGTCGGGCTGCTGAAAGCCGAACGTGTGGAGCGAAAGGTAGTCGGCCAGCCCATCATCGCTCACCACGATCTGCGGAGACTGCTGGACCAAGCGTGCGAGGTTCGTTCCCACGCATACGGCACCAGCGCAGGACCTGTAGTACAGCGGATAGCCTCCGAGCGGGTCGCGGAATCCAATGAGGCAACGCTCCAGTGCATCGTAAATCGCGACCGCGAAATCTCCCTCGAGCAAGGCTAGGCCAGCATGGCCCCAGCGTTCGTAGGCGGCCATTACGAGTTCCGCGTCGCTCGAATCGGCTGCGGAACCTCTGCGCGCCAAGGAGCCAAGGCGCCGCGTCAGATCGCTTCGATAGAACAGTCGCCCCAGGAACACGGTGAACCCGGTGTGCCCTCGAACATAGGAGGTGAACGTCCGAGCGCCGCCCGCCTCATGACCGTGCATCTCCAGTGTCAGTGCGCCCTGTCGTTGGACGAGAGTGAAGCCAGGTCTACTCACGTTGCCCCTCCCGAGAAGAGAGTTCCGATACTGTGCAGGGGCGCACTCACATCGCGCCCTGGCTAGTCCGAGAACCGTCGCCACACCGACTGAAACTGTGCGCACCGTTCTGGATCGTCGGAGTATGCATCTCCTTCATAATCGCACCAGCAATGCCCCTCGAGCGGAAACGCGTGAAAACCCACCACCAACTCCGCTGGCACTCCGGCGACGCGTGCAAGCCCCCAGGTCGTGAGCGCCCGTTCCTTGCACTGCACCGTGAACCAATGAGACGCAGCGACCGAGCGGACGGTCAGGTCGACCGAGCGCATCCTCGTCTGCAGCTCGCCTCCGGGTGTGGTCCCAAGTGGAAGACCCACGTAAAGGGCTTCCACAGTGTTCAGCCAGCCGAATGTTCGACATGCTCCCCAGGTCAGCATCTCCAGCAGCCACGCCTGCGCCCGCTCGCTTTCGCACCTTCGTACTCCCCAAAGTAGTGGCACGAGCGCCGCGATGCTGCTCTTCCTCAAGACCCATTCCGCCGGGCTTCGTTTGCTGACGCGCCTCAGCAAGCGTCTTTTCTCGAGGTCGCTGAGGAGGTTCGCAAGGTCAGCACGAACCTCGTCGAGGGGTACATCGTACGCGCACGAAACCCGTTCGGCTGCCGCCTCGAAGCCCTGTTCGAGCGTCCCACGCAGCATCTGCGCCGCGACCTCCGACAGTCCACATAACCGGCCATTGAAGTCGAGCAGCCGCATGCTGCCATCCTCGACGTCGAGGACTAGGACGTCTTCGCGTAGGGCAACGGAGGGGAACGGGTTTCGCGCTTGGCATCTCACTGATGGTCTCACACTGCGGATCGCCGGATGGTGAGACGCGCTCTAAAAGCCGTAGGTCTGGTTGAAGTTGTCGTGCCCTACAATCGAGCCGCCTTGCAAGATGCGAGTCGCTTTGCCGAGATCGACGATCTCTGGTTTGCGGTAGCACAGTGCTTTGCAGGTTTCGCTCGAACGCCTCCGTTGGATGACCTTGTCGGTTGTCTGCTTGCGTAGCTGCGACATGACACGCTCCCTTCGTTTCGTTGATGTTCGCGCCTGAGTGGTGCAGCGTTTACGCCCTCACCGTCTGACACTTTAGTGGCGTACCGCAGCACCTGACGGTCAGCAAGGACGAGTTCTCGAGTCAACAAGTCTGCATTGTGAAGTGAGTTGCGCCCTCTCCCATCGCGAGCATGCGTAACCCAGGACGTGCATCGTGGAGCCGATCCGATGCACGCGGTAGCCACACCACTGGACGGTACGGGCCGCGCTGACGCCTGAGAAAATCACGGCATCCTTCCACCAAGTGAAGCTATCGATCCTCACATTGGTGATTTTTCCGGCGCTGGAGCACGGGAATTCGTCGTTAGGTATCGGCGCCGGATGTCATCGACGGTGGGCTTTCGATGCTCTTGAAAGCGGTTCCACTTCGATCAGAAAGCTCCTCGTCTGATCGACCGCCCCCCTTCGTGCTTGTCCGCCCCCGGAGGTGCAGGGGTGGTATCTCGCGAGCGGCGTCTCCTACGCGCGGTATCGTGTTGCTTCGTGATAGGGTCGGCCCGTGCTGTGTCTAAACCGTGTGTTGGGGACCGCCTGCGTTTTCGCCGCCTCGGCTGCGTGCGCCGCGTGCGGTTATCCTCCCTCCATCCACGACCTCGCTTGGGACGCTCCGCAAGCGGCCGACTCGGGGATGTACCCTGGGGATGCCTCGCTTTCAGCCGACGCGAGCCTCGACGACGCGGGCTCCGAACTCGATTCCTTGGTCGTACTGCCGCGCCGCGACGCGGGGAGCCCCGTAAGCCCGCCCATTCCAGAAGGGCCTCGGGTGGAGGTCGACGCAGTGGGCCGGCTCGTGCTGTTTCACCGCGTCGATGGCATCGTGGTAGCGCGGATGCAGGATCGGCTGAGCTACCCGCTGCCCGAAGGAGCGCTGGTCACGCTCGCAGAGCAGCACGCACTGGTGACCGTCATGGACGTGACGGCGCCTGCGACGATCCACGTGCCCGACGAGCTGCGACTCGCCTCACGCGACCTGCAGACCGTCGAGTTCGCGCTGCCCGAGGACCGGCCCGAGCTCACCTACACCATCAACAACGGCTGCACTTCGCAGACCGGCAAGCCGGGGCTCAACCAGCTGCAGTTTCGTGAGTTTTGTGTGGACGAGCGCGGCGGCGAGCTGGTCGTGACGGCCCGAGAGAGTTCGGGCTTGCGTGAGTACGTCGAACTCAAGGATATCGACGTGCGGGGGCCGGTCTCTGACATCGTCCACGTCACACTGCCCGCTTGGCAGTCTGCGCCCGCGGTGGGGAGTCTGACCCTCACCGGCCTGCCGGCGGGAAGTCGGGCGACCGTGAACGTGATCGCATTACGCGGACGCGCGGAGCTACGCAACCTTAGCTCGGGGATAATCGGCAGTGTCGGATCCACGTTTACTGCACCGCTGCCGGATGTGATCCCGAGTGTGGGCGCGCGCTGGCTACGCAGCTACACGCTTCACGTCGACCAGAGTGTCGGCATGAACGCGTTCAGCAAACGCACGCAAGACGGCGGCTTCCCCTTGCAGCTCGACGTCGAGCTGCCTGTCGAGGACCTGTTGCCAGTGCCCTCCATCGAGGTCGATCTCATGGGCGATCCCCAAGTAAGCTGGTCCTCTTCGGGCGTGGACGCGGGCGCGACGCGGATCGCCGTGAAGCTGACTTGGGACGTGGAAGGAAGCTTCCGCCAATGGACAGTGTGGATGCAGCCGACACACACGTCGCTGAGCTTACCCAACCTGCCCGACTGGCTGCTTCCGGCGGGGCTCGAGCACATCGCTTCGGTCGAGGTGAGGTTCGAGAAGCGCGACGCCGACACGAGTTGGTCGGACGTGCTCTCGGAGTTCCGCATCCCGCGCTACGTCGCGCCCGGCGAGGAGCCGCTAGGCTTCGTAAGTAAGCGTACCTGGACCCGGAGCACACCGTGAGAGTTGCAGGTTTGCTCGCAAGCAAAACCGCCCGCTTCGACGCGGTGGCGCGCACCCTGGCGCTGGTTCTCGTCGCGGGATGCTTGCCCGACGGCGTTCACACGTCAAATCTGGCACCCCGCAGGAACGCCGGGGAAAAAGACGCGGGAGGTGACGCGGACGCTGCCCAGGGGCAGGGCAACTCCGCGGACGCTGGGACCTCTCCACCGGGAAACCCGGACCCGGTCGTGTTGCTCTTCGCCGCAGGCCGAACGAGCGGGGCGTTGACCGCCCGCGGACGAGCGCTGTTCTGGGGGCGAGATGTGGCGCTTCCCTACGTCACGAATACGTATGACCCTCCACCCCCTAGAATCGAAGCACTGACAGGCTTGCCTCCCGTGGTCGACCTAGCGTTCGGCTCCTATGTTTGGTGCTTGCTCGACACGCAGGGCCAAGTGTATTGCCGCCCTGCGCTCGGTATCGTCGGGGAACAGGCGGACTTCGCACGAATCGACCTTCCAGCGGTCGCACTGCACCTGGGAACGGCCTCCACTCCGATCGCATTGATCGAACCTGGAGACGAGATCCACGAGCTAAGTGGGTCTCAGCCCTCACCTCCTGTGTTCTTGCCCGAGACGGTCTCGATGCTGTGTTCCGCAGGCAACTTCGACATCGCACTCGGTCAGAGCAAGCTCGTCTACGAATGGGGTAGCTCACAGCGCCCGAGCCTCGGCCTGATGTACCTATCCGGTCCACGCGCCATCCCGGACCTACCTGCAGCACGTCAGATCGCCTGTGGCTTCGACCACGCGTGCTCCCTCGGCGAACAGGGGCAAGTCTCCTGTTGGGGCGGCGGCTCGGGCGGACAGCTCGGGCGCGAAGTGAGGTGCGGCAATCCTTCCAATTGCGGCTTCGAGCCCGCGCACGTCGACCTGGACGATACATCTCCGGTCGTGCGCATCGCAGCCTCCGGCAACCGGAGCGCGGCGCTCACCGAAGCGGGCGATCTCTACCTCTGGGGGGGCCACCAATCCGACAGCTGCCGTGGGGGCATGCCGTGCTCCCATTCCCCGGTGCTCGCGCCATTGCCTGCGGCGGCCCGTGAAGTGGCGCTGGGTGACGATCACGTCTGCGTGTTGCTCGAAGATCGGCGCGTGTTCTGCTGGGGCGACAACACCTACCGTCAAGCCAATCCAGCAGATCTATCGTCCCAA
>CAZEWA010000072.1:0-11417 GCA_964515685.1 uncultured Polyangiales bacterium | reverse complement strand
GCGCTCCCTAAAGGGCCTGCGAGGAGATGTGTTTCGCGCCACGCGTCCGGACTCACTGGGGCCCCGTCCGGGACAGCCCCCGAACACCACGTGACGCCCCTCCGTGCCCTGGTTGCAGCTAGAAGGAGGCCGCCATCGACAGACCGTAATGCTGACCGTGCGCGTTGGCTCCGTATCGCACCTCTTGCAGCAGCAGCCTACGGCGGGACTTGAGGGCATCGATCTCTGGCTTGTAGGTGCGACGATCTCGCAAACGATTGCTCATCCACACCAGGCCGCCCACCGCCGTCGCGAGGCCGCCGAGCGACAGAACCGCCAGACCTCGCATGGCGCGACGGTCGGAGTCGCTTCGATCGTCATAGTAGCTCCCCCTGTAGTGGTACCGGTCGTCGTAGCCAGTGGGTTCGGTGACCACCCAGAGCATCAACGCGACGTACGCAGATACGAGGGCTGTCCCGCCACCGACCGCCGTCAGCGCAATGGGTCCGGCCAGTCCAGGCCGTTCGTGTCGTATCTCGTCGAGTCGAGCATCCACCTGGGCCAACTCTGTGCGCAGTGGACTCTGGTAAGAAGCCTGGGGCACGAAATAGGGCTGCGGAGCCGGCGCGGGCACGGGAGCTGCCGCGACGGGCGCGGGAGCTCCCGGCACGGGCGACGCCACGACAGGCGCGGGAGCCTCGGCAGGCGCAGGCGCGGGAGCTGCCGGCACAGGTGCAGCAGCGGGCGCGGAAGCCTCGGTAGGCTCAGGAGCTGCCGGCACGGGCGACGCAGCGGGCGCAGGAGCCTCGGGCGCAGGAGCCTTGGGCGCAGGGGCTGCCACAGGCGCGACCTGCGCGGGCGCAGCGTCCTGGGCAGCGCTGGGCAGGGCAAAGGCACTCAGTAGGATGACGAGCAGCACACGCGTAGAGGACATACCGTCACGATAGCAGAACGCGCTGAGCGTCCGCGACGCGTGCCCACGGCGTCACCCCAAACGCTTGAGGACGGCCCTCGGAGCCGCCGCGCGAAGCGACGTGCTGCCTCGCTGTTGAATCGCACCGGATTTTTGCGCTGCTGGAGGTGACCCGAACTGCGCCGTGTGATGCAAACGGAACATTGAAGGCGAAGAGCGCTGAAAGCCGCGACGCAGGCAGGCCGACATTGTCCTCAGCACTCAGGCTCGTGTAAGCATCACGTCCCGGATCCATCGGGTGCGCCGCACAGGCGCGGGAGAAAGATATGTTCGGGCGAAACTTCCGCATCGTGTTGTGCAGCGCACTCCTTTTGGGATCGGCCTGCGGCAAAGATGAATCCGGTCTCGATGGCCAAGGCAACACGGACGACGAGGACGACGTTCAGGTGGGCGATGGCGATGGCCAGACCGGCGACGGGGATAACCCCCAGCCTGGCGATGGCGACAACGGGCAGCCCGGCGACGGAGACGGCGACAATGAGATTGGTGACGGCGATGGCGACAACCGCCAGCCTGGCGATGGCGATGGCGCCCAGGAGGGTTCCACATTCCCCTCAGTCACGGATTTCAGCGCCAAGGGGCCTTTCGCAACCACTACTGGTCCCCAGCCGACCACCTGCTCCATCCACCGCCCCACCACACTCGGCGAAGCCGGACGCAAGCACCCCGTGATCCTTTGGGGCAACGGCACAGGCACCACGCCCGCGATCTACGCCAGTGCCTTGGCACATTGGGCCAGCCACGGCTTCATCGTCGCCGCCGCCACCACCAGCAACGCGGGCAGCGGCAAAGAGATGCTCGACTGCCTCACTTACCTCGAAGCCCAGAACCAAGACAGCACGAGCCCTTACGCAGGTAAGGTCGACGTCACGCGCGTGGGAGCCTCGGGACACTCGCAGGGCGGCGCAGGCTCGTTGATGGCGGGCGCCGATCCGCGCGTCTCGGTGACGGCTCCGCTCCAGCCGTACATCTTCTACCCACTGGGAGGCTTTAGCCGCGATTCGCTCACGAAGCAGACGGGTCCGATGTTCTTACTGTCCGGTTCAGCCGATACCATCGCTGGGCCGACCGCCAATCAAAAGCCCATCTTCGACACCACCAATGTGCCGGTGGTCTGGGGCACTCTGCAAGGCGCGACGCACACCGGAGATGCCATCGGCGACCTCAAGGGCTACCGCGGCCCCTCGACAGCTTGGTTCCGCCTGCAGCTGATGAACGATGCCAGCGCTCGGCCGCTGTTTTACGGCGCGACGTGCGGCCTGTGCAGCGATGCAACCTGGACCGTTCAGCGTAGGCAAATCAACTGAGCGCCAGAGCCGAGCCCCCTACAGGGTGACACTCATTGGCCCTTGAACGCTGCCTCGATGGCTGCGATGTCGAGCTTCTGCATCCCCATCACCGCACTGAATGCGCGGTCGCGGGCCTGAGTGTCTTCGCTGGCCATCCAGTCTGCAATCCCCTCGGGAACGATCTGCCAGGACACTCCGAAGCGGTCTTTGAGCCAACCGCAGGGGCCCTCCGAGCCGCCCTCGGATAGTGCGCTCCAGTAGCGGTCGACTTCTGCCTGGTCCTTGCACATCACCTGCAACGAGAGTGCCTCACTAAACGTAAAGCCATGCTCGATGGGACTGTCCATGGCGACCATCGGCTGGCCCAGGAGCACGAAGCGAGCGTGCTTGACGGTGCCTTCCGGACCTTCGCCCGCCTGATAGCGCTCGACATGGTCGATGCGCCCTCCGTCGAAAATGCGCGCGTAGGTCTGCATCGCCTCCTCGGCGCGTCCTTGCTGCGCGTCTGAAAACATCAGACACGGTGCGAACATGCTGCCGGTTTGCACCAGTTGTCCGAAGATCACCTGAAATGTCAGCCCGAAACGGTCCTTGACCCATCCGTAGCGCTTGCTCCACGGATATTCGCCGAGCGGCATCAACACGGTGCCACCCTCGGCGAGCAACGCAAAAATGCGATCCGTTTCTTCTATGCTTTCGACGTGCACAAAGAACGAGATGCTCGGATTGATGGTCAACATTGGACCACCGTTGAGCGCCGTAAAGCTCTGCCCCTTCAGCTCGAACTCCACCGTCAGTACGCTGCCGCGCGGCTTGCCTCCGGGATTATCGAGGGTCTCTGGATAGCGCGACACCGCAGTGATGCGCCCGCCGGGAAACACGCTGGTGTAGAAGCTTGCGGCTTGCTCGGCTTGGTCGTCAAACCACAGGCAGGGCACGATGGGGCTCAGGGACATGAGAGGCTCCTTGGGGAATCACTTCGATGATTCACTGGGTCGACAGCGAATGGTTCATAGTCTTAGACCGAAGTGCTCGGGGAATCTCATCGCTGCCTTGGATTTTTTTCCGTTACCTTCTGGAAGCCCAGAGGCAGCCCCCTCGGAGAGCGATTTCGCGCTCCAAGGGGGCTGCACTGAGCGTTCAGCGCCCAGCTCCATTTACGGCGCTCTGCATCGCCTCGATCGCTTGATCGATGGTGAACGAGGCGGCTTTTTGACGCGGCGGAAACTCCTTGAACGTCTTCAAGAACGTTGTAGCCAGCTCCTGCGCCGCCATGATCAAATAGGCCTTGCTGAGATACCAATCCCAGTACGTATTGGATGTGTGGTCTGCGCGCTCGAAGGGATCGGTGCGCAAATTGAATAGCTTCGGAATGCGCAGCTTGGTGAACGGCTCGGCCCAGACCTGGAGCTTGCCTTCGCAACGCTGCTCCATGAAGACCATCTTCCAGTTGTCGAAGCGCATGGCCACCAGGTCTCCATCGTCACTGAAGTAGATGAAGCCCTGGCGTGGACTCTTCTTCTCCTTACCTGTGAGACACGGCAGCAAGTTGTAGCCGTCGAGATGAACCTTGAAGCGCTTGCCAGAAGCCTCGTGCCCGGTGAGCAGCTTTTCTCTGATGTGCGGTTCACCTGCAGCCGCCAGAAAGGTCGGCAGCCAGTCATGATGCGAAACGATCTCGTTGCAGATGCTAGACGCAGGGATTTTTCCGGGCCAACGCATCAAGAGCGGCACACGGAAGGCGCCTTCCCAGTTGGTGTTCTTCTCACTCCGGAAGGGAGTCATGGCTCCGTCGGGCCAGGTATTCATGTGCGGCCCGTTGTCGGTGCTGTACACAACAATCGTGTCCTGCGCGATGTTTAGCTGGTCGAGGAGGTCGAGCATCTCGCCCACGTTCTTATCGTGGTCGATCATCGTGTCGTGGTACGGCGATTGCCAACGTCCGGCTTGCCCGATGCTCTCGGCCTTGGTGTGCGTGCGCACGTGCATGTGCGTGGTGTTCAGCCAGCAAAACCAGGGTTTACCCGCTTTTTGTTGACGCGTGATCCAGTCCTTCCCCGCGTGCACGAAGTCGTCGTCGCAGGTCTTCATGCGCTCGCGGGTCAGAGATCCCGTGTCTTCTATCTTCTGCTTGCCAATCTGGCCCCAGCGCGGCTCTTCGGTAGCATTCGGCTTGTCCGTCGCCCAACAGTGCAGGACGCCGCGCGGGCCAAAGCGCGCGCGAAAGCTCGGAAAATCCGCTGGATTGGGGTAATCGGGATCTTCTGGATCTTCCTCGGCATTGAGATGGTAGAGATTGCCGAAAAACTCGTCGAAGCCGTGCGCGGTTGGCAGAAAGCGATTTTGATCGCCGAAGTGATTCTTGCCAAACTGTCCGCTCGCGTACCCGAGCGGCTTTAGCAGCTCAGCTATCGTAGGATCTTCGGCTTGTAGACCGACCGGAGCGCCGGGAATTCCGACCTTGGTCAGTCCAGTCCGAAAGCCGGATTGTCCCGTGATGAACGAGGCTCTGCCCGCTGTGCAGCTTTGTTCGCCGTAGCAGTCTGTAAAGCGCATGCCCTCCTTGGCGATGCGGTCGATGTTGGGCGTGTGGTAGCCCATCATGCCCGCACTGTAGCAGGAGAGGTTCCACATCCCAATGTCATCACCAAAGATGACGAGTATGTTCGGCTTCTTTTTGTGAAGCATACGCAGCCTTCCTCGCTCGCATTTGCGATGAACTCGATCTCTCGGTCTCTCTCGACATCACCGAAGAGCAAACCTCGAGCCACGTCAAGAGAGGCGTCGATGTATCGAGATCAGGCGCGCAAAGCGGCGACAGAGAGCGAACCTGAGTTCGCGATGCTCACCCAAAGACGGGCGTTACCCGCGGTAGTAGCGACAGAAACGGTGCTGGCAATGATGCGGATCAGCGGGCCGCGTAGGACAGGCAGGCTTGGGATGCGCGCAGCCGGACGCGCTGAGAGCCACCGGCAATAGCGCTAACGCCAAAACCACTGGACGCCTTCCCAGCGCAAAGAGCATTGCCTTGTGGTCCTTCCCAGCTTCGTCCTCTACCTTACTCCATCCTGCGACATCCTTTGGCGGCCGCGAGCCATCGAGGCGCAGCGGGTCTGCTTCATCGCTGAAGGGATCGATCACGTGGCACCTCCGATGCGATCGAGCAGAAGGTCAGCGGCTTCGACGCCCGAGGTCACAGCTCCCTCCATCGAGATGATATTCACACGATTGCGCACCCAATCACCTGCCAAGAACAAATTACGGAAGGGCGTAATCGGGTCGGGTCTAAACGGCTCCACGCCGGGCTCAGCCAACATCAGCCGCTCCCAGGACGCTCGGTTTCGGTGCAGCTCCACCTTCACAATGTCGAGCGTGCGCAGGTCACCTAGCACGGGAAAATAATTGTCGAGCGTGAAGGCCACGATCTGCGCATCGGTCCAATCCTCGAAGCCGCGTTCCTGTCCGCCGAAGACCAGCACCGAGCCCACGTTCCGATCGAGATCGAATTCGGTCCAGTAAGGCTTCATGTCCACGACGAACGAGAACGGCGCCGGGAAGCCGTGCACCGGCCCGCGATACTCGGTTTCGATGGGGCGTTTTGTAACGATGGTAAGCGACATGGTGACGGCGCTGCGCAGGTTCGTCAGACGCCGAAAGAAATTCGAGCGCCACATGCGCGTGTCATCACGATTGAGCTGCGTGAGCACAGAGACCGGCAACGTAGAGATTACGTAATCGAAACCAGCAAGCGTACGCTCCGTGCCTGGCACGACGGGCAAGTCACCCGTGTGCACGGTTTGCGCAAGTGGCCCCGTCTCGCGCGCCTCAGCAGCGCGCACACCCACAATCTTGTCGCCTTCGTACACGAAATCGGTGGCGACCACGCGCGATTCGAAGCTGCCACCCATACGCCTGATGTAGGCGCCGATCGGATTCCAGAGCGCTTCCGTGGTCCCGCTGCGACAAACGTACAACTCTGCGTGCTCGGAGGTACTCACGTTCTTGAGTGTCTCGAGCACATGATAGGCACTGATCTGCTCGGGGAAGTTGAAATAGGCGATGCGCAAAAACCTGAACATCGAGTAGCGCGTCATGTGCGGGCGCAGCCCCTGCTCCACAGCCCACGTGTCGAAGCACAAGTCGTCGTGACGTGAGAGGTCTTCCCCACTGCGAGCAATGGCGAAGGCCTGCGTCATCACGCGCGCGAAGTGGAAGCGGTCTTCAGGCGGAAGGCCTTGGTAGAAAGAAAAGCGTGTCGCCACGCCCAGCTTTCCCCCGCGGCTGTTCATGGTGTAGACCTGACCGCTCGACGGTTCGAAGCAATGGCTGTCGCCATACATGGTGGCGAGCGCCTCGTCTCGATCGATGCCCGCACGCTCCATCAGCCCGAACAGCTGGTCGTAGAAGCCGACCACCATGTGCCAGCCATGCTCTACCAAAAAGCCCGAAGGATCGCGCCACGAGGCCGCCTTACCTCCCAGCACATCCTGCATGTTCACGACGTGTACCTGCACACGTCCTTCGCCGCGCTCGAGCAGCCGCGCTGCCGCCGCAAGCCCTGCGGGCCCTGCACCAAGTACAAGCACCTTCTGGGTCACAACGCGATTCCGATCCCGAGCAGTGCGCCTACGCGCAGATACTTCTGCGCCAGCGTCGCTCGCTCGTATATGCCCCAATCCAAGTGGACCTCGCCGTACAGAAAGGCCCAATGACTGAGCCATACTTCAAAACTCACGCCCGGGGACACGAGAGGCATGGGCGTGTTGCCCGGCTTGATTGGGTCGATCACGCCGACGCCACCTTCAAAGAAAAGGCTCAAGTCCACGCGACGGTAAGGCAGAAGGTGCAGACTCGCACCGGCCTTGGCAGCAAAGACCAGAGGCTCGCTACTTGGCCCAAACAGCGTGGTCTGAAGCGAACCGCGCACGCCGAGGTACGCGAACGTCATGAGCTCGAGCGTGCCGTGCAGCCCAAGCTCCGGGCCCGCGCCCCCTGGGTGAAGGAGCGCCGCGCCGATCATGCGAAACTGGCCCGCTGTGGTACCGACCTGGCGCACCCGCGGCATGTGATAGCTGGCGGCAAAGGGGTCTTCCGGATAGGTCGCCTCGGCCCAGCGGGCTGCATCCGAGGGGCTCTCTTCCCCGGCTTTCTGCTCGGTGTCGTACGAAAGCTCCGCTTCCCGGTCGGTTTTTCCGGCCACCAAGAGCGGCTCCTGCACCGTTTGCGCGGCTCCCGATTGCGACCAAAGGACGACGACCCACCCAATCCACAACACGCGCCACGCGCTCATGGGCGGCACCATACCCGAGCACCCGATTGAACAAAAGGCCCCTCAGCTCGCTCAGGCTAGCGCTAGACGCTAGTCTCGTGCCCCGGCGGCGAAGTGCGTGATTCCTTACGAAAGCTCGTGCAGAAGCAAGCTGCAAAGGACTTGATATGGCGAAGAATACTTCTTGGGTGCTAGCAGCATGGTTGGCGTCGACGCTGTGGGGAACCGCCTCCCGCGCGCAAGCAGACGTCTGGACCAAACCGTTTCTCATACTCGATATGCACACGTACACGAATGGCGTCATCGCGGTCTGGGGCGGAAGCGGCCTACAGTTGACGGACGACAGATCGGTGAAAGACATCAACGCCGCCTGCACGCGAGACTCTGCCGAGATGCGCATAGCACCGAGCGCTGATGACCACGACAAGAGCCGCCTTCTCTCCATGCTCATGGCCGCATTCTTGTCGGGTAAGCGTGTGCAACTCTACATGTCGAACGCCCAATGCAGCGACAATCGCGTGACCTTCTGGGGCGTGAAAATCCTGAGCTAGGGTTTACCAGTGTTTACCCGCGACCGGGCGCCGCAGGGCTACAGCTGTCCGCTGGCGGCGCTTGCAGACGGCTACGGGCGCAACCTGCCCGCAGGGCTCGATTCTCCGCGCGCACAACACTCAGAATGAGCCCATCAGACTGCTCATGACTCCGGTCAAAATCCTGTGGCTGGGCTGGCCATCGAGATTGTCTTGCGCCCATTGCCCGCGCTGTTGGGCGCCAGCACCGTAGCTGCCGCCCGTGAACTCCAGGCTGCGTCGCATGAGAAAGTCGACATTCACGTACGGCCCGAGTCCGAAGCCGAAGTGCTCATTGGGTCGGAAGACGAGCGGCAAGAACAGGCCGAGCTGCAGAAAGCGTATCTCCTGTACGTTCTCGAAAATCCTCGAGCTGAGTTCATCGGCGCCTAGCTGATCGTAACGCCACGCATACTGATAACTTAGCCAGGGCCACACAAACAGACTCAGATTTCGACCCAGCGGCAGGTCGAACAGCATGCGCAGTCCGCCACCGATCTCATTTTCGCGCGCAGCCCGGTACGCGTCGCTTCTGCGGTGGCTCTCTGAGACGAATGCCCCGAGACCTATCCTGTCGCGCAAAAAGTAGAAAACGCCGGGACTGACATGCACGCCCCAGCGATACTGCGCGCCGTAGCTCGTGGAGTCATCGCTCGAATAGAAACCTCCCAGGTTCCCCGTGAGCATCACGCGACCGCGACTTGTCAGGTGCCCCAAAGCCACCGGCGCCGAAGCATCATCGGCACGCGCACCGGAAGCCGGGATGAACAGGTAAGAAAGCGCGAGGCAGAGAACGAAGAGGCTTGGCACGGCGCGAGGCTAGCGCCCCACGCTCTTCGCTCAAGTCTCAGGGCACTTCTATCGACGAATCATGTGAGGATTCCAGTGAGGCGTCGTCGTGCGGATCGAGCGCCTCCAGGCCCAAGCCCGAGAGCTCGCCGCGGGTCGAACTGAACATCCGATACTCGCCGTGCAGTGATGTTACCTCGTCATCACCCGCAAGCTCACTCACGTTTGCTCGGAGTGTGTGCGGGCTGCGCACGTGAATCGACTGGTCTCGATAGCGACAGTTGACTCCCGCCAGGTCGATGACACTGCGCTCTGTGTCGACGCATGTGCCTGCCTCGATGCGTCCCCCCGTCCATCGTATTCGCGAGCGCTTCAAGCTCACCGCTACGCCAGGCGTCTCTATCGTGACGTCATGCAGCTCAGCGCTCGACTGCTCCATGCGCAAGGCACGCGCCCGTACATTGCGCAGCACAACCCCTTTGCACCGTGAGAGCGTGATGGTGTCGTAGTCGCCTTCGAACACCTGCTTGCGGCCCCGCTCACACAGGCCCGTGCGTATGCCTCGGTTTTCCTTTGCCGCGTCTGACGACGCTGTGCCCACTGCGCGCGGCTCCTGCTTGCGCTCGAAGAATCTGAGGAGCGACTCGGTCAGGCGTGCGGGCTCGGTGCGCATGGGAACGTGACCTGAGCGCAGAAAAAGCACGTCGTCGCGCGACCTGAGCAGCACGCGCAAAATCTCCGCCGTACGCTTCGGAGCGACGGTGTCGGTTGCGCCCCAACCGAGCCAGGTCGGCGCACGGATGCTGCGGATAGCGGGTCCGAAATCGTGCTGCAAGAATAACAGCGCGACCACGCCGCTCGTCGAAAAGAAGCCTTGTAGCAAGGAGTTTGACTCGATCGCCGCCTGCTCGAGCTTTCCCCGTGGCAGAGGCGCCAGGCCGAGCTTGAGGAAGAGCCGTTTGGTGCCGCGCCAGGACTTACTCAAGGGGTTTGTTTGCCCCTCGGAGCCTACAACGACCTCTCGCAGGTACTCCCGGTAGTGCAGAATGCCTGCCACATCCAGCAAGGCTAGACGCGACACGTTCTCCTGCATGTCTGCCGCGACTTGAAGCGCAAGCGCACCTCCCATCGAGTGCCCGAGCAAGAACACCGGCCTATCGAAATGACGTTCGATGAGCGTCCGGATCATGCGCGCGTAGTCGAGGGGCGCGTAGTGGCCGAGCACGTGCTTGGAGCGTGCAAGCCCCGGCAAGTCGAACGCGAGCACACGAAAGCGGGCACTCAAAGCGGGCAATATCGGCCAAAAATCGCGGACGCCTTGGTCACCCATGCCGTGAATCAACACCAAGGGCTGGGCATCCCGTGGCCCAGCCGTGAGCACGTATACCTCGCCCTCGAAGCCCGGCACCGACTCGAAGGACTCACGCAACTCGACCACCTCTGCGGCGGGGGCGACGACCGTCTGCACGCCTTGCTCGCGCGGAGCTTGGCTGCGTCCACAGCCCATGTGCAGACAGATCAGCAGCAACCAGGGTGTTACTTTCAGTACAGCCACGCGCCTTCTCTTCGTGGCACACAGCCTAGCCGAAAATGTGCCCCTAGACCCGCGCTGTGCCGCAAACCTGTGCGCACCGAGCGAGCTTGAACGGCGCCGCGCGCGCAGCGGAGTCTATCCGCACCGTCGGCAATCGAGGTACTGTCGATGCTATGCGCTCCTCCCGCATCCTCGCCTTCGCCTTCACCCTGAATCTCGTCCTCGGTCAAGCAGGCCTCTCACGCGCGGATTCTGCGACCTTCGACGCTGAGGCCGTTGCGCAGGCCCAAGAGACGCTGCGCTTGCGCCTGTCGCGCGACTACCTTTTGACCACAAACCGCCACTATGTACGGCCTGCGATCGGGCTCGGACTCGGTGTCGCCTCCATCGTCACCGGTGTAACACTGTTCATTCTCTCCTGGAATGTCGATGCGAACGCGCACGTGTCACACACCTGCTCGAGTGAGACCGGAAAGTGCGTCACGCACGGAAACATCCCTGACAGCGGGCCGCAGAACCGTGCCGTACGGGATGCGGGCATCGGGATTCTCGCCCTCGGCATGGCCCTTACTCTCGTGAGCGCCCCCATGTTGACGGTGCGGGTAGTCCGCCACTTTCGACTCAAGCGCATCCAGCACAAGCTCGACTGGTTGGAAAAACGCGCGTCTTTCATTCCGCGGCTACAGCCCCGCCACGCAGCTCTAAGCCTCCGCTTCACTTTCTGATCCCACGCGCAACCCACAGAGAGCGCGCACAGGAGCTGCTCCTGGACTCGCTTTCCGCGCTTGCCTCGACGCAAGAGCCGCCAGTTGTATAAGGCTGCCGTGCCGACGACGAACAGTGGTAAGCGGACACTTTGGCGGACCTGCGCAGGTTTCACCATGGTGTGATTCCTGGCGTGGCGCTGATCGGCCGAATGAGCCTCGCCGCCGATGATCCAAACCCAATCGGTGGAAGATTTTAGCAGGCTCTTTTTTGGCACACCTGATGCTCACCTTCGCTTTGGAGGTAAAAC
>CAZEWA010000071.1:0-23980 GCA_964515685.1 uncultured Polyangiales bacterium | reverse complement strand
CGGCGCCCCAGACGCCCAGACGACTTGGGGGCCTGATTCGCGTGCCGCTTCTTCTGGTGAATCGACAGCGCCCCATGGCCGCGCTCGGGTGGCACGAGCTGATTTGGCTTGCTGCCGATGAGGTCCGTTCGCTTGGCGGCGACGAGCGCCTCGCGCGCCAGGCGATGCTGCTCGGGATCCCAATACTGCAGCAGCGCCTTCTGCAGCCGCTTCTCGGGTAGCGTCTTGGCCGTGTACACAGGAGCGCGGGAGAACGGATCAAGCCCCGTGTAGTACATGCTGGTCGCCATCGACATCGGCGTGGGGATGAAGTCCTGCACTTGTCTCGGGCGCAGACCGCGCTTCTTTAAGTACAGCGCAAGGCTCACCATGGAATCGAGCGTCGAGCCCGGGTGCCCTGAAATGTAGTAGGGAATGAGGTGCTGCTCCTTGCCGCTCTTCTCGCTGGCGCACGCAAACATCTCGGCAAAGCGCTCGTAGGTCTCCACGCCCGGCTTCTTCATCTTGTCGAGCACTGCAGTATCCACGTGCTCGGGTGCGACCGATAGCTGCCCACCGGTGTGGTGCATGGCCAGCTCGTCGATGAACTCAGGACTGCGTTCAGCGAGATCGTAGCGAACGCCCGATGCGATGAACACCTTGCGCACGCCTGGCTCGGTGCGGACTTTCCGCAACAGGTCGACGAGCGGTTTGTGATCGGTCACCAGGTTCTCGCACACGCCCGGGTACACACACGACAGCTTGCGACAGGCCTTTTCGATGTGCTCCTCACGGCAACGCATCTGGTACATGTTCGCAGTCGGGCCGCCGACATCACTGATGACGCCGCGGAAATCGTCGAGCCTGCGCAACGCGCGCACCTCGCGCAGCACGCTCTCCGCAGAGCGCGACTGAATCACGCGGCCTTCATGTTCGGTAATCGAGCAAAAGCTACAGCCGCCAAAGCAGCCTCGCATCGTCACGATGGAATGCTTGACCGTCTCGAAGGCAGGGATTGGCTCGCTGTAGCTGTAGTGGGGCACCCGCAGAAAGGGCAGGTCGTAGAGCTCATCCATGGTGCCGGTGTCGAGCGGCTGCGCCGGTGGATTCAGGTAAATCGCCTCGACCCCATGGGCTTGCACGATGGGACGGCCGTTGCCTGGGTTCGTCTCGAGCTGAAAGGCGCGACTCGCCTCGCTGAACGCGCGACGCCCCGCTTCGCTATCATCCGAGACTTCTTCGTAGCTCGGCAAAATGACGGGCTTCTGATCGCGCACGAAGCGGCTCGCTTCAAACTGCTCCCAAGCGCCCTTGCGCAACACAAAGCCGGTGCCGCGCAGGTCCCGTACCTCCTCGATGCGCGCGCCGGCCTTGAGACGCTCGGCGAGCTCCCAGACGGGACGCTCGCCCATCCCGAAGATCACGAGATCTGCCTTGGAATCGAGCAAGATCGAGCGACGTACTTGTTCGCTCCAGTAGTCGTAGTGCGCGATGCGCCTCAACGAGGCTTCGATGCCTCCGAGCACGATGGGCACGCCTGGAAACGCGCGACGGCACAGATTCGAGTACACGATGCTTGCGCGGTTCGGACGCATGCCAGTGCGGCCACCCGGCGAGTACTGGTCCTCAGAGCGCACCTTCTTTTGCGCCGTGAGTTTGTTCAGCATGCTGTCGAGGTTGCCTGCCGTGATGCCCACGAAAAGCTTGGGCGCACCCATGACGAGCAGGTCGTCCGGCGTTTCCCAGCGCGGCTGAGAAATCATGCCGACGCGGAAACCGCGCCCCTCGAGAAAGCGACCGATGAGCGCGCCACCAAAAGCCGGATGGTCGACATAGGCGTCGCCGTTGACGAGCAGGATATCGAGCGCGTCCCAGCCCCGCGCCTCCATCTCCTCCCGGGAGGTAGGCAAAAACGCGGTCTTATCGCGGCGCCCGCGACCATCCTTGCGGCGAAGCTCGACCAAAGACTGCATAGCCCGCGAGGTTAGCAGGTCTCATCTCGAAGGGCCGCTGGCTTGAACATCGGCACAACTCTGACCACGCTAGGCCCCCGTGAAAAAAGGCGAGACAGCGCACGTAACCGCCCACAGCTTGACCCTCGATGGGCAGGGGACGGCTTCCCTCGGCGAGAAATCGCTGCTCTGCGCTGGGCTTTTCCCGGGGGAACGCGGACTTGTGCGCGTCGATGCGGTGTCCCAGCACCATCCCCGCGCATACGCGACCTTGCTACAGCTCGAGGTTCCGCACTCAAGCCGTAGGCCTGCCCCATGCCCGAATCACGAGCGGCGCGCGGGTCGCTGCAGCGGATGCGCTCTGATGGAGCTCGAAGACGCAGCCCAGCGCGAAGCCAAGCGCACGCTGCTCGCCCGCGAATACGGCCTTCTGGTCGCAGCAGTGGAGAGCTTTGGGCCGAGCCTCGGCTACCGCTGGGCCAGCAAGCGCGTGGCGTCAGGAGCGAAAGGAGCGCTCGTCCTGGGTAGCTATGCTCGAAACAGCCACGACGTCGCTTCGATGCAAGGTTGCCTCGTGGAGCATCCGCGCCTGCGAGAAGCCTTCGATGCCTTGGAGCGCGCTGCGTGCGCAGAGGGCACCGAGCCTTTCGATGAGCGCACAGGACAGGGAGATCTTCGCTATGTGTGGGGCAAAACCAACGGCAACGAGGTCATTCTAACCCTCATCACGGGCCGGACGGAGAGTCGTGCGGCAGCCTCGTTGCCCCAAAAGCTCGAGGGCGTCGCGGGTGTGTGCCGAAGCATTCAAGCTGGCCAAGGCAATCAGATGCGCGGGCAGCAGCTCGAGGTGCTGAGAGGCAGCGCCGAGCTGGTTACCCGCTTGTTGGATCAGAGCGTTCCCCTAGGTGCGCTCGGGTTTTTGCAGCCAAACCCCGAGGTCGCGGAGCAGGCCTACCGGGCCCTTACCGATTGCGAAACGCTCGATGGACCACGAGCTTTGGCCTTCGACCTTTACGCAGGCGCAGGCATCACTACGCGCCATCTGCAGCAGGTCTTCAGCCGCGTCGTGCCTTGTGAAGCTTACGCGGAGAGTGCGCACAGCCTGGGCGTGGCCCCCAAGGATGTCGCCGTCTTTCTGCAGGAAGCCCTGGACGCTGCGCTCAGGCCGGACCTCATCGTCGCCAATCCCCCGCGCAAGGGCCTAGGGCCGCTCGTTTGCGAGAAACTGCTGCAACTCGCATCGCCCGAGCTGCGTATCATGAGCTGCGGGCCGGAGGGATTCTCCCGAGACCTCAAGCAGTTGTTACAAGACTACGAGCTCACCTCGCTGCGCGCCTTCGACACGCTGCCGCAGACGCCGCACATCGAGCTGGTCGCAGGGCTCAGGCGCAAGACGACAGCATCACCCTGAAAGCGCAAGCGAAATTACAACCGGAACGAAAACGAGCTTGCGCGTGAGTGCCATTCTGGCAAGTGTCGTAACCACGCCCCACATGAGGAAAAGAGTGAGCCATGGACGGCACGCTAATGGTCTATCTGGCGCAACACCCCATCTTTAAGGGGCTCAAGGAAGAGCAGATTGCGCTCATCGGCAGCCTGGCCATGCTTGTTCACTTCGAGCCCCAACAGCACGTGTTCGAGCAAGACAAGGCAGCTACGCATTTCTATCTCATCCGCGAGGGCTCAGTGAGCGTGGAGATTCCTTCCATCGCTGGCGAACCGCTCGCCATCCAACGCCTTGGGAACGGCAGCATGCTCGGGTGGTCGTGGTTGATTGCACCCTACCGCTGGGCGTTCGATGCCCGGGCCATCTCGCCGAGCGACATCATCGCGGTGGACGGTGAGCGCCTGCGCGTCGCCTGCGACAAAGACCCGCAACTCGGGTACGAGCTGCTCAAGCGCTTCGCTGTCTTGATGGCAGAGCGTCTTACGGCAGCCCGCAGTGCCGCGATTCGACACTACACGGGGGGCTGAACGGCGGGCCCCCGAAGCCTACCGATCCCCAAAGCTCCGCAGACATACCCGCATGTGGTACCCCCCCGAGCCGCACCTCAACTCCACTTCGTGTACACGCGTGTCCGACCTTGATCGCGAGCCTGTTGCCTTGATTGCGAATCCTCGCCTATCCTGCCGGCCACAACGTGGAAGATGATGATACGCTCGTTGAGATTCGCGGCGGGTCAAAGCCACCTTTTTGGTTGCTGCACCCAATAGGCGGCAACGTTTTGTTCGGGCACCTGTTCGCGGACCATCTGCCAACAGACCAGCCTCTCATCGGAATCCAGGCGCGCGGCCTGAATGGTCGCTGTGCTCCCTTTGTTTCGATCTACGACGCAGCGCGCTTCTACCTCAGCGCGATTCGCAAGCGGCAGCCCAAGGGCCCCTATTTTCTCGGTGGCCCATCCTTCGGGGGCAACGTTGCTTTTGAGATGGCGAGCATTCTTGCTTCGGAGGGGGAACGCGTCGGGTTACTCGCGCTGTTCGATGCTTTCGGCCCCGACTACCCGCGCCTAGCACCGCTACATACGCGCGTTCAGGCGCGACTTAAGCGAGGGCTCCGCAGTACCCCAGCGGTCAGTGCGCAGGACGCTCTCTACGCGGTTGCACGCATACCCGAGGGGCAAAGCCAAGAGCTCGCCACATTGCGACGCGTGGGTCTCGCCCATTTACAGGCGCTTCGCACCTACCGCCCCTCCCATTATCCGGGCCGCTTACACCTGTTCCGCGCCGAAGTGGCTCCTAGTTGGGAAGGCCTCCTCTTCGACGATGAGACAAACGGTTGGGATAAGGTTGTAAGCGGGGGAGTCGAATCCATTTCTGTCCCGGGCACCCATCAGTACATTCTCGATCCTCCGTGGGTGCACACCTTGATCTCTGAGTTCACGAAGGTGCTGGTCGAGGTGACCGACCCACAGCAGCAGCCACTACACCGCCTCTCTCCACAGCGGTGACACGAGAGCTCTCCATGACGACTGTCGCGCCCGTTTCGACCCTACCAACCCTCCTTGCTATGCGCGCATCGGTCAGCCCGGACCGCCTAGCGTATCGCTTTCTAAAAGACAGCACCCTTGAGCCGCAGGAAATCTCCTACGCAGAGCTCTACCTGCGTGCGAGCGCCATCGCTGAGGTATTGGTCCAGGTGAGCGAACCCGGCGCACCCGTATTGGTGCTCTGTCCGCCTGGTCTCGAGTACATCGCGAGTCTTTGGGGATGCCTGCTCGCCGGGCGAATCGCAGTTCCCTCGCTCCCCCCTCGCTTCAATCGTGCCTCACAGCGTTTCGACACACTCGTGGCTGACACCCGCGCAAGGCTCGCACTTGCAACGCGAGCCATTTCCGCAAGCTACGCCGAAGCCTGCGCAGCGCAAAATACGGCTCCGACACTTCGCATCGTGGCCGTCGAAGATATCGAGCCGGCGCAGACGATGTTCGTGTCCGACGCCCACTCTGGAGACCTCGCGGTTCTGCAGTACACATCGGGCTCCACGTCTGCACCGCGCGGCGTCATGTTGTCCCATGCACACTTGCTCGAAAACTGCGCCCGAAGCATCGAAGCGGCCAACTTCGACAGCGAAAGTCAGCTAATTTCGTGGCTTCCCCCTTACCATGACATGGGGCTCATCGGCACCATCCTGCTCGCTCCTACGGTCGGATGTCACGCGACCATGATGTCGCCTATCTCGTTCATCACACATCCCGTGCGTTGGCTCGAGGCGATCACTCGCTACCGCGGCACCCACGGTGGCGCACCGGATTTCGCATACGCTTTATCGACGCAGCGCATCGACGCAGCACAGCGCAGCGCGCTCGATCTCTCGAGCTGGTGCGTGGCATGGAACGGCGCAGAGCGAATTCGGCCTTCTACTATCGATGCTTTTTGCAGCGTATTCGAACCCGTAGGCTTTTCACGGAAGGCCATGCGTCCCTGTTACGGCCTTGCCGAGTCCACACTCATTGTCTCGTTCACAGACCAGCGGGGTCCTCAGACTTTCGCGGCCTCAGAAGCGGCGCTACAGCAACATCGCGCAGAGCGCGCGGATTCTCCGAGTGACACGACCCTGCTCGTGAGCTCGGGCACGGTCGTATCGGGCCACGCGGTAGTCATCGTGGACCCGCAGACTCGAGAGCTCCAAGCTGCGGCTGCCGTCGGCGAAATCTGGGTGCGCGGCCCCTCCGTGGCCTACGGATACTACGAGAAGCCCGTCCCAACCGAAGCCACGTTCCAAGCCAAACTTGCCACGCAAACAGAGCACAACTGGCTCCGCACCGGCGACCTCGGCTTCCTTCGTGACGGCGAGTTGTATGTCACGGGCCGGCTCAAGGACCTGCTCGTCGTTCGCGGCCGCAACTTCTACCCGGACGACCTCGAGCGCACGGCGCAAATCGCGAACCACGCCGCGCGTCCCAACTGCGGCGCCGCCTTCTCCATCGAGGTAGACGGCGAGGAGCGCGTGTGCCTCGTTCAAGAGGTGTCTCGCAAGGACAACCTTGCACAGGTTGCCGAAGATCTTTCTGCCGCTGTACTCGCCGAGCATGAGCTCATGCTCCACGACCTGTGGCTTGTCCGAGCTGGGCAGATTCCCAAAACCTCGAGCGGTAAAATCCAGCGCGCGGCCTCAAAGCAGATGTTTCTCAAGGGAACATTTAGCCCCCTCTTCAAGCTCAGACAATCCCCACCCGTAGAAGAAGCGCACGATCATCGCTTTCGCGACCTTGTTTCCCAAGAATGTTGCGCCCTACTCGGTCTGAAGAGCATCGACCAAGACACAGACCTGTTTTCCTTGGGTGTTCAATCCGTGCTGGCGATGCAGCTCGCGGCCCGCTTAGAGCAAGCGTTGGGCATCGACCTTCCCTTGCGCGCGCTGTTCGAAGCCAAGACCGTCGCTCAGCTCGCTTCACGCATCGCTGTCGCCGAACGTAAGGCGCCGCTGCCTGCCATCGAGGTGCATCAAGCACAGAGCTTCCCGCTTTCGCTGGCGCAGGAACGTATGTGGGTAGAGCACGCGTTCGATCCAACCGCGAGCGCGTACAACATCTCTGGAGCGCTTGTATTGCGGGGTCCCTGCGACGTCTCCCGTCTGACAGACGCCGTAGAATATGCACTGAAGCAACACGACATCCTGCGCACGCGCTACCTAAGCAGCGAACACGGCATCACCCAGCGGGTCGATACCGACTCGGCGGTGAGCGTCGAACAGTTTGATGTGAACACGCTAGAAGCCGCGATTGTCGCGTCCGAAGCGCTGGCGCGAAAGCCCTTCGACCTCGAGGCGGGCCCCATCATTCGTGTGGCGCTGTTTCGTGTGAGCGAGCGCCTGCACGTTCTCACCTTCGTCGTTCATCACATCGCTGCCGACGGGATTTCGCTCGATTTGGCAACCGATGCCGTTTTCTCCCGTTACGAATCCGCTGAGGCGAGCGCAGCGCCTTCGCCTCGCGTTCGCTACCTGGACTTCGCGCACTGGCAGCGCCGTATCCTCGAACGCACCCCGGTCGAAAACGCCGTGGCGTACTGGAAGACGAAGCTGCAAGGTGCCCCCGCGCTTTTAGACCTGCCGCTCGACTACCCACGGCCGCCGCGCCGAACCCTACGCGGCTCGCTCGTAAAGCGTCGCCTCTCCTTACCGCTCACCCAGAAGCTCGACGCGTTCTGCGAAGTCCATCACGTCACGCGCTACATGGCCCTGCTGAGTGCCTTCTACGTGCTCCTACAGCGCAGCACGGGAGAGTCTGATCTCAGCGTGGGCACACCGACCACGGGCAGGCATCATCCACAGACGGAAAATCTCGTGGGTACCTTCGTCAACATGCTGGTGATGCGGACTTTCGTGGATGGATCCACCTCCTTCGGGGCGCTCGTCTCGCAGGTCCAAGAAGTGGTACTGGAAGCCTTCGAGCATCGCGATGCTCCCTTTGAACGCGTGGTGGAGGCGGTCTCTCCCATTCGCAGTCAAGCGCATACCCCGTTGTTTCAGGTCATGTTCGACTATCAGTCCATGCGCAATTTGCGCGGACAGGTGGCGGATCTAGAAGTTGAACCGCACCTTCTCAACCGAGCGGCTTCTCAATACGACCTCTCCATGTCGATTCTGGAGACACGGGAAGCCACGTTGCTGCACCTCGAGTTCCGCAACGACCTGTTTGAACAAGTCTCAGCAGAACGTCTTGCAGACCGCTTTTTCTTGTTGCTCGAGAGCGCATTCGCCCACCCCGACGACGCGTGCAGCAAGTTGCCCTGGCTTCTACCGAATGAGCGAGAAGCCCTGCTGCAGCAGGGGCGCGGGCCCACGCCCAGCGTCTCCCACTCAGAAATCTTCCTCGATGCATTCGAGGCAAACGTTGCGCGCATTCCAGACCGACCCGCTGCCCGCGACGGGTCGCAGAGCCTTAGCTACGGCTCCCTCGATGCGCGTGCAAACCTGCTCGCACAGCGTTTGAAGGCTCTGGGCGTCGGGCCCAATGTTGCCGTAGCCGTTTACCTTGATAGGCGTGTCGAACTGCTCGTGACACTGCTCGCTGTGCTCAAGGCCGGCGGAGCCTATGTCCCCCTCGATCCGGTCTACCCCGCATTCCGCATTGCGATGGTGCTCGAAGACGCGTCGCCTCACCTCGTCATCACCGAGCGAGCGCTCCTCACAAGTTTGCCCGAATATGCAGGCACGGTTTTCGTACTCGAAGACGAGCAATGCAGCGCGTCGCAGTGCCTTGAAGCCCCGAGCCGCAGCGACCTTGTACCGAGCGATCTGGCGTACATCATCTTCACTTCGGGCTCTACTGGGCGGCCCAAAGGCGTCGAGATTTCCCACGTAGCGCTCGCCAATTTTCTCTCGTCCATGGCCCACGGCGCGCACACGCCGGGGCTCACGCAAGCCGACCGTTTGTTAGCCGTGACAACGGTGTCGTTCGACATCGCAGGCCTCGAATTTTTTCTACCGCTGTGCGTCGGTGCCGAGCTGGAACTCGCGTCGAAAGAGCTTGCCGCCGACGGCGTGGCGCTAGCAGAGCGGCTTCAGCGCGGCGATATCACCTGCCTGCAGGCGACGCCCGCGACCTTCAGGATGCTCGTGGAGGTCGGCTTTGAACCGCAACCCAAGCTCAAGCTGTTGTGCGGCGGAGAAGCGCTGCCGCGCGACCTCGCCAACGCACTTGTGGCGCGTGCGGGAGCCAAAGTCTTCAACATGTATGGGCCGACAGAAACCACCATCTGGAGTACGTGCTCCGAAGTGGTGGAAGGCGACGGGCCCGTTCCGCTTGGAACCGCCATCGACCACACCTTCCTTTACATCGTGGACGAGCAACGAAACCCGACGCCGTGGGGCGTAGCTGGAGAGCTCATCATCGGCGGCAAGGGCGTGGCGCGAGGCTACCACCGACGCCCTGACCTGACGCAAGAGCGCTTCATCCAAGACCCGTTCTCCGAAGATCCAGCTGCTCGCGCATACCGCACGGGCGATGCGGCTCGCTTCCGACACGACGGAACGCTCGAGTTTTTGGGCCGCATGGACCAGCAAGTAAAGCTGCGCGGTTTTCGCGTCGAGCTAGGCGAAATTGAAAGCCAGCTGCTGCGTCTGCCTGCCGTCGAGACCTGTGCGGTCAAGCTCTTCTCCCTGTCGCCACAGGACGCTCGTCTCGTCGCCTACATCGTAAAGACGCCCGGTGCAGCGCTCGTCACGCCTGAGTTGCAAGCATCGCTCCGCGGTTACCTGCCCGAGTACATGGTGCCGAGCTTCTTCGTGGAGCTTCCGACACTGCCGCTGACTCCGAACGGGAAAGTCGATCGGCGCGCACTGCTCGCCCCAACTTTCGAAACCGACGCCTCCCGCCCCTTCGTGGCACCGCGAGATGTTCTCGAAACCACCGTTTGCACGCTCTTTGAAGAAGTGCTCGGACGCTCCCCAGTGGGCATTACCGACAGCTTCTTCGATCTCGGTGGACACTCGATTTTGGCAGTGCGCCTGTTCGAAAAACTCGCGGCCAAGACCGGACATCGCCTCGCTTTGTCCGCGCTGTTCGACGCTACGACGCCGCTCGCCCTTGCGTTGCTTGTACGTGCGAAGCAAAGCGAGAAGCGTGACCCGCGGCGCTCCTATACGCGCAAGCTCTCGAATTCAGACTCGAACGCACGTCTCCTTTGCATCCATCCTGATGGTACAGGGCCAGAAAATGCGCTGTCTTGGTACGAACCACTCGCCCGCGAGCTGTCCATCGAGAGCATCGGCGTAGCGTGTGACGAAGACGCCTATGTAGAGATCGAAGAAATCGCAAACCGCCACGTTGCTGCCGTGCGCCACCCAAAGTCGGCTCAACCGCTTTACCTGATGGGCGTCGGGCTCGGTGGAAACATCGCACAAGCGATGGCAGTCGCACTCGAAGCCCAAGGCGTGAACGTCGCGCGCGTTGTGATCATCCAGAGCTTGGTGCCCGAGACCTTTCAAGGTATCTCGCTCCAATATGCGCGAAAATTCCTTCCCAACATCGTTCAGGCCCTGCGGCAGTACAGCGCGCTATTGCCCCACGAGCGTATCACCCGACACCTCGTTCTCACCGGACGCATGAAGCAATCGCTCGCGCGTCCGAAGACACCACGCAGCGCTGCATTCGAAGATATAGTCGACCTGGCTGCGCTGCCTGCGTGCTACCAGAGCCTCAGCGCGCCCCAGTGGAATGCCTTGCGGCGCCACCACGGCAAACCTTGCCAAGCCCCCATCACTCTTGTGCGCGCACGCCGCACGGGCCTAGTACCGCTCGACGAGGCCCATGGCTTCGCCAAGCTCTCACTCAGCCCCGTCGATGTGCGCATCCTCGATTGCAGGGCGGAAGCCTTGCTTCGCCATGACTTCGATGCCGCGTTGCTAACCGTCTTAAAAGAACTTGTGGCGGAAGCGAAGAGCCATGCACCTGCCTGGTCCATCCAGGCTCCGCCCGACGCTAGCGATTGAGTGCGCTCACTCGGCCTGGACGTTGACCTTGATGGTGCGCGACAGCTGCGGTCCGTACGAGAGGTGAGCTCCGTCCGCAAACTGCAAGGTAAGCTTGTGGGAACCCGGCGTCAGTTGCACTTCCGCATCGGTCTGACCTTGCCCGTAGTGAAGGTGCGTCTCGTCTTTGGGCACGACATCGCCCAGGGGGATGCCAGCACCATCGATGATGATGTGGTGATGGCCCGTGCCCTTCACTTGCTCACCCGCCGGTCGCACCTCGATGCCGCTTACGCCCATCTTGACCGACACCGTGACTTTGCCCTCTACGAGCGGCCCCTTCACGGTTGCACCGTCGCTAGGCGACACGAACGAAACCTGCGCGCCTGCGGGAGCGAGCACCGCTGCGGCTCCCGGTCCGGCATGCGTCGCATGCTGCGAACTCGCGGCCTTGTTCGGCGGACTCTTCGCGGGACTCTCGGAGCAGGAACAAAGGCTTCCACACAATAGAAGCGCGACCCCAAAGCGAATAGATAGTGCCATGTTTGCTCCCTTTTGACGCGTGTCGGGGCAAACTCCATAGCCCCACACGCGCGATAGCTCAATCCCCGCATGGTAGCTCATGGCTGCTCAAACGGCGCCTTTCCGGCTCGAGTGCGAATCCAGGCCAGCGTCTTCCACATCGCAGGGCGTGCGACCACGCGACGCAGCAGCGCACGCTTACGGGGCAAATCCATCAAGCACAGCGCGCAGACAATCGTCAAAAGCCCCTGCCCTGGCAAGAGCAGCATGAGGATACCTGCAAACAGCAACACCGTCCCGAGCGCGTTGCGAACGACGAACACCGCGATGCCGGTGGCGTGACCGTACCGAACGCGAGGCTCTTCGCGCACGAACACGTCGGCAGGAGCGCGCAACACCAGCCACGGAACGAGCAACAGCGAGCCCACAAGCATCACGATGGAGCCAACTGAGAGCACCGCCAATAAGTCAGCATGCGTATCCCAAAGCTGCCGTAAAGTGACGTGCGTCACATGGAAATCGAGCCCTTACGGAACTCGCTCTTTCCAATGTGCAAGTTGATGAGGACCGCCTGTCCCGCTCGCGCCGCCTCTTTCGCTGCCTGCAGCACAGCGGGCAGCTCCTTCGGGTCTTTAACCACGAAGCCCTTACCACCGAAGCCTTCTGCCACCGTGTGATAGTCCGTCCGCGCCAGGGTCGTTCCCACGTCGTCGCCTAGCAGCACCACCTGATCGCGCGCAATCTGCGTCCAACCTGCGTCGTTGCCGACGACAGCGATGACGGGGATTTTGTGCCGCGCAAATGTGTCGAACTCCATCAGCGTGTAGGCAGCGGATCCATCGCCGTACACAATCCAAACTTCACTCGAAGGCCGCGCGAGCTTCGCTCCTAGCGCGAATCCCGCGCCCACTCCCAGGGTTCCGAAAACGCCGGGATCGAGCCAGGACAAAGGAGAGCGCGGCGCTGTGATGTATGAAGCGGTCGCGACGAAATCGCCGCCATCCGCCACGAGAACACTGTCCTCGTCCAGCGCCTCTTCGATAGCTCGACACGCAAAAACCGGATGGATGAGCTCGCTTGGCGCCTTGGCTTCCTCGCGGATTTTCTCCTCACGGGCCTCGTCGCGTGCGCGCAGATCCGTAAACTGCTGACTGAAGCGGCCCTCGACAGACGGTTCGAGCGCGTCGGCGAGCGCCCACAGAAAAGAAGCCGGATCCCCCGCCACGCCGAGCGTGGGCCAGCGGTTCTTGCGCACCTCCGAGGAGTCCAAGTTGACGGAGACAAGCTTCGCTCGCTTGCTGATGTGCATGCCGTAGTTGAGGCGAAAATCGCAGGGCACACCGAGCAGAACAACGAGGTCGGCGCGCTTCAGGGCCTCTCCTCGCTGGTGCCTGAACCACTGGGGATGCCGCTTGCCTAGAAGACCACGCGCCATGCCCGACAAGTAGACGGGAACGCCCAGGCGCTCCACGCTGCGCACGGTTTTCTCGATTTGTTCGGCACGCAACGTGACCTGAGAGCCGAGCAAGAAGACCGGACGCTCCGCTACCGAGAGCAGTGCCAAGGCTTTTTCGACGTCGCTTTTTTTCGGTGTGGGTATGTCCGCTTCGAAGCGGTCTGAAACTTTGTAGTGCGCAGCCCCCGCAAACACGCGCGCCAGGTGCAAGCGCAGATACGCCTGAAGCGCCATATCGGTGACGCCCTTGATGTCGCTCGCAGCCTTGGCGCCATAGAACTCACGCACCGTGGGCTCCGCGTAAAGTAGATCGACCGGCACCTCCACGAACACAGGCCCAGGAATGCCGGAGAGTGCCACGCGAAAGGCTTTTTCCAACGTCGGGACGAGATCCTTGATGCGACTGACCGAGACTGCCCACTTCACGTGTGGGCGAAACAACGCAAGCTGATCGATGTCTTGCAGCGCGCCGCGATTGCGCAGCACCGTCGCCGTTGCGCCACCAAGCAGAATGACCGGACTCTGTGCAAGCTGGGCATTTTTGATAGCCGTTATCGTGTTGGTCACGCCAGGCCCTGCAGTAACCGCAGCTACACCAGGAATGCCGGTCAAACGGGCGCTGGCGTCCGCTGCGAACACCGCATTTTTCTCGTCGCGCACATCGACGACACGAATACCTTGCTGCTTGGCACTCACCAAGATGGGAGAGATGTGTCCTCCGCACAGCGTAAAGATGTTCTGTACACCCTGGCGCACCAGGACCTCTGCAATGCGGTCGCCACCTGTTGTCATCGCGCAACTCCCTTAATTTGGGTCGAGAGTACATGGCGCTCGGGCACAAAGCAGACAAAGGTCCCTTGAAAGACTTTGTCTTCGCCGCGCACCACGTCGACCTCGACATAATGTTTTTTGCCCTCGAGCCGCACCAATTGCGCACTGGCCCGCAGGACCTCGCCTGCAACGACGGGCGCTAAAAAGCGCGTCTCTGCGCTCCCCAGCACGACATTCGGCTCATTTATCGCGAACATCGCAGCAGCATCTGCGAGCCCGAACACGAAGCCCCCGTGTACGAGTCCTAGGTCATCCGCAGCCATCTCGAGCGTCGTATACAACTCCAGCACAGCTCTTCCCTTCTCGAGTTCACGCGGCACACCGCAAAGTTTTGAGCTCAGGGCAAGATGGGTATTGGGTTGCATGGACTGCAGTCTAGCGAGCAGGCACGACCGTGCCCACAACCTCGCACGAACCGGGCATTTCACCGACAAACCAGCAATCTTTTAGCGCAACGCAATTGAAAGAAGCCGAGCGAGCTGCCTACCATCGAGTTTGCTGCGCGATCCGAGAACGCGCTTTGTGCGTCGGGGGGACGCCCATGGACAATCGACCGGTCAGGTTAGGTTAATGGCTCGCACCACAGCCCTCGATCCGAGTCACAGCCCCAAGCCGGCCCACCCTTTCGTAGGCCGGATGTTGGGTGACTTCCTGCTCACGCGAGAGCTCGCGTCCGGGGGCATGGCGACAATTTTTCTCGCGCACCGCATGTTTTCAGCAGGTGCTGGGCAACCGGCGGCCATCAAAGTCATCCATCCCCATCTGGCGCACGACCGCGATTTCGTCGATATGTTCCTCGACGAAGCACGCCTCATCCTGTGCCTCAATCATCCCAACGTGTGCGGCGTCCTCGATTTCGGACGCGCGGAGGACACCTATTTTCTCGCCATGGAGTACGTCCTGGGCGAGACGCTCCACGACGTTCTGCAAGCGATGAAGCAAACCCAGGAAGCGCAGGAAGCGTTGCCGTCGTTGATGCTGTCCGTGGTCGCCCAAGCGTGCGAAGGACTTCATGCGGCCCACACGGCGCGGGACTCCGAAGACAGGCCGCTCGGCATCGTGCATCGCGACGTATCCCCTCAGAATCTTATCGTTGGGTACGACGGCATCGTGCGGGTGCTCGATTTCGGTATCGCTCGCGCCAACGATCAGCGTCACACCACCCGCGATGGCACCATCAAGGGGCGCTTTGCCTATATGGCGCCCGAGCAAATGCGCGGTCTTGCCGTGGATCACCGTGCCGACATTTGGTCGCTCGGCGTGGTGCTCTGGGAGGGTCTTGCCCGGCGCCGCCTGTTTAAGCGCGAAACGGAAGCTGAGACCATCCTCGCCGTGACGCACGACCCCTTGCCTCCACTACCAGAAAATCTGCCCTTCTTCTCGCCTATCACCCAAATTCTAGAGAGCGTCCTATGCCGGGAGAGTGAGGCGCGTTTTCAGAATGCGCGCGAACTGGGGGTCCAGCTCTCGAATCTCATCGGTACCCGCAAAGGCAACGCCCACCAGCAGCTCGGCACATGGATGCAGCGGCTGTTTCCTGAGCGCATCGCCCAAAAGCGAAACATGCTCCGCGATGCCCGAAGGGCGGCTCAAGCGGTGCGACCGCGGCACTCCTCACTTCCGCCACTCCGTGGCGCGCTGCCCGCGCTCATCGCGCAGAACTTAGTCATGCCGTCTATCAGCCATGTACGAGAGCGCTCGTATGCAGAAGGGATTCCGCTAGGCGGTTCCCCGACGCTCAAGCGAATCGGCGACCAGCTAAAGCCCTCACTGCTGTACGCGGCCATCGTGCTCACCACGGCCCTCGTGACGTTTCACTGGCTGCGCTAGATCTAGACGCGCCAAAAACCCGTGGTCGCTCAGTGCGGCTCACTGGCGTGGGCCACGGCGCTGTGGATCAGCGCGGCCACGTGCGCATCGGCCAGCGAATAATAGACATGCTTCCCCACGCGCCGCCGCCGCAACAGCCGCTCGCTGCGCAGGGTTCGCAGGCGCTGCGAGATCGTGCTCAGCCCTTCACCCGTGGCCTCGGCCAACTCAGTCACGCAGTACTCACCCGCAGCCAGACGCTCGAGCAGAGAAAGGCGTGCACTGTCCCCAAGCGCGCGAAACAACGCCGCGGCGCGCTCAATCACGAGCGGCGGAGTCTCGGGCGCAGGCACGCGCCGCGTGTGCTGTTCGTGGTGACAGTCGTCGGGCTCATGCACAGCTTTTTTTGCCGCTGTCTTTGCCGCGCTGGGTTTGGACGTCACCTGCTGGAACCTTTAGATCTTCGAATGAATCGGGTTATCGAGACGAATCTGCTCGTTTGCTGCGAACAGGTCTGCGCGCTCGCTATTCTGCGCGTTCCAGGCCTCATTGAGGGCGGTGTAGCGCTCCACGCGGGAAACCGCGATCGCTCGAAGCCCAAGGAGCTGCTCACGTTCCGCAGCATCGGATACGCCCCGGAGCGCGGCATCTACCTCGCGTACAGCGAGCTCGGCTCTCGCCTGCGCCTCGAGGGGCGCTTCGCCGGAAAACCCCTGCGACTGGGCTAACATACGCTTCAGATTACTGGTGACTTCGCTCATGAATTCCTCTGACTGAGAGTCACGCCGGAGGGGCGCTTCGACAGCCAGAGACTACACTGCTCTCGAGCGCAAGGCAGGCTTTCAGGCACGAATTGTCCCCCTGCGAGTTGCACTAGAGGGGGGGCCATCTTATGGTTCGCCGCCCCAAGAGGAGAGTTCATGGCGACGAAGGCGAAGATTGCGACCAACGAGAAGAAGAAAAAGCTCGTGGCTAAGCACGCGGCAAAGCGTGCGGCCCTTAAGGCCGTGATCCTCGATCCAAAGGTCCCGTACGCAGAGAAATCTGCGGCGGTCAACAAGTTGAACGCGCTTCCCCGCAATTCCTGCCGGAACCGCGTCCGTAACCGCTGCGTTCTCACCGGTCGTCCGCGCGGCGTGTACCGCAAGTTCGGTCTGTCGCGCATCGCGATCCGTGAGAAGGGTCTGGCGGGAGAGATCCCCGGACTCACCAAGTCCAGCTGGTAAACGAGCCGCAGCAGAGCGCGGCTCTCGGGGGAAGTGGCCGCCTCGACCGCACATCGCATTAGGGCGCGTCTTCGGGCGTGCCCTTTTTGTTTTGGCGACTTGGAGAAGTCCCTGGGAGCGAGCGCTCCCCTCCCCCACGCGACCTCTGCCGCGACACACGATGCCGCGATACGGCCGTAGACGGCTGCGCTAAGCTCGCTGCATGGGCCATGGCCATGGACACATCGGGCACGCGCACGGACATGCCAACGGGCATGGGCACGCGCACGGGCATGCTCGAGACCTCGGCGGACAAGCCCCCGGACAGGGCGCCTCACGACGGCTAGCCTGGGCGCTTGGCCTCACCGCTTCGTTCATGCTGGTCGAGGTCGTGGTCGGTTACTGGAGCGGGAGCCTGGCGCTCATCTCCGATGCCGGACACATGCTCACGGACAGCGGTGCACTTCTGCTCGCGCTGCTGGCCCAGAGCTTCGCGCAAAAACCGCGCACGCGCCTTTACACCTTTGGTTTTCGACGCGCAGAGATTCTCGCAGCGCTCATCAATGGCCTGTTGCTCGTCGTCACCGCGATCCTGATCATCGTAGAGGCCATTGAGCGACTCAGCGCCCCCCCCGAGGTGCGCGCAGGCGCCATGCTGTGGGTCGCGAGCCTGGGCCTGGGCGTGAACATCGCCGCCATGCTCATCTTGGGCCTCGACCCCCACAGCGGGAACGCGAACCTCCGCGCAGCCTTGGCCCACGTACTCTCGGACGCCCTCGGCTCCGTGGCTTCGATCGTGGCGGGCCTTTGTATTTTGTACTTGGACATGCCGCTGGCCGATCCGCTCGCGTCGCTGTTCATCTCGCTGCTGATCGGCGTCGGCGCGTTGCGGCTCGTGCGTTCCACCGCCAGCGTGCTTATGGAAAGCGTGCCGCTCGGCGTCGACCTGAGCCAACTCGAGCGTGTGATCCGAGAGACCCCGGGCGTCACGGACCTGCATGATCTGCATGCCTGGGGCATTTCCGACGGATTCTCAGCGGTGACGGTGCACGTGGTACTGGATGGCGCGGCGCACGGCACCGATGTTGCGCAATCCGTGGGACAACGCATCAAGGAGCACTTCGGAATAGCGCATGTGACGGTGCAGCCCGAAGCCCCCAGCAGTGCGAATCAGCTGTTGCCCGCAGATCGACTGCTGCGGCGCTAGCCGCGGCTCACGCTAACCGCGCCGACGCACCCCGAAGCGACGCCACGCGGCGGGCCTTCTGTTTACAGTCCAATCGAGTTGGCCGTGCAGCAACGTCTCCACACCTTGCGCTGGTAGATCGGTCTCATCGTCGCTGGCCGCGTCTGCGGCGTGGTCGACCGTCAAGACCCAGCCGAGGTCCGCATCGCGTTGCAGGCGGCGGGCGAGAAAAATGCGCTTACCCAGCAGCAGCAACGCAAATACGAACGCGAGCAACATGAGCGGGATGGTGAGAGGCCGCGGCGGCCACTGAAAGCCTTGAAGCTCCCACGAAACGAGCGCCAGCACCGCGAAGGAGAGCAGCACCCAGAACACTTTGCCCGGCGATCGAAGCATCTGGATGTGGCGCCCTAGTTCATCGATCTCGGCCGGTGTCAGCCTGCGTCGCGCGACATCCAAATGGTTCGCTGTTTGCGCCTCGACCTCTTCAGGCAGCGCGACCCGCATCGGGCTCTCGGGCGGCATGGCGACCTGCCCTGCGTGCAGGCCCATGCCTGGAGGCGCCCAACGCCGGTTCGCATAAAGAAGCTCACGCGATTCAGGCAGCAGCACGAGCTCCTGTTCCACTCCAGGCTCGGCCTCGAGAAAGCCTCGACGTGTCAGCAACGCAAGGTCGGGATCGAGACCGAGGCTGTCGAAGCTCGAAAGACTACCGACAAAGCGCAAAACCTTCCCCCCGGCGAGATCGCGACCGTATGCGCGCGCACGACCCCAAAAACCGAGCGTGCCAAGCAACGCGAAGGGAGCCACCACCAACACTGCCATCGCGGCAAATGCAGCCAGAGGCGTGACCTCACCGCCGCGCGCGTAATGCACGCCGAGCCGCATGAAGCACAGGACCGGCACCACCGTGGCCGAAAACCCGTACAGCCCCACGCGCAACCATGCCCGTTTGCGGAAGGCTTCGACCTTGCGCCGCTCTTCTGCGACCATCTCGGGCTCTTCGACACACGGCAAGCCTGCACACCAGACGAAGCTTTGCGCGCGGCCGTCAGGAACCACAGGCAGCGAACCTTCGGCCTCCACCTGACGTAAACTGCCGTACCAGGCTTCCGCGCCGAGCTGGACCGGGTGGACCCCCTCGCGCATCTCCGGGACCTGCAGGAGGGCACGTCCCAAAGCGTCCCAATGAGGCTCAGGGATGCGAGCCGTAGCCCGCCGACCACGCTCGATATCGCCTACAGCAAAGTCCGCGCTAAGCGGCCGCAGCCGCGGCGGATGCCCCGCGATGACCACTGCCGCGCGCTCGCCGCCCCATGGAGGCACGGCCTTGCCCCAACGCCGCGGGATACGGCTGATGACCACCGCATCCTGCACGCCCCTCTCGCCCTCTAGGCGCACCAGCGTAGCGATGAGGCCGTTCCTCGCTCCAGCGAGCACCCGCGCGGGATGCAACATACCTTCGCGCCACAGCTCACGCAGGCTCGCCTCTGCAGCCGCGTGCCGAAACCACGCAAAGACCGCGATCACCCAAAATCCGGGATGAACTGCGATGGCAAGCCCGGAAGACAACGCGATGGCCAGCGCAGCCAGCGCCGCCTGAAACGGAAAGGCACGCGCAAATGCCCAGCGATCGGGTTCGATCCACGCCTTGACCGGGCCAGGTCTGTCGGGCACTTCGACCATCCTTGGGTCTTAGCGCGAATCCTGCGCCTTTACAGCGCCTACCCTCACGTCTCGAACGAACAGACGTACTCAGCGATGGTTCCCTCATCCACGGCAATGTCGAAACCGGAGTTCCCTGGCACGAAAAACGCCGTGCCCGCCGCGTAATCTTGAAAATCAGGCTGTCCATCGATGCGCGCACGACAGTGGCCGGCGACGATCTGCATCAGCTCGGGAGCCTCGGTGCCAAAGTGATAGTTGCCTGAATAGATGAGACCGAGCGTTTTTTTCTCGCCGTTCGCAAAACGAACCGTGTGGCTGACCACCTTGCCGTCAAAGTACACATTGGCCTTGGTCACGACTTCCACGTTGCCAAAGGTCTCGGGCGCCTTGTTCTCCATCTCGTTCCTCCTGGTGCGCGCAGGTCTGCCACGGGGGCCGTGCCTTGACCACAGGCTCGCGTAGCGCGTCGCGATTTGTAGGCAAAGTCTGTTGGCGCCGACGCCTGCCCCGCTCAGCGAAACGACAGCACAACCCCCGCCGCCCGCACCAGCGCCTGTTCGTCCTCCATGTCGGCGCGCGTCATCGGGCTGTTCTCGAGCAGCCCCGGCGCAAACTCCACCTCGATATGCTCTCCATGGACGTGAACCTGTGGAGTCGGGGTGCGTTCGCGCCCGCGATTCAAGCGCACAGCAAGCCGAAACAGGAAAGCCACGCGCACCCCACGCTCCCCGTCCACCTGGCGCAGCGCGGCAAGCTTCTGTGCATCGAAGCGCCTGCGATGGGAGGCCACGATGGCCGCCAAGTAGGCTTGGCCCTGTTCGCTGAAGCCAGGCATATCGGAGTTCTGCAGGATGTAAGCGCTATGGCGATGGTAGCCACCGAAGCTGAGCGCTTGCCCTATCTCGTGCAGACGCGATGACCAGTTGAGCATGCGTAGCTCTCGCCCGGTGAACTGCCACAAGCCCTCCACCTGTCGTGCGAGCTCTTGCACGGTCTGCTCCACACGCTGCCCTTGCGCGCGATCCACTGCGTAGCGCTCTTGCAAGCGGGCCACGGTGCGTTCGCGCATATCTTGCTGGCCGAGGCCTCCGATGAGCTCCAACAGGAGCCCCTCACGCAGCGCCGACTTGGAAACGCGCATGCCGCGCTCGATGCCAAAGCCTTTGAAGACGGCATGCAAAATGGCGATGCCACCTACGATCACGTTACGCCGGTCTGGCGATAATGCCGGCAGGTCCGCAAGCTTTTCCACGTGACCACGTTCGATCAGCATGTCCCGTAGCAACTTGATGCCGTCTGATGTCACGAGAGGCGTCGTCGGTATCGCGGGAATCGCCCGCAATAGCGCTTCGATGGCATTCACCGTCCCAGACGAACCAATCGCTTCGTCGAATCCCGAGCGACGATAGAGTCGCTCAATCGGCTCAAGCTCGAGGCGCGCCGTCATGCTCGCACGCCTAAAGCGCTCCCGTGTAATGCGACCGTCCGGAAAAAAGCGCTCGGAATAGGACACGCATCCCATTTGGAAACTATCCATGCGCTGGGCATCTTCACCGACCCCGATGATGCACTCTGTACTGCCGCCGCCGATGTCCACCACGAGACGCTTTCCGTCGAACGCGGGTAGGTCGTGAGCCACCCCCCGGAACAGGATACGCGCCTCTTCGCGCCCTGGAAGCACGTCGATTCCGTGCCCCAACATGGCTTCACAGCGTTTGCGAAACGCCTTACGATTTTTGGCTCGGCGAAACGTATTCGTGCCCACCGCGCGCACACGCTCAGGGGCCATCCCGGACAAGCGCTGCCGGAAGCGCTCCAAGCAAGCAAGTGCGCGAGCTTCGGCGTCTGCAGACACATTGCCGTCGTCCCCCAGGCCTGATGCCAACTGCACACGTTGTCGCATACGATCGACCACATTCAACTGCCCGTCTAAGACGCGCGCTATCACCATGTGGAAGCTGTTCGAGCCAAGGTCAACAGCGGCGACGAGTCCTGGCGATGCTTCTCTTGCCACAATTTCTCCACACACTTGTTACATGATTGATCTACGCTGAAAGGAGACGTGATTCGCTTAGTAGAGTGACATCTGAAAAGGTTAGTACCCATGTTGTCGGGCAGAACGCCTCCAAGCGAGGGCCTGCGCAGGCTCCCTCCGATATTGGACGAAGCGTCTGCGAGTGACACGCAGAAAGCGTCCTCGAAACAGCTCAACGAGCTGAAGCACCCAGGCCTCTTTCTCAATCGAGAGCTCACCTGGCTTACATTCAACAGCCGGGTATTGAACGAAGCGGCCGATAAACGCACCCCTCTGCTCGAGCGAATCAAGTTCCTCGCCATCGTCGGCTCGAACCTCGACGAATTCCACATGAAGCGCATCGGGGGGCTCAAGCAACAGCTCGGTGCTGAGTTGAGCGAGCTCACCGTCGACGGACGCACCCCAGCTCAGCAAATCGAAGAATGTCTGCTCGCTGTCCACGAGATGGTTGAAGAGGCCGAGTTCGTGCGTCACCGGCTTTTGGCCTCGCTCGCACGACGCGGCATTCGAATCGTGTCCTTCAAAACATTGCGTCACGGAGATCAGGATTGGCTTCGCCAACATTATATTGACAACGTGTTCCCGCTCGTCACCCCGCAATCGATCGATCCCGCACATCCATTTCCTTTTGTTTCAAACCTGTCACTCAATCTTCTCGTAAGTGTGCGCGACCCTGCCGAGAACAGCACCGTCCTGTCACGCATCAAGCTCCCTGTCGGCTCAGGCATACCGCGACTGATAGCCATTCGCGCGAGCCACACCTTTGTCCTGCTTGAAGACTTGATGGCACACTGCCTCGATCTCTTGTTTCCAGGCGCGCTCATCGAGAGCTGCGATCTGTTTCGCGCCACCCGCAACGCGAGCACCGAAAAAGACGAAGAATCCGCGGACGACCTCCTCGAGATGATCGAAGAAGAGCTACGCGAGCGTAAGTTCGCTCCGGTCGTACGCCTCGAGGTCAGCGAAGGCATGGAGCGGACGAAGCAGGACCGCTTGGCACAGGAGCTGGAACTCGCCACGCCAAACGATCTGATCGAAGTTTCAGGCATGCTCGCTCTGCACGACTTGATGGAGCTGTGGCAACTGCCGATTCCGGAACTGCACGCTCCTCCCCACAGATCCGTCGACCATCCGCTGCTCGCTGGGGCTCCGAATGTGTTCCAGGCCATACGCGATGCGGGCGCCCTACTCGTGCACCATCCCTACCAATCGTTCACCACTTCGGTTGAACGCTTTCTGCGCGAGGCCGCTTCCGATTTGCGCGTTCGTGCCATCAAGATGACGCTCTACCGAACGAGCGCCGAGACGACGGTTGTCGAGCACCTCGTAGAAGCCGCACGCAATGGCAAGCAAGTCACGGTCGTGGTGGAGCTCAAGGCGCGCTTCGATGAGGAAGCTAACATTCGCTGGGCGAGCCGGCTCGAAGCCGCGGGCATTCACGTGACCTACGGCATCGTAGGCCTCAAGACACACGCCAAAGTCATCTTGGTGGTGCGCCAGGACCCGACAGGCCTCAAGCGCTACGTGCACCTAGGGACGGGCAACTATCACGCCGGAACGGCAAAGCTCTACACGGATCTGGGTCTCTTCTCTTGCGACGAAGCGATTGGCCGCGATGCAAGCGAGCTATTCAACTACCTGACGACGGGCGTCAACCCCACGCGCCGCTTCAGCAAACTGCTGATCGGTCCGAGCGTGATGAAGCAAGGTCTGTTGTTGCGCATCGAGCGCGAGTGCGAGCGCGCACGGGCGGGACAAGCCGCGTCCATTCAGATGAAGATGAACGGCTTAGAAGACCCCGACATCGTTCGCGCCTTGTATCGCGCTTCACAGGCAGGAGTGCAGATAGACCTCATCGTGCGGGACACCTGCCGCCTGAGGCCACAGGTGCCAGAGCTGTCTGAAAACGTTCGCGTCGTCAGCATCGTTGGACGCTTCCTCGAGCATACGCGCCTGTTTTACTTCCACAACGGCGGCGAAGAAGAATACTTCATCGGGTCGGCTGACCTGATGACACGCAATCTCGAGAGCCGCGTCGAAGTCTTGGTCCCCATCGAACCCCACGAGCTGCGCCTCGAACTAAGGCGTTTGTTCGATCTGCAGCTTGCTGACTGCCGCAGCGCCTGGGACATGCAGAAAGATGGCAGCTACGTGCAGCGGACGCCGCGCCGAGCGCAGTCACAAACCAATTCCCAGGAGCAGCTGATCGCGCTGCACCAGGAGCGCTACGAAACGGCCCTCAAGGCCAGCAACCAAGCGCGTACCAAGGTCCGCAAGGCGCGGCGGCGGCAAGACAAAGACGGCGCCAAGAAGCGCGCCACACGCCCGCCCTCGCCCATTCACAAATTGAACTAAGAGCGGTCCGAAAACCTCCCGTCGCTTGCCGGACCAGGCAGCGCTTCGGCGGCGTCATCACCGAG
>CAZEWA010000070.1:0-24044 GCA_964515685.1 uncultured Polyangiales bacterium | reverse complement strand
GTCCGGATCGACGATCATCTTCAGAACGGCCTCGATCATTCCGGGGCGTTGCGCCATGCGCTCGGCTACGGCAATGAGGTCGTCCCAGAAGCGATGCGGCGTGCCGGGGCCGGCCTCGCCCACGAGCTGAGCTTCGGGGTGCTGCTTACCGAGCTCGTTCATCTTCAGCATCGTGTCGATGAGCTGCATGATGTCGGACTCGTGCGTGATCGTGGCCTGCTTGATGGCCGCGAACAGACGCCGCGTCTCGTCGGGATGCTTTACGAGTGCGCCGACCGCGTGAACGAGGTCGTGCATGGGGCCGGCAGCCGGGTCCGGACCCAAAAACTCCACGCGCGTCTTGCCGTAGGCAACGTTGCGCTTGGTTGCGAGCCCGAACAGAGCAGGCAGGCCGCGTCCGAACTTCTCGAACGTGGTGCGGTCGCCCTGGTTGATCACAGACAAGCGCGCGTCTTCGCGCAGGAAGGCGGCTGTCATCGAGCGCTGGGCATCGAAGTAGTCGTAGAGCGGCTGCTCGCCGTTCTTGGCGCGTCCATCATCGAAGCGCGGCGTGGCCGGGGGCTCGTTTGCGATCCTGAAGGGCGACGGGACGTTACCGGCGAGCTTGCCCGACGGCAGGATGTCGGCGAGGCCGTCTCCGTCTGCGTCTACGAAGGGCGCAGGTACGGTACCGGCAGGCGCGTTCGGCAGGGCTACACCGCGCACGTCGCGGCGAGTCATCCAGATAGGCTCTACCTGTGGCAGGTCAGCTTCGGCGCCTGGGTAGGTGTAGAGGTCGGAAAGCATGAAATCGCGTGCGACGCGCAGCGTGGAGTCTGCTGTGACGGGCGAATCGTCGTAGGCCGCGAGCTCGAGGGCCAGCCCCTGCGCTATCTCGTCGAGCTCGGCTTCGCCCTTGCCGCCGCGCGCCAAAAAGCGCATGCCGGACTCGGACAAGACGTCGAGCTGAGGGTAGCTGAAGATGATCTTGATGAGGCCAAGCGAGAGGTCGAGCTTGCGATAACCGGTGCGTCCAGTGATGCCAGCGAAGGCATCGAGCGCTTTTTGGCCGGTTGCGTCGGCTTCGTCGACCAAGCGAGCAAGCATCGCTCCCACAGCGCGCGAAGCGCCCGGAAGGACGGGCTCGGCACCGTCGTAGAGCGGCAGTAACTCCCTGAGGAAGCCGGTGATTTCGTCTTCTTCGAGCTGCTGAATGACCTTTTCAGCGAGCACAGCGTCGTCGCCGAGGATGCGGTCGATCGTTTTTACGATGGTATCTCGTCGCGCGACGATGGCCTTGACGCGCTCAGTTGCGTTCTCTGGCGGCGCACTCTTACCATCACAAGCCGGAGTGTACTGCAGACCACTTAAGTCGTTAGGATCCTCTGACTTCGCGGTTCGCTTGCAGAACACACGAAAGATTTCACCGCCGACGCTGAGATCCTCCTGAACTTCGGAATAACTCCAAATATCAGCAGCACATCCAGCCGCGGACAGCCCGACTACCAAACCAAGCGCTTGTTTAAGCAAATTAGGACTCGCCATCGGCGACCTCCGACCAACCTTGCTGTTTCCAGCGTAAACAACGAACCTGGACGCATCCAAATGGCGGCATCCAGGTCTTCCACTCATCAAGAGGACGAAACTTTTATCCTAGTTCAGCCTGCACCGCCGACTTTTTTCTGGAACCGAGCCAGATCATTTACGAATGCGTCGTGAAGGTCTGCTGCGAGTTGCTTTGCCTCGGTTTCAGCCCTTTTGTTCATCAAGAGGCGATCTGTAATGATGCCCCCACCAATTTTGATGATGAAGCTCTCCAGCGCTTCGACCGAAGCGGTGATGGCGAGCACACCAGGGCCGCCGGCCGAGCGGCTTCCGAGCTCCACGTGCGCGTCGAAGCCCTTACCATCATTGCCTTTAACAGCGAGCCTGAAAAAATCTTCGGTGATGGATTGGATGTTGCTCGGAATGAACACGTCCAAAAAGCCAGGGGAGAAGATGCCGAGTGCGCGACCTTCCACCTTGATTTTCGGCATTGTGGTGATGCTTGCATCTGCAATCGTATAGGTCTCGTGTGCGTCGTACTTCGCATCGAGGCGCAGCCCCTTGAGGTTGAAGATGATGCCGAGAATGTTGAGCCGCGCGGTGATCTGAACCTTTGGCGCCTTGAGGGAGGCGGCCAGCGTATCGAGTGGATCCGAGTCGTAGACCTGATTGTCGTCGAACGGCAAGACCTGCCCGTCCTTCACGTAACATTCCACACCGAACAGCAGCTTCTCGCTGTCTACGGTGAGGCGCACGATATCGCGGCCCTGGTCGTCGAGTACGCGGACCTTCGCATTCAATACGTCGCCGAGCTTTTTGACGTGCTTCGCAAAGTTCGGGTACTTGGCCTTCAGACGGTCCGGCTCCGCACGCATGCGCGTGGTGATGTGGAAGTAGCCCTTCTCGGACTCCGTCGTGCGGACGTCTTCGAGCCTGCCCACGGTCTGCAGGACATCGCCGAGTGCTGGGTAGGCCTCGTACAGGATGGCGAGGGTCTCGATATCTTCTGCGCCGAGTCCCGGATTGGACTGTTTGATCTTGGAGACGGCGGCTGCACCGGGTGCGGCCTTTTCGCCGGTTCCTTCGGGCCGCGGGTCGCCCGTGGTAGCGAGACGCGAGAGATCTCGCCCAGCTTCCATCAGAGCGCCGTACGAGAGTTGGCCGAGCCCGAGGCCCCAACGTCCACCGACGATGAGGCTGTCCTGCTCTTTGGTTTTGCGGTGCTTACCGTGGATGAGCAACGACATCTCAGCGAGGCCGCTGCGTCCGGTGTCCAGGCCGACCTCGTACTTCGAGGTCGCTTCGGCGCGGCCGACTACGTACTTACCTGAGCTGAGCTCACCGCGGACGTGGAGCTCGCGGCGGCCGTTGCGCTCGTCGGGCAGAAGGTCATGGAAGCCCTTGAGGTCGAAGTTTTCGAACTCTTTGAAGGCTTTATCGATGAACTTCTGGGTCGGCTTATCGACCTCGGTTTTGTGTAGGAACGTCTCGAAGGCCTGTGTCAGCCGGTTGAGGGACTTGAGGGCCACCTGCGTGTCGCCCGAGCCCCAGAGGGTCACCATGGGGGTCCAGCCAGCGGTGGTGGTGTCGTAAGACTGCGCAGCGTAGGCCGTTCCGGCGGTGAGTAGGCCGAGACCTAGCAAGAGGGAGCGTGTGCGTGTGGTAGCCATTGGGATGTAGGGGTATATGGTCCTGCTCGCGAATACAGTAACCGTTTAGCTCAAAGGGTTGACCCGAGAAGCTAGTCCGATTTCGTAAAGAAAATCGAGTCTCATCAACCGTTCAGTTAGTGAGGCGGGCCTCCAATCCAAGGCCCTCCTCGTCGCACTGATGACAAGCGATGACGAAAGCCAGACTCCGCTACCTGGTGTACCTTCGATCCATGGTCGCGTATCGGACGGCTCCAGACCCCAGCGAGAGGGGTTGGCCCAAGGGCATCTCCTACATCATCGGAAACGAAGGCTGCGAGCGCTTCAGCTTCTACGGCATGAAGGCCATCCTCTTCGTGTACATCGCGCATCTCTTACGAGAGGGCGGACTCGGACCCGACCTGGCCGAAAAGCAAGCACTCGAGGTTGTCCACACCTTCGTGGCAGGGGTTTACGCGCTGCCGATGATAGGGGCCGTCATCGCTGACCGCTTCTGGGGCAAGTACCCGACCATCGTCTGGTTGTCGCTCGTGTACTGCGCCGGGCACGCGTGTTTGGCCATCTTCGATGGCAACCTGCAGGGCTCTGTGGCTGGCCTCGTGCTGATAGCGATAGGTTCCGGAGGCATCAAGCCCTGCGTCTCGGCCCACGTGGGAGACCAGTTCGGCGCGGGCAATGCGTCGAAGCTCGAGCGCGTCTACCAGGCGTTCTACTTCATCATCAATTTCGGCGCGTTTTTCTCCACGTTGCTCATTCCCTGGGTCAAAGACGTGTACGGGTTTGGCGTCGCATTCGCCATTCCCGGGACCTTGATGGGGATTGCGACCGCGTGGTTCTGGATGGGCCGGCACGTCTACGTGCACGTGCCTCCGAAGCCTGGTGGCCTCTGGGGCTTGGTCGACGTGGTGAGCGGCGTGCTCCTGTTCATGTCCATCGCGCTGCCCATGTTCGGGGGCGGCCTGTCGGAAACGTATGCTTCATGCTCATGGGGGCTCAAGGCTGGTTTGTCGCTCGTAAGCTTGGTCGCGGGGTTGCTCGTGTTTTCCTGGCGACAGCGCTGGGAGCCCGACGACGGATTCCTTGCGGTTGTGCTGTTCTCGGTTCGCGCCCGCCTAAGCTCGTCGGGAGGCGTACCTGGCAAGAAGCGCGAGGGCTTCTGGGCGGAAGCAGCGCGCCATTTCGGCGAAGAGGCCGCAGAGGGGCCGCCCGCCGTGTTACGCCTGATTACGGTGTTCGCGATGGTGAGCGTGTTTTGGGCGCTGTTTGATCAAAATGCTTCCAGCTGGATCTCTCAAGCCGCACAGATGAACCGCACTTTCGCCTTCTTGGGCTTCGAGCTCACGCTGCAGCCCGAGCAAATCTCAGCGGCGAATCCGGCGCTCGTGATGATGCTGGTGCCGTTCGTCGGTTATGTGGTGTACCCGACCGTCGAGAAGGTACTCGGTCGCGAGTTCACGCCGCTTCAACGCATGACCTGCGGCATGTTGATGGCGTCCGTGGCGTTCGTGATCGTGGCGCTGGCGCAAGAGCGCCTGGACGCAGGCGAAGAGGTGCACATCGGCGTCCAGCTCCTCGCCTACCTGGCCATCACGTTTGGCGAGGTGATGGTGTCGGTCACGGGGCTTGAGTTCGCATACACGCAGGCGCCGCGGCGCATGAAGTCCCTGTTGATGGGCCTCTGGCTGCTCACGGCGTCGGTCGGCAATATGCTGGTGGCTCTCATGTCGAGCCTGGAGAACCTGCCTCGCGTGCAGTTCTTCTGGACGTTTGCGTCGCTGATGCTCGGCGCGAGCCTCCTGTTTGGCCTGCGCGCCGCGTTTTATCGCTACCGCACTTACGTCCAGTGACGCTTGCGTTACTGACCCGCGCGGCTTGCGATAACGAACTCCACACGCCGATTCTTGGCACGGTTTTGCGGAGTCACGTTGGGCACGATGGGCTGCTCTGAGCCGAAGCCACGTGCCACCAAGCGGTCCCGCTCGACGCCAGCCTTTGCAAGCCAGTCCTTCACGGCCTCGGCCCGCTTCTGCGAGAGCTCACGGTTCTGGTCGGGCGAACCCGTGTCGTCGGTGTGGCCCTGTACTTCGACGCGAAGCAGATCTGGGTTACGCATGAAGACGTCCGCAATCTCCGTCAGGAGCGGCTCGCTGCGCGCCTCGATATCGGCTGTTCCCGTGGTGAAGAAGATGCTCCCGCGGATCTGGAGCTTGTCCTTCTGGACCTTCACGGACGAGGTCTTGGGCGTGGCCAAAACAGGAATGCGTACTTCGGTCTCATTGCGCACCTTGATTTGCAAAGGCGTGACCGAGATCAAGTAGCCCTCTTGTTCGATGCGTGCGGTGTAGTCGCCGGGGGGCAAATCTTCCTCACGGAAGCGGCCCGATGCGTCGGTCACGATGCTGCGCATGGAGGGACCGAGCAGCTGCACAGCGAGGCTAGCAGCCGGGGTTCCGTCCGTTCCAAGCACGACCTGACCTGCCATGCTGCCGACGCGCGGAAGTGCAACGAGCTCGCAGGTGAGGGAGACATCGCCGCCGACCTCAGGAATGACCGCGCCACAGGTGCCTGAGCGGTAGCCTTCAGCCTCGATCTCGAGCTGCAGCTCGGAGGGGTCGACCGCGTAGGTCGCGAAGCTTCCGTCGGGGTTGCCGAGGATGGGATTGAGACCTCGGCCGGGGAAGGCCACCTTGGCATTGGGGACGCCGATGCCGGCGTTGCCCTGCTCCACCACGAGCCCGAGAATGCGACCTTCCGGCGGCGCCACGGGCACTTGCACTTCGACTCGGTTTTCTACGATCTGCACCTTGGCCGGCTTCGGCTGGAGATCGGCTGCGTAGCTTGCAGCGAGCATGATGCGGTAGGGCGTATTGGGTGCGAGCTCTTGCACGAAGTTCGTGGAACCCCCTACGCCGATATCGATGCCCGCCAGAAGATTGAGCCCTTCAAGCACGGGGAAGATGCGCGCGCCGAGGGTGACGCGTTGACGCAGCACGTCCACGCCTTCCTGGCCGAGACAGCTATCCGTACCGCGCAGTTTACCGCCGCCCGCTTGGGTGATGTACGGGCAGTCGAAGCCCTGGCGATTGACTGGGACTTCGATGCCCCACTCCGCGATCGGGTGGATGGCGAAGCGCTTGCTGGTCTCGAGCGGCACTTCGAGGCTGAGTGCGAGTGCCACGTGGTCCACGCGGTCGATGCCGAGGCCGAAGCGTTCGTCGCGCCGCACCAGATGCCGATACTCATTGCTCGGATCGATCTCGGCGTTGCTCTGCGCGCTGAGATTGCGCAACCGAGCTCGCTCGGTGTCGCGGATGAGCTTGTCCGAGTTATTGAAGACGTATCCCGCGTTGAAGCGCAGCTGGAGGGGCACCTGCCGCTCGGTCATCTTGCGCAGATCGACCGAAATGTTTCCGCGCAGCCCGACGGACGTGGCGGCAGAGTTCGTACCGACATTGTCGAGCGCGCTGAGCACGGACAGACGCGCGTCACCACCGATGGTCAAGCCGTCCACGGGCTCGCCAAAGGCTTTGACCCCGAAATGGAGATCGCCGACGGCTTGCAGGATTTCGGGCTCGGTCTTGGTGTTGCGATTGGAGCGCGTACTGATGGCTGCGTTCAACTCGAGGTTCCGGATCGGCGTCACGCCGAGAGACAGCACGCCACCCGTGTATCGATTCTTGTCGCCCTTGTAGAGGAAGTCCTTCTTGACGAACAAGTCTGTCATCAGCTGCAAGCGGAACGACTTCGGAGCGCCCGAGCCCGCATCCACGACGAAGATACCGCCGACCGGGCCGTAATAGGTGTTGGCCGCGCGCATCTCACGCCAGCGTTCCCGCTCTGGGTCGCGCTCGCTTTCAGGGCTCACCGGCGCCGCCGGGGCAGGTGGGGGGCTCTCTGCCGCCGCTGCGCTTTCCACCGATGTTCCCTCGGTGGTCAGGCCGATGCCGCCGGAAACTTGGGCTGATTGGGCAAGCAAAGTGCTGGGGTACAGCGAGGCGAGTGCGGCTGCGACTAGGCCCGCGGCCTTGGTTCGCTTCCGCGAGAGCGCGACACGGCGCATTCGAGACTCCTTTATCGTGCGTGAAAACAAGGGGTTACCTGCATCGGCAGCCCGAGGGTGGTGACTTGGTGCGACGGGCGCCCATTTGTCGCAGGTTCAAGCACCTACTTTCAAGCAAACTGAACTCTCCGGCTCAGGAGGGGCTAATCTGCGGAGGGTGGTGGGCCTATGCGATTCTTTCAGAACTGGACCTAGAGGGTGCGACTCAGGTCATGAGCGCTTGCTCGTGCTCAATCCACCCCAGGTCCGAGTCGAAACGTGTACGCCGCCGCGGAGTTTGGAACTCACTTGCTTCCTCTAAGCTCCCAAGAACAGGGCGCCGATGCCCTCGACAAGTCTGCAGAGCGTCCGGCGGAGCTCGTTTTGCCGAGCTTTCCGGAGATTTTTCGGACGTATTCGGGCTTTGTGTGGCGTGTGCTGTTGAGGCTCGGCGTGGCTGAGGCGGATGTCGACGATGTCGCGCAAGAGGTGTTTTTAGGGGTCCATCGCAATTTGGCGAGTTTTGAAGGTCGTTGCGCCATGCGCACGTGGATCTATGGAATCTGTCATCGGCGCACGATCGACTATCGGCGTCGCGCCATGACCCGGCCTGAAGTGCTCACCGATGAGCCGCCAGATGTGGGCTCCGAGGCCTCGCAGGACGATGGACTCGACTTGGAGCGTGCGCGCGTTCACCTGAATCAGGTGCTCGACAGCTTGGACGAGGAGAAGCGCGCGGTTTTCGTGCTCTTCGAAATTGAGGGGATGCCGATGGAAGAGGTCGCAGAAATCGTGGGCTGTCCCCTGCAGACTGCCTATTCGCGGCTGTACGCGGCACGGAAGAAGGTAGAGGCACTCGCGCAGCGTATACGAGTGCAACGGAGGGCGTTGTGAGCATGCCAACAGTGAGTCGTTGGGCCGAAGACGCGGCGATCTCGGACGAGGTGCGCAGCCTTCTCGATGCGTGCGCTGCGCAGGGGCCGACTGAGCAGGATCTCGCGCGTTTTTCTGCGCGTATGGCGCCGCTTGTCGGGCTCTCGGGGGCGGAGCTTGTAGCGTCGTTGCCATCAGGGGTTGCTCCAGCAGATGTGCCGCTAGCGGCGACTGGTTCGGGCCTTGCCGCGGGCACCGGTAGCCTGGCGAAAACCGCCTCGTCCTCTTTGTTCGCCAAAGCCATGCTGTCGGGCGCCGTTGCGCTGGTCGGCGGCGGGCTGTGGTGGGGCGCAGCTACGCTGGTTGAGGAGGCGCCGGTGCCTTCGCCAACCTCTGCGCCCGTGCAGGCCGTCGCGCCTGCCGTGGAGCCTGACGTGCCCGCCGCGAATGAAGTATTCGATGGGGCAGGTGCAGACGTGCCCGCCGTGGTGCCTACCGAAAAGGCAGCGCTCCCGGAGCGTGGATCCCGGCGAAAGCTCGCAGCCCTGCAGGCACCCACGGACGAGTTGAGCCTGATGGCCGAAGCCCAAGCGAAGCGCGGGCAACCTTCTCAGCTGCTCCGCGTGCTCGCGCAGCATGAGCGCTGGTATCCGCAGGGAATGTTGGTACAGGAGCGTGAAGTACTGGCCGTGGAAGCCTGGCTTTCCAGTGGCAACCTACAGCAGGCGCGCAAGCGTGCAGCCGTGCTCGAGGCCAAGTTTCCAAACTCCGCCCATCTGCCTAGAATCCGCCGCTTGCTGGAGAAGGCCGCAGAAGAGTAGCCTCGAGCCATGCGGCGCGGTGTCACAGGCTTTAAGCGCGAAAACTGGCACTTACGGAGGCTTCGCATGCAGCTTTTCTGGCTCTGCGGGGTAGTGGCCGTGCTCGCGGCTTGCACGAATGTGCACAGTGCGGGGTCGAATCAGCGCGGCGCTTGCGACGCTTGCAGCGAAGACGCGGCAGTTATCGGCTTGCCGATAGGCGATGAAACCCTCGGGCCCAACGACTCCAAAGCCTTCGCACAAATGGCAGAAGGCGTCGTCGGCGATTGGTACGGAGTGGCGGCTGGATTCGAGGTCATCGCGCCCTTCGCAATGCGCTTCGAAGCAGGCGAGATGTCTGGAGCGGGCACATTTGCGGTCTACTGCCCCGATAGCCCGAGCTGTGGAGACCTGGGAGCCCAGCAATCCGAGGGGCGCTCATCGGGCTCCTATCGGCTGGTTCACGTGAGTCCAGGCAACGAGGGGCAAGGCGAGCTGAGCTGGGAAGGCGTACTCGGACTGGTTCAATCTCTGACGTTCCGTAGCCTGCTTTTGCAGCAAGAGGGCCGGGTGCTGTCGTTCGTCATCGATCTGCCCGGGGGAGTGGTGCAGGTCATTCTGCGGCGTGGTGGTTGGCCAGATGGCGGGCTGACGCCGCCCGCGGGGCCGCCTCCGGTATCCACAGTGAGTGACGCAGGCGATCTCGAGGATGCAGCAAGTGGCGCCGACCCGAGCGAGGCCGGGTTGCCGGGCGAAGGACGTGACCCGTCCCTGTTCGATGCGGGTGCCGAGTGAAACCCGCAAGTTGGCTGTGTGCCGCGCTATGGGCCGTATCGAGTGCGTGCTTGGGGCGGGACGAGGTGGGGGCGTTTCTGCCGCCTTCAGCCTGCGACGCTGGACAATGTGTCGAAGATGCGAGCGTCTCTGACCCTCGGTACGAAAAAATTGCCGAAATGCTGCGAGATCTCGCGCAAGGCGAATGGGTGGGCGAGGCGCGCAGTGGTCGCGTCGCCGAGGCCTGTCGCTTCGTGTTTCAGCTCGATGGCAGTTACACGGTGACGGTGGCGTCGACCAACGGCGTTACAGCTGCGTTTCTCGTGCTGTTTCCAACGGCGGTCGAAGGGCGGATGGACGGCCATTATCAGGTCAACGATGAGGTGAAAGGGGAGTTCTTCGGCCAGTTCCGTGACCCGTTTACGGCAGGCATCGAGTTGTTGAGCGATCTTCGGCACCTATCGCAACGCAACGACACGCTTAGCTTTGAGCGCCGGTCGTTGGCAGCCGATCTGTCGCTTGTTACGACCCAGGTGGTGCTCAAGCGCGAGAGGTAGCGTATAAACGCCGCGCCGCGCCATGGACGCTTCGGGTACGCGCCTCTTGTGTGTCATCGTGCCCTGCCTCGACGAGGAGCAGGTGGTGGACGCGATCCACCAAGAGCTCAAGCGCGTGCTCAATGATTTGCCGCGCTGGCGCTACGCCATTTACTTCGTGGACGACGGCAGTCGCGACACGACACTTGCCCGATTGAAGACGCTCGCGCGGCTGGACGACTCCACGAAGGTGCTGTCTCTTTCCCGCAATTTTGGGCACCAAATCGCGATCACGGCGGGGCTAGACTACGCAGACAGGCGTGCGGACGCTGTGCTCGTGATGGACGCGGATCTCGAAAATCCGCCCAGCCTCATCCCGCAGCTCCTCGCACAACTCGACGACGGACACGACGTCGTGATGGGCGTACGCGAGACGGGCCGCGTTGTGGGTTGGTGGACGCGTGCGCTTTCACGCGGGTTTTACGCGCTGTTCAACCGGCTCTCGGAGGTGCCGATCGAGCCGGGAGCGCCCGATTTCTTTGTGTTGTCGCGGCGTGCTCGCGAAGCACTCGCAAAGATGGGCGATAGGCGCCGGTTTCTGCGAGCGATGGTGGCGTGGGTCGGGTTTTCGCGTGCCCACGTGCCCTATGTGCCGCCCGCGCGTCACGCAGGGCGATCCAAGTACACGCTGCGTCGCATGCTGGGCCTCGCCGCCGATGCGTTCGTGGGGTTTTCTTCGGTGCCGCTCAAGGCAGTGGCTGCGCTCGGGGCTCTGTTGTCGTTTTCTGGGACGCTTGGAATGGCTTATGCAGTCCTCGCACCGAGTGCGTCTTCGACGGTTTTTCTGGTGTGCGCCATGACTGTGCTGTCGGGGCTACAGCTGTTGGGGCTCGGCTTGGTGGGAGCGTACGTGGCGCGCATCTTTGAGCAGGGCCAAGGACGTCCGCTCTACGTGGTTCGGGAGGTGCCCGAGGAACTGGGCGAACCCAAGCTTGTCGAGGTCAACGCGCGGGTCTCACGCAGAGTCGCGGCGCTGCCTTCCAAATAGCTAGAACGCGCAGCCAAGCCCCAGATCTATCGCGACGGAAAAAGCTTTCTGCTCGAGTAACGTGACGTGCGTGCCGTCTTGCGTGGTGGCTTCGAGCTGGGTGCGCAACATGGGCGTCGTGACGCCAGCACCTGCCGAGAGTCCCACCGGTCCAAACAGTCGAACCGCGCCGCGAATACTCAGACCTGCATCGAGCAAGGTAGTCGTGTGGTCGCGCTGGACGTCGAAGCCGAAGCCTCGGCTCTGCAGGGCTCCTGCCGCAAGCGATGCGCATGCCGACGCACGAAAACGGCCTATTTCGCCCCAAAGCGGGCAGTAGCCGGCGCTCGCGAAGAGCACGCGCACCGTACTCCCTGCACGGGCTTGCCCAGAGAGCTCGAAGGTCTGCTCCGCGAAGGTCACCGCCTCGAATCGCGCACCGCCCAGGCGGCGGAAGCGAAGCTCCAGGGCGACACCACCGCCAAAGCTGCCCGTCGGTACATGCCCGTAGGCGTAACGTCCAAACGCGCTGACTTCCTTTTGCAAGGCACTTTCTTGCGGCGACGCCGCCGCAAGCTGTGCGTTCTCGGCGCTGGGGCACTGTGCCGGTTCAGTCTCGATTTTGTCCCCTGTGGAAGCGTCGTCTCCTGTGGACGCTCCATCGCCAGTCGAGTTGGAAGTCGCCACGTCTTCGCCCGATGAGCTCGGCGTTGCACGTTGCAGTGCGCCGCCTTCGGGATCCAGCATGACTGCCAAGACCACTGCTACCGTCTCGGAGAGCTCTGCGCAGGTAGCCCGCTGGGAGACCACGTTCCTGGAGCCTAGGAGCGCACCCCCTGCCTCGAAAGTGCGCAACTCGGCGCGGTAGCCCTCTTGCGTGCGCGTCACGCGCCCTTCCACCAGCACGTCGGCATCCGTAGGCGCGGAAAACAGTCGTGCCCCCCGACGTTGCTCCACGCGTTTTGCGAGTGTCGAGCCGTCGAAGCAATCTTCGCTGCCTTGCTCACGCACCCAGTGCAAGCCTACGGACGGACCCGACTCGCTGGGCTGGGCCTGGGCGATGGCGGTCAACGTGAGGCTGGTTTCGACTGCGAGCGCGAAAGCCAGGAGCTGCTTGAGGGGCCCCATGCGGCCCGCACTCTCGCACAATTGGAGCGCTTATAACCACACCGGAGTGCGGGTTCGTGGCATGGGCCGGCGAGCCAGGGTAGCCTCTTCTCCATGGCCGAGACCATCTTCTCGAAAATTCTGCGCGGCGAGATCCCCTGTCACAAGGTCTACGAAGACGACCACGTGCTCGCGTTTCTCGACATCAGTCCATTGAGCCCGGGTCACACACTCGTTATCCCGAAAGAAGCGGTGCCGACCGTGGACTTGATGAGCGAGGAGGCCTGTGCCGCGATAGGCAGGGTGCTACCTCGTATCAGCCGGGCCGTACTGAAGGCCACGGGGGCCAAGGACTTCAATATCCTGCAGAACAACGGAGCGGCTGCCCACCAAGCGGTGTTCCACGTACATTTCCACATCATCCCCAGACTTGCGGATGGACGGGGCCTCGGGGTGGGGTGGAAGCCCCAATCTCTCGACCACGGAGAGGCGAAGGAGCTGGCCGAGCGCATCGTTCAGTCGTTGTGACTGAACAGGCTCAGCCCTTGGCGCGTCCTGCTAGAAACCGCACGCCGGTGAGAGCATTCTCTCGCCGCAGGTCTTTGTGAGAGCAACATGACGAAACAACGTATCCTTTTGGTTTGCCTCGCTTTTGTTGGACTCCTTCTGAGCCCCGCGGCCTTGCCGGTTGTCGGAGCCGCCGATGGCTCTTGGGAAATCCGGATGGCGACAATCGTCCCCAAGGGCGGCAAGCCCATGCGCATCTTGCGCGCGTGGGATGCGTCACTGCGGGAGAAGACGGGCAACCGTGTCGGGTTTCGCTTCTACGCTGGCGGCATCGCGGGCGATGAGCGCGACGTCCTTCGCAAGATGAAGGTCAACCAGATCGACGCCACCAGCCTCACCTCGGTGGGGCTCGGACAGATCGTCCGCAGCGCATCGGTGCTGCAGTTGCCGGGCATGTTCAAGAGCTACGACGAACTCAACGCGGTTCGTTCCGCGATGGATGAAGAGTGGCGAAAGTCGTTCGACGAAGCCGGGTATCAGCTGCTCGGTTGGTTCGACATCGGCTTCGGGCGCATCTTCTCGAACCAAGCGATCGCACGCCCGGGCGACCTTAAAAAGGCGCGTCCCTGGGTTTGGCGCGACGACCCGGTTTTTCCTGAGTTGATGAAGATCGTCGGCGCAAACGGAGTTCCGCTCTCGCTGCCCGAGGTGTTCCCCGCGCTTCAGACCCACATGGTCGACACCGTAATCGCCTCTCCCGTGGCAGCTTTGGGCCTGCAGTGGTTCAACAACGTTCAGTACATGACCAAGCAAGCCGACATCGCCCTCGTGGGAGCAACGCTCGTCACGAACCAGCAGTTCAAGTCGATGCCTCCGGACTGTCAGCAAGCGCTGATTGAAACCGGTAAGCTTGCGCACAAAAAGGCGTTGGAACTGGTCGAGGGAGAGGAGATCGCCGCCTACAACGAGCTGAAGACTCGCGGTATTAAAGAAATAGATACGGCGCCCCATGCAGCGGAGTGGAACAAAGCCTATTCGGACCTGCGTGGTCAGCTCGTAGGGCGCGTGTTCTCCCAGGACCTGCTGGACCGCGTCACTAAAGCCGCAGCATCGGCTCGCAAGTAGCATTATGGACGTTGGAGTGTTTCGCGCATGAACGATAGTCCCATCCTCAATGTCACCGCGGTCGCGACCGCCCAAATCAAAAAGGTGCTGGAGCAGGAAGAGCTGGCTGAGCAGGCGGTGCGCGTCGGTATTGCCGACAAGAGCCCGACCGGCTTCCAGTACCAGCTCGAGTTCTGCGATCGCGGTGAGCGGGGCGAACAGGACGCAGCCTTCGAACAGGATGGCGTCATGTTCTTCGTGGCGCGCGATCACGCTGAAGACTTGCTCGGAACCACACTCGACTACGTCGACACGGGCCTCAGCGCCGGGTTCAAGTTCGACAATCCGAACAAGCCCAAGCTGCTGCAGGACCCGGTGGCCGAGCGCGTGCATCGCATCATCCAGGAGCGCATCAACCCTGGCGTGGCTTCGCACGGCGGCACCGTGACCTTGCTCGACGTGAAGGACGGGACAGCCTACGTGCGTCTCGGCGGCGGCTGTCAGGGGTGCGGTCAAGCGGACACCACGGTCAAAGACGGTATTCAAGCGATGATCTGCGAGTCGGTGCCCGAGATTCACTCGGTGCTGGACGTAACCGACCACGCCGCTGGCACGAATCCCTACTTCCAGGGCTGAACGACCGCAGGCCTGCGCTGCGCGATTTGCCCGTACCGGTGGTAGTCGAAGGACACGCTCTGCTCGCGTAAGTAGTGCAAAAGCTCGAGCCGACCGTACGGCAGAACCGGTGCATCCGCCACGTGAGCGCCAAGCGCGGCACACAGTGCGTCGTGCTCCGCGCTTCGGCTGCCTAGCAGGCGAACGCGCACCTGGGGGCTGAGCGAGCGGGGCAGATGGCGAGCGTGCTCGACGCGGACCGCTTGGCCCCAATACGACGTATCTTTGGGGCCCCGAAAGGCTTCGGCGATGGAGACGGGGACGCGCGCCTTGAGCAGGCCGATGGCCAAGGCAGATGCTGCGGCCTCGAGCGGACTCGCGTCCGCTTCGATGCGAAGCACGATGTTTGGCTCCAGCAGATAGCGAAAAACGTTCTCTTGCCCGTAAATGCGCTGCGGATCATGGATGCGCGAGAAATGCGTCGTGAAAGCCTGCGCATAGTCGACCGCCATGCGTAGTAGTGTCGTGCGTTCTTTGTCGTCGAGAGCGCTGGATGCACGCCCGAAAATGGCACGCAGCTCGAGGGGCATGCCGCTTGCGTCACGGACTTCGCGCACCGTTGTCGGCGTCGCCTGCACCTTGCAGAGTTGCACCACGTAGTTGGGTCCGCCGGCCTTGGCACCGGGACCAAAGCCCGATTTTCCAAACCCGCCGAAGGGTTGCCGTTGCACGATGGCACCTGTGGTGGTGCGATTGATGTAGAGATTTCCCGCATCCATGCGGTGCACGAACTCGGCTTGCTCGCACTCGTCGAGGCTCTCGAGGCCTGCTGTGAGGCCGTAGCCCGTCCCGTTCGCCAGCTCGAGGCCATGGGCGAAGTCCCGCGCTCGCATCACGCCGAGGACGGGTCCGAAGAGTTCGCTGCGATAGAGATAGCTTGTTGGTTTGATGCCGACCTTTACGCCCGGCGAGACAAGTTTCGGATTGTCAGGATCGATGCGCGGCACAACGAGCCAGCTCTCACCTGGTTCCAGCGTTTGCATCGCGCGCAACAGCGGGCCCGCCGGCGGTGCAATCAGCGGTGTCACCACGTTCTGGGGAGAAGATGCCGAGCCGACCGGAAGGCTCGCAACCGCATCGCGCAGCGTCGCCATGAAGTGCGGGTCGTCGTACAGCTCCCTCTGCAAGATAAGCAAGCTTGCGGCGCTGCACTTTTGCCCGGCGTGGCCGAAGGCGGAGGCGACCGCATTTGAGATGGCTTGATCGCGGTCGCACATCGCACTGACCAGGATGCTGTTTTTGCCGCCTGTTTCCGCGAGCAGGTGCAGCCCCGGGTGCATGGTCTGAAACAGACGAGCCGTTTCGGTTGCGCCTGTCAAAATCACACTGTCCACGCGCGAATCGCGAACTAACGCGCCCGCAAGCTCATCCTCGCACAGGATGAGCTGCAAGGCCGTGCGGGGCACTCCCGCTTCATAGAAAAGCTCGACCATCATGGCCGCAGTGCGGGCGGTTTGAAGCGCAGGTTTGAGTAGAACTCGATTGCCAGCCATCATGGCCGCGAGCACACCACCTGCTGGGATGGCCAAGGGAAAGTTCCATGGCGGCGTGACGAGCACCACGCCTCGCGGTGCGAATGAGGCAGGGATTTCGCGTAAAATCTCGAGAAAACTGTGGCGATAGAACTCCGCGAAGTCGATGGCCTCTGACACTTCGGCGTCGGCCTCGGGCGCACGTTTCGAAGCTTCGAGGACCATGATCGCTATCAGCTCCGCGCGCGCGTCTCGTAGCTTTTGGGCCGCATGCATCAGTAGCTTTGCGCGGGTTCTGACATCTTTGCGCGAGAAGCCTTCGGGATCGACTGCGGCGCAGCATAGGGCACGTTCAACAGCATCGGAGGAAGCGAGCCGAATCCCGCCGAGAGGCGCCGGCTGCTCGCTGCTCACGAGCATGGCGCCTTGAGTATCGCGGACGCCGGCGACTACGGAGCACACGGGGCTGGTTGGTGTGCCCATGCTCGCCATGGCGTTTGCCATCCAGTGTCGGTTTTCAGGGCGCGAGAAATCCGTGTCAGGCTCGTTGACAAACGTTGACGGGGCAATCGGGGATGCCCTGTTTTCTCGGTCGAAAGCAGAGGAAGCTGCGCGCCGAGGCACAAGTGACAGTCGTTCGATTCGGTCGATGCTCGCTCGAAAGCGCTCTCGTTCGCGCTCGAACGAGGGATCATGCGGGCGCATGTCGAAACTCGCGCTCAAAAAATTCTCCTGTGACGTGTTTTCTTCGAGTCGCCGCATCAAGTAAGCGATGGCGGTGTTGAGATCCTTGTCGTCACAGACGGGAACGTACACGAGCACGTCGACCGAAAGTTGTACGAGAACTCTGCGCAAGGCGTCGGCCATGCCTTCGAGGACTTCGATGCCTACGTCTTTGCTGACCCCTCGTTCATGGGCGAGGACCAAGGCATAGGCGATATCGAATACGTTGTGGCTCGCGACACCGAGCTTCACTGCGGCCAGGCTCGGCGCGTCGATAGCGCGTTCGAGCAGCAACTTGTAGTTGGCATCGACGTCTACCTTCTGTTCGAACACAGGAAGCGGTACGTTGAACTTTGCGCTTTCGACACGCTCCGCCGCGAGGTTTGCACCCTTTACGAGACGCAGGCGGATTGGAGCCGCCCCACGCTCGCATCGCGCGCGCGCCCAGCTCACGAGGTCCTGCTGTAGAGTCAGGGCTTCGGGCAAATAGGCTTGAAGCACGACACCCGCCCGAACCCGATGCAAATCCGGTGCGGACAGCGCGTGCTTCATGGCTGCCAGTGTGAGTTCGACGTGGCGATAGGCTTCCATGTCGAGCATGACAATCGGACGCTTATCCTCTGGGTGGACGAGGCTCGCGGCGTAGATCTTTGAGAGGCGCTCGCTCAGCAGCGCCACTGTGTGCTCGAAAGCAATGGGCTGCAGTTGGCTCGCTATGGAGGAGACCTTGATGCTTACGGTGTCGACATCGGGGCGGGCCACCAAGTCGATGTACTGGGCGACGCGCGCCCCCGCTTCGTCTTCGCCGAGCAGGGCTTCGCCAAGCTTGTTGAGGTTGACGCGCGTCTGCTCACGATGACGTTCACCCAGAAGGCTTGTGAGCTTGGCCGCACTTGAGGACCAAAGGACGCTCGCCGTTTCCTGACGAATCTGCCGCCGGATTGCGTGCGTCACGGTTTTGGGGAGGAGGGCTGCGCTGCGCGCCCCCAACCACAGCTGAGTGCGCTGCCAGCGCGGCAGGTATTGCGGGAGACCGAAGCGCCGCACCAACGTCGTGAGCTGCACTGCAGTTCGTAAGGGCTCCTGAGAGCGATAGGCACGATCGGTGAGTTGGGTCGTAAAACCCTGCCCGAGCGGGTCGCTCGCAAGGCGCGACAGCACGCGGCCACGCCTTGTCTCTTCGGCACTGCGCTGCGTTAGCGCGCACTCGAGGAGCGCAGCAGCAAGGGCTTCGGCCAGCGTGGCCCGCTCCTCGCGGCTGCGCGGAGCTTGCTCTGCGCAGGATGAAGCCTGGCTCAGTACGGAGCGTGCTTTCGAGAGCCCTGTCATCTGGAAGAGCTTCCTCTAGCGCTTACGTTTGTGTGACCTGCTACACCCGCATTCGTCGCTACATCCCCATGGTAGCGACTTGCGCTACGTCGAGGCGACACGATTCGTATGCGATCGCTGTCCCACGTTGAGGTGCTGCTTTGGGCTGCACGTTCCATCCGGCAAGATTTGCGCATCTAAGGTTGAGCAAGGTTTGCTCACCTGGGCAACAAGTTGCTCGATGCACCCCCAAACAGGGCTAAATTGGGGCTGTTTTAGATGGCACGATTGGTGCTTAGAGGGTGAGTAAGCCCCCAAACGGGCGAGTTATCTCTCTCCCCAAACTTCTTGGTGCCTCCATGTTCCAGCGTGGCTTCTTCTTGTTGGTCATTCGTGACGATGGTCTTGCGCATTCCCTAACCGAGCCCATTCAGCGCTACAGCGTTGTGCGTCGTGCTCGCTCCTATGCCGAGGCGAAGACCATGCTGGTTCCCCATTCACGCTGGTCAGGGGTTGTCGTGGATCTCGACGGCTTTGATGCGGACCCACTCGAGACGATCCAGTGCGTGCGCGAGGCCCATCCCCTGGTACCGGTACTGGCGCTAGCGTCGACGGTGACGCCTGAGCTCTTGAATGGAATGCACGCATTTCGTGCAGAGCTGGTGCTCAAGCCTTTGGGCGAGCGTAACGTGGTGAGCTTCGTGCAGCGTGGGTTGGTCAGTGGATGGCTGCCCGATGAGCGCGTTGCAGCCTGGGTCGAAGAGCTGGCGCGACGGCGCTCGCTGACGCCCCGGGAGGTACAGCTCGTGGCCTATGCGCTCGGCAACGAGTCGCGTCCACGCGTGATTCGACGCCTAGGAATCAGTGAAAACACGGTGAAGACGCAGGTCCGCGCGCTGCTTCGCAAGTGCGGTGCACGCTCGATGGACAGCTTGGCCAAGATCATTCTGCGCGATGCGCTGATCTTCGAGACGGTGCCTGCGAATTTTGATGACGACGACGAGACGTTTGACGACGTGGAAAACGAGGCGGGGTTAGCTGCCAGCATCAACTGATGAAGTGGTGTCGTGCAGAGAGGTTCGCCCTGCTGCCGTCACAGAAGCGAGGCCTTCCATGTGCTCTGAGAGCGCGAACCTGATCATTGTGCGGAGCGACGACGCCCTCCTATTGCGCACCTTGCATCAACTCGTCGAAGGGCGAGCAGACATCGTCCATGGTCCCTCTGCAAGGGAGCTCTCGGCGGCTACTACTCGGCTCGTACGCGCGGTAGTCGTCGATGGAGCGGCATCGGGGCTGGAGTCGCTCGCGGAGCTTGTGGCGCTGCGGGGGCGCTCTCCTCTCGCGCCCATGATGTGCATCGTGACGACGGCGCAGACGGCATGGATCAACCACCTGCAGCCGCTGCGTGTGGAGGTGTTTGCTCGGCCGCTTCCGCATCGGGTGCTCGCGACGTTCGTGGAGCGTGCGCTCTCGGTCGGTCGACTCAGTGACGATTCCCTCGATGCACGGATTGTCGAGATGGCAGGCGAGTGTGGACTCGACGGCCGAGATTTGGCGTTGCTTCCGCTCGTGCTCGATCAAGAGAGCCGTGAGTCGGCCTGCGCTCGACTGGGAGTCGATCAAGAAGACCTTAGCCGCGCCCTGCGCAAGCTGGTCAAGAAATGCCGCGTGCGAAGCACCGATCGCCTCGCGAAAATCCTGATGCGTGACGCGCTACTGTGCAGCAAGGAAGGCGCGACGGCAGAGCTTGAGCCGTTCTCGGAGCGCGCTGCCTCGTTTTGACCAGGATTACATTTGCTTTTGCGCGTCGGCTATTCTCCCTGCAGCATGGGCGAGGATCCGAAACGTGGAGGCAGTAGCATGACGAAAGTACTCGAAGAGCTAGTGGAGCAGCTGGCGCTCGAGCGGATCGAAGAAAATCTGTTTCGCGGTCAGAGCCAGGATTTGGGCTGGGGACGGGTTTTTGGGGGCCAGGTTTTAGGACAGGCTCTCTCGGCTGCGGTCCAGACGGTTCCCGCGGACCGCAAGGTGCACTCCCTGCACTCCTACTTTCTGCGCCCGGGCAACGTGAGCAAGCCCATCGTGTACGAGGTCGACCGTATCCGAGACGGTGGCTCGTTCACCACGAGGCGCGTTGTGGCCGTGCAGGGAGGCGTGGCCATTTTCAACATGCAGGCTTCCTTTCAGACCCCTGAAAGTGGCTTCGAACATCACGATGAGATGCCCGACGTTCCAGCGCCCGATGGGCTAGAAACGGAGCACGCGCGGCTCGATGCGCGTACGCAGGGTTGGCCCGAGGCGGTACGCGCGAAAGTGCTCGCGGAGCGTGCATTTGAAGTGCGCTTGATGGACCCGAACGATGATCCGTTCGTGACCACACCTCGCCCTCCAAAACGCTCGCTTTGGTTCCGTGCGACGGCGCGCCTTGCCGACGACGACGCGCTCCATGCCTATCTGCTTGCGTATGTGTCGGACTTCTCGTTCGTCAGCACAGCGCTCCTGCCCCATGGGGTGAGCTGGATGACAACGAAGGGGCTACAGCTGGCGAGCCTCGACCATATCATGTGGTTTCACCGGCCATTTCGCGTGGATGAGTGGCTGCTCTACGACATCCAGAGTCCGTCCGCGAGCAGTTCGCGGGGGCTCGTGCACGGGCGTATCTTTACGCAGGACGGTCGCCTGGTTGCTTCCACGGCCCAAGAAGGGCTGATGCGGCAACTGCCTGCGGCTAAGAGCCCGGCCTAAAGCTGTTCTAGGACCGGCTCTAAACGCGAGGCGTAAGTTTCACCCTACTTCTTGGGACGCCGCCAGAAGAAAATAGGCGCACACGCGGTATAGTGGACCGCATGTCGAGGCGAAACTTGCGTCATCTAAACAGACCCTTGCTGGCGATTGTTCTTCGGACGCTGCTCCTCTCGGCAACCTTTGGGGCAATGGTCGGCAGTGCACACGCCGACGCCCAGCAGAGGCCGCTCCCGTGCGCCGTGGCAGGGACAGGCAGCGCAAAGCGGGCGGAAGCTCTGTGTAAGGCCCTGGGTCTAGAGTTAAACCGAACCGTAGTGGTGGTCGACGACGGATCCAAGGTGAGCCGCGGTGAAGCCGTGCACATTATTCGAGGCGACGTGGACTGGCTTGTGATCTGGCTGCGGAACGGGAGCACTCGGGCGTTTACGAGGGTATCGGCGGCCGCCGCTTCGGGCAAAGAAGCCTTATTCCTGGCGCGTGCCTCACGCGCGTTGATGCAGGAAGCAGCCGCGACAGATGCGGAGGAGTGTGTGCGCGTTGAGCCCAATGGCAGGGTGCCCATGCGGGCGCCCGAGCTGGCCTACCCCTGGGTGGAGTTGAAGCGCTGCCGACTGCACACTATCGATGTACTCGACCCATGGTGGGTACCGCCGCCGCAGGCGCAATAGCGGCCATCTGCAATTTAGAGTCGGTCCTAGAACCGTTTTATGCTGGGCTTCTACTGCGCGGCGATGTCCGCAGGACTAAACGCCGGGGACTCCGAGCGGGCGCGCGCGATGCCTGCGATGTGCGCCGCGATGTGTCCCCAAAGCTGGAAGAACTCATCGTCGCCAAAGTTCGCGCCCGAACGGAACAGGCCTGAGTCGGAGTTTTGCCCGACGAATGGCGATTGGCGAGCGTGGTAGCCGATTACGTCTGCGTGATCGGCGATGGCGATGGCGAGCACGTTCGCAGCCTGATGCCCATGAGACACAAGCACCTGATGCGCGGCGTTAACGAGCCCATCGTTTGCGGCCAGATCAAACGCTGGAACGCTTGCGCTCGCATGTCTCACGACTCGACACGCCGGCACACCGCGCAAGATTTTGGCGCCGAGGTTGAGGTTGAGACTTGAGTCTACGGAACCCGATTTAGAGGTCAGCGCGTGGAGTGCAGCGAAGAGCCTGTCGCGTCCTCGCGTGATACCCGCTTGTGCAAACATCAGGTCGGGCGCAACGACGACCACGTTTTCCACTTGGACAGACAAAGAGGCATCGGGGCGGTTGCGGGTCCGAAGCGCTTGCATGCGCGAGGGAGAGAGTGCCCCTGAGGATCCCGCGTTTCTGACGAGTCGCAGGCTGTGCGCCAGTACGGCTAGGCTTTCCCGCGAGTAACTTTTGGCGCTCTTCGCTGCGGGCAGGAGTCGTTGCGCAAGGGCTAGAAAAAGCTTCGCTCTTCGACGCAAGCACTCGCCCGTGGAGCTTCCCGAGGTCGCGTGCGGGGATTCTTGCTCCAAGATCAACGTACCTTGATGGGGAGCGCCGATTGTCACGATGGACGAGATGCGTTCGCGCAGGTGACTCGGATCGAGATCGAGCCAGGTCGCACTGTTTTTCAGCGGATACTGCGCAGACAGGAGCTCCGCGTCGACGCCTCCGGGACCGTGCCCCACGAGATGGAAGTGTCGAACGCCGCGCAGTGCACCGTCGAGCTCCTGGAGTTGCCGCAGCAGGGTCCGCTGGCGCCCAGCCAGGTCGAGCGAGGCGGAGTGGGGAAGCGTTACCACCGGGATGGACAGTCCGTAGAACGCTTCCAGCGCGGATCGCAGGACAGTGGCGACGTGACATGACGCCCCGGCACCGGCTGCAACGCCCTTGGCAAAGGGTAGAAACCCTGGAACGAGTACAACAACGTGCTCCCGCGCGCCGACGGCCATATCAAAGACTCCCTAGGGGCCTCGTACGCGCTCTGCTTGCAGGCGTGCGATGGCCGAAAAGACTAGGCTTAGCTGGTTTGACTCAAACGAGTCATTTTGGAAGCTAACCGGGCGCCGATACGGTGTCAAACCTTGCCTGCTGGGCCGTTTTCGGGTTCCGCGCGGCCTGTTCCGAAACGGGGCCAAATCCCAAAACAGTCTGGGGAGCGTGAAATCTGCGGCATGGCGCGCTCCGGGCGGCCTCAACATTGGGCCATAGGCGACCCTGACCTGCCCGCGCGTGGGTTGCGGTACCTAACGAAGCGAAATTTCAGGCTGAATGACGCAAAATCGTGACGAAGCTCGCAGGGGTGTGCCGCGGCGTGCGCTTTGTCGGGTGACTTCGGTGGTGCTGAACTATATTGAGCGCGAGGGAGAGATGCCGAACGCCTACATTTCTGGAACGGGTTTTTATGCACCGCCACGCGTCGTCACCAACGACGATTTGCGGACCCAGTACGGGCTCGATACGACGCACGACTGGATTGTTCAGCGTACGGGCATCGAAGAGCGACGCTATGCGGACGAGGGCGTGGGCAGTGCCGATATGGCGGTGCACGCTTCGGAGGCGGCTATCAAGCGCGCAGGTCTTGAGAAGCGTGACATCGACCTGATCATTTTCGCCACGCTGTCGCCTGAGTACTGTTTTCCAGGGTCTGGTGTGATCCTTCAGCGGAAGCTTGGGCTCTGCGACATGGGGCACTTCGTGCCTGCGCTCGACGTGCGCAACCAGTGTTCGGGGTTCTTGTACGGCTTGTCTGTCGCGAACGCGATGATTCGCGCCGGTACCTACAAGAACGTGCTCGTTGTCGGTGCCGAGACGCAATCGGCTGCGATTGATCTCACGACGCGTGGTCGCACGGTGGCATCGCTATTCGGCGATGGCGCAGGCGCAGTCGTTGTGAGTGCGACTGAAGAGGAGCGTGGCATCAAGACCGTCTACCTCGGTGCAGACGGTCGCTTCGCCGAAGTGCTTTGCCAAAAGGTTTGGGACATCACCAAGCGCCCGTTCATCCCGCGGAACGAGGAGGGCATAGGCCAGGTGTCCCCCGAAATGATGTTTGCCTATATGGATGGCAAGCAGGTGTTTCGGCACGCCGTGGAGCGCATGGTCGGCTCCTTGATGCAGGTGATGTCCAAGGAGAAGCTTGCGCTGAACGACATCGACCTGTTCCTGTTCCATCAGGCGAATCTGCGCATCAACCAGTACATCCAGCAGTCCATCGG
>CAZEWA010000069.1:0-24089 GCA_964515685.1 uncultured Polyangiales bacterium | reverse complement strand
ACTTCCTGAAAGCTCGGGTCGAGCGTGGTGAACTTCAAAGACTCTCGACTTCCCAATGCGAGGTAGCCTCCGCGGGCCAGGCTGCCATCAAACAGGGACAGGGCCCGATCGCGCAGGACTTCATCGAAGTAGATCAAGACGTTGCGGCAGCAGATCAAGTGAAACTCATTGAATGATCCGTCGGAGACCAGGTTGTGAAGAGAAAACACGACATTGCGCCTCAGACGCTCGTGCATTAGGGCGTTCTCTCGATCGGCAGTGTAGTAGCTGGAGAAATCCTTACTGCCTCCGGCGCGGTGGTAATTGGCTGTGTACTTCTGCAGGTGCTCTAGGGAGTAGGTCGCAAGTCGCGCCCGATGGAGCACCACTTCGCTGAGGTCCGTCGCGTAGATCCTGCAGCGATCATATAGACCTTCCTCCTCCAGCAGGATGGCCATCGAGTAGACCTCTTCACCTGTGGCGCAGCCCGCATGCCAGATGCGGATGAACGGATAGGTGCGCAGCCATGGAATCACTTGAGTTCGCAGCGTCCGATAGAACTCGGGATCACGAAACATGGAGGTCACGTGCACAGACAAATGCGCCAAGAAGCGCCGCATTGCGAGCGGGTCTCTCAGAACCTTGGCCTGCAACTCAGACACCCCAGACACTTGTTCCTCATGCATCGCGTGTCGTACACGGCGCAAAAAAAAGGCACGAGCGTAGTGGGCGAAGTCGTAGCCATATCGCTCGCGAATGGCCGTCATGAGCGCCTCGACTTCTGCCAACTCGACGGTCTCCGCGACTACGCTCATGCGACTCCTCGACCGTACAGCCAGACGCGCAGCAGCGAGAGCAACTGCGCCAGCTCTACGGGCTTGGTAATGTAGTCGGACGCACCTGCCTGAATACACGCCTCGCGGTCTCCAGCCATGGCCTTGGCCGTAAGGGCTATCACGGGCAGTTGCGCGTGCTTGGGATTTTCACGAATCCGGCGGATGGCTTCGTAGCCGTCCATCTCGGGCATCATGATGTCCATCAGCACGATATCCACCGCCTCCCGCTCCAAGAGTTCCAAAGCTTCTCGGCCATTTTCAGCATTTCGTACGAGCATCTTGTGCTGCTCGAGCAAGGCGGTCAGCGCAAAGATGTTGCGTAGGTCGTCATCGACGAGGAGCACTCGCTTTTCGGACAACAAGGGATCCATCTGGGCTACGCGGCGCAGCAGATCCCGTTTCTCCTCAGGTAGATCCGCCTCCACGCGGTGCAAAAATAGTGAAGTCTCTTCCAGCAACCTCTCGGGCGAACGCACGTCCTTGACAATGACCGACTGGGCAACACGACTCAGCTCTGCGTCCTCCGCCCGCGTCAACTCTCGACCCGTGTACACGATGATCGGCGTGCGTTGGCTGTTGGGGAGCTCCTTGAACTGCGTGATGAGCTCGAATCCCGAGAGGCCAGGCAAGCGCAGGTCGATCACCAGACAATCGAAGGTCCGCTCGCGCGCCAGAGCGAGGGCGTCCTCGCCGCTGCCGACCGCTGTCGTGACGACATCGCCGTTTCCTATCAGGGTCACGATGCTCTCCCGTTGCACGGCGTCGTCCTCGACGACCAATAGGTGACGCACGCGCTTCTCGAGGAATCCTGCCAGCTGGTTGAGGGCGTGGAGCACACCTTCCTGCGTGACGGGCTTGTGGAGTACGGCAAAGGCACCATTCTCGAGAGCACGACGCTCTCCCTCGAGTGCGCTGATGACATGCACCGGAATGTGACGTGTCTCAGCCCCGTGCTTCAGCCGATCGAGCAGTACCCAACCGTCGATATCCGGCAGACGAAGATCGAGTGTGATGGCGTCAGGACGTAACGCGCAGGCCACGTCCAGGGCCTCCTGCCCTTGCATGCTCACGACGCCCCTGAAGCCTCGATCGCGCGCCATGTTGAGCAAAATCGCAGCGAAATCTGGGTCGTCTTCGACAATCAAGAGGACTCGATCCCCTGGGCGAATCGTCGCGCGGTCGTCGTCGAGTCTCGGCCCTTCGCGGCGCAGCGCCTCCGCGGCGGTGAGCGGCTTGGGCGCGCTCGCGGCGATCACAGCGGCTAGCGCTGGCTTGGTTTCCACGCGGGCGAGCTTCGTGCGTCCCTGGTGCACGCGGCGCGGCAGGAACAACGTGAACGTGCTGCCTTCGCCCGGGCGGCTTTCGACCATGAGCTCGCCACCCAGCAGCGCCGTGAGCTCACGACTGATCGACAATCCCAGGCCGGTCCCGCCATACTTGCGAGAGGTACTGCCATCGGCCTGCTGGAACGCTTCGAAGATGGTTCTCTGCTTTTCGCGCGCAATGCCGATGCCCGTGTCCTTGACCACGAAAGCGACCGCATCGTTGGCCAGTGCGCTCGGGCGATGCGGCAGGCTACTCACTAGCGTAACCGTCATGGACACACTGCCGCGCTCGGTGAACTTGATCGCGTTGGAGAGCAAATTACGTAGAATTTGCCGCAGGCGCATGTCGTCGGTCTCGATGGAACTGGGCGCCCCCTCGCCTACCGCCGTGTGGAACTCGAGTCCCTTCTCCACGGCCAGGTGGCGGAAGGTACGCTCGACGTAGTCCGACAGCTCAATCAGCCTCACCGGGGTGGCGTCGATGACCATCGTGCCCGATTCGATTTTGGCGAGATCCAGGATCTCATTGATGAGCGCCAGCAAATCTGCACCGGACTGGTGAATGGTGTCCGCGTAGCGCACCTGCTTCTCGCTGAGGTTACGTTCGATGTTGTCCGAGAGCTGCCGGGATAGAATGAGCAAGCTGTTGAGCGGAGTGCGTAGCTCGTGGGACATGTTGGCCAAGAACTCGCTCTTGTAGCGGGAGGTGAGCGCAAGCTGTTCAGCTTTCTCTTCCAACTCACGCTTGGCCGTCTCCACCTCGCGGTTCTTGCGCTCCACTTCGGCCTTTTGTTCACTGAGCTGATGGGCCTTCTCTTCGAGTTCCTCGTTGGTCTGCTGGAGCTCTTCCTGTTGTGACTGGAGCTCCTCGGTTAGCCGCTGTGACTGCCTGAGCAGGCTGTCGGTTCGCATGGTGGCTTCGATGGTCGCGACCACGATGCCCAAGCTCTCCAGGAGCTGCTCCAAGAAGGCCACTTGCACAGGGGTAAAGCGATCGAAGGTCGCGAGCTCGATGACGCCCTTCACGTCGTGCTCGAACACCACCGGGACCACCACGATACTCAAGGGAGAGGCGGCGCCGAGACCACTCGATATCTGCACGTAGTCGTGCGGCGCCTGGGCCACCATGATGCGCTTCTTCTCGAGCGCCGCCTGACCGACCAACCCTTCTCCCAAGCGGAAGCGATTCTTGGCGCTCTTGCGTTCGACGAACGCGTAAGAGGCGAACAACTGAAGCACCGTGTCGCCCGTCTCCTTGTCGGCCATGTAGAACGCGCCGTGCTGGGCGCCCACCACGGATGCCAACTCGGAAAGCACCTGCTGCGTCACCGTCAGGAGGTCGCGCTGCCCCTGGAGCATACGAGTGAAGCGCGCCAGGTTCGTCTTGAGCCAGTCCTGCTCCTGGTTCACGCGAGTGGTTTCGGCCAACGTGTGAATCATCTGGTTGATGTTGTCCTTCAGCAGCGCGACCTCCCCTCGCGCTTCCACCGTGATCGAGCGACTCAAGTCGCCCTTCGTCACCGAGGTGGCCACGTCGCCTATCGCGCGCACCTGGCGAGTGAGATTGCCGGCGAGCTCATTTACGTTGCTGACCAGGTCACTCCAGACACCCGCTGCGCCTGGCACGTCAGCCTGGCCGCCGAGGCGCCCCTCCACGCCTACGTCGCGGGCCACGCCGGTAACCTGCTCGGCGAATACCGAGAGGGTGTCCGTCATGCCGTTGATGGTCTCCACCAACTCTGCAATCTCACCGCGTGCATCCAGGCGCAGCTCCTGATCCAGGTCGCCGCGTGCGACTGCCGTTACGACGCGCGCGATGCCGCGCACCTGGGCCGTCAGGTTGCGCGCCATGAAGTTCACATTGTCGGTGAGCTCGCGCCACGTGCCCGAGACCCCGCGCACTTCGGCCTGACCGCCGAGCATCCCCTCGGTCCCCACCTCGCGCGCCACGCGCGTCACTTCGTCGGCGAAGGAGCGCAGCTGATCCACCATGACGTTGATGGTGTTCTTGAGCTCGAGAATCTCGCCGCGCACTTCCACTGTGATCTTACGACTCAGATCGCCTGTCGCCACCGCCGTGGTGACTTCCGCGATGTCGCGCACCTGATCGGTGAGATTCGAGCCCATCAGGTTCACGTTATCGGTCAGCTCCTTCCATATGCCCGACGCCCCGCGCACCTGGGCTTGACCTCCAAGCTTGCCTTCCACGCCCACTTCACGCGCCACGCGTGTCACTTCGTCGGCAAACGAACTGAGCTGATCCACCATGGTGTTCATAATGTTCTTGAGCTCGAGAATCTCGCCGCGCACTTCCACGCTGACCTTACGATTCAGCTCACCGCGAGCGATGGTCGTGGCCACTTGAGCGATGTCGCGCACCTGATTGGTCAGGTTACTGGCCATCTGGTTCACGTTGTCGGTCAGCTCTTTCCAGGTGCCGCGCACGCCTTCGACCGAGGCTTGTCCGCCCAGGCGCCCTTCCGTACCCACTTCGCGCGCCACACGCGTCACTTCTTCCGCAAAGGAACTCAGCTGATCGACCATGATGTTGATGGTGTTCTTGAGCTCGAGGATCTCGCCACGCGCATCCACCACGATCTTCCGATCGAGGTCGCCGCGCGCGATGGCCGTCGCCACCTGCGAGATGTTGCGCACCTGATCGGTCAGGTTGTTGGCCATGGAGTTCACCGCGTCGGTGAGCAGGCGCCAGGTGCCCGAAACGCCGCGCACGTCTGCCTGGCCACCGAGCTTACCCTCCACACCCACTTCGCGCGCCAGTCGGATGACCTGATCTGCGAACGAGCCGAGCTGGTCGACCATGATGTTGATGGTGTTCTTGAGCTCGAGGATCTCGCCGCGGGCGTCGACCGCAATCTTGCGGGTCAAATCACCGCGCGCGACGGCAGTGGTCACCTCCGCGATGTCTCGCACCTGGTTGGTCAGGTTGCTGGCCATCAGGTTGACGTTGTCTGTCAGCTCCTTCCAGGTGCCGCGGACACCCTCGACCACCGCCTGGCCGCCGAGCCTGCCCTCCACGCCCACCTCGCGAGCCACACGATTCACCTGGGCAGCGAAGGAGTTGAGCTGCTCCACCATGGCATTGAGCGTCTCTTTGAGATCCTGAACCTCGCCACGTGCGTCGACAGAGATCTTGCGCGAAAGGTCGCCGGCGGCCACGGCGCTCGCGACCTCGGCGATGTTGCGCACCTGGTTGGTCAGGTTGTTGGCCATGGAGTTCACGTTGTCGGTGAGCTCCTTCCAGATACCCGATACGTCTGGAACCTCAGCTTGTCCGCCCAAGACGCCTTCGGTTCCCACCTCGCGTGCCATACGAGTCACTTCGTCTGCAAAGGACGACAGTGTATCCACCATGTCATTGATGGTGTTCTTGAGCGCCAGGATCTCGCCCTTGACTTCAACAGTGATCTTGCGGCTCAGGTCGCCGTTGGCCACGGCCGTGGTCACCGCTGCGATGTCGCGCACTTGGTCTGTGAGATTGCGCCCCATGTGATTGACGCTGTCCGTCAGGTCCTTCCAGATACCCGATACGTCCCGCACCTCGGCCTGCACGCCCAGCGTACCTTCGGTGCCCACCAGGCGCGCGACACGCGTCACTTCTGCCGCGAAGCGATTCAGCTTATCGACGGTGGCATTGATGGTGTTCTTGAGCGCCAGAATCTCGCCGCGCGCATCGACTGTGATCTTGCGGCCGAGGTCGCCTTCCGCGATTGCGTTGACCACTTCCGCGATGTTTCGTACCTGACTTGTCAGGTTGTTCGCCATCGAGTTCACGTTCTGCGTGAGCTCGCCCCAAACGCCCGACGCGCCCGCGACTTGCGCCTGGCCGCCTAGCACCCCCTCGGTGCCCACTTCGCGCGCCACGCGCGAGACCTCCGACGCGAAGGCGCTGAGCTGATCCACCATGGTGTTGATGGTGGATGCGAGTTCGCGTATCTCGCCCTTGGCGGCGACCGTGATCTTACGGCTCAAGTCGCCACGGGCGATGCCGGTAGATACTTCGGCGATGTTGCGGACCTGAGTCGTCAGGTTGTCCGCCATGAAGTTCACGCTCTCCGTCAGGTCGCGCCAGACACCTGACACGCCGCGCACGCGTGCTTGCCCCCCCAAAATGCCGTCGGTACCCACCTCGCGCGCCACCCGCGTGACCTCGTCGGCGAACGAGCGGAGCTGTCCAACCATGGTGTTGATGGTGTGCTTGAGCTCGAGAATCTCGCCGCGCACCTCGATCTCGATGGTCTTGCTCAGGTCGCCTTGGGCGACCGCCGTCGTCACGCGTGCGATTTCTCTTAGCTGTGCTGTAAGATTGGCGGCCATCAAGTTGACGGCGTTGCCCAGGTCGAGCCAGGTTCCGGTAACCTCTCGTTGCCTCGCTTCTGCACCGAGCTTGCCCTCGACGCCCACCTCATGCGCGAGCCGGATCAGGTCGCGCGTGTAGGCTTCGAGATGAGCGGCCATGCGATTGACGGTCTCTGCCTGACGCAGCGAAGTACCACGCAAAGGCTCGGCGCGGCCGTCGATATCGACGCGTACCGAGAAGTCGCCCTTGGTAACCGCTTCCGCAACGTGCGCAAGCGCGGCTGCATGGTTGGTGACATCTTCGACGACCTCGTTGACGGCGCCTACGATATTTTCCCAGCCGTTGCGGCCGATGCTGCGCTGCACACGTCGCTTGACGCGTCCCTCTTTGCCTACCGCGGTACGAACGTCGCGCAGCTCCGTCTCCAAAGCCGTCATCTGTAGCGCAATGTCGTTGAAGGTCTCCGCGATCTGTCCATCCAAACCAGTCAGGCTGTCCGGCAATCGGATGCCGAATTCTCCCCTACGCAAAGATCGCAGTCCCGCGAGAATCTGTTTGCGATCGAGTGAGTCATTTTTGTCGGGAGGAGCAACCTTGGAACGGGGGCCTGTGGCATTTTGCATCAGCAGATCCTTCTTCTTGCACGCGACACAGTGCGCAGCGGCTTCGCACTCAGCGAATCCCCGTACTGCCATGTGAGTACGCCGCGTAAGTACCATGAGAGCCCGAGCGCGTATGGAAAACTAAGCAAAGAGTTGCGTCACTACAATGGTCATACACGCTTGATGCAATACCGTAGAATGAGAGGCAAATGACGAGCTTGGCGTCGATGAAGAGGACTACGGCGGAGGCTGAGGAGTCGGCGACCGACATCCTGGTCGTCGACGACAACCCACGAAATCTGGTCGCTATCGACGCTGCGCTCGGTGATTTTTCGGGTCGAGTAGTCAAGGCGAAGTCCGGCGAGGACGCGCTGCGGGCGCTGTTGCGCCAGGATTTCGCAGTCATTCTCCTCGATGTACAGATGCCCGGCCTCGATGGCTTCGAAACCGCACAGCTGATCCGTACGCGTAACCGTTGTAAGCACACGCCCATCATTTTCGTGACCGCCTTCGATCAGAAGCGCGAAGAGGTGTTGCGGGGCTACGAGCTCGGCGCGGTGGACTTTCTTTTCAAACCGATCACACCTGAGATCCTCAAGGCCAAAGTCGCGGCCTTCGTCTTGTTGAGCAAGCACGTTGCGGAGATTGCGCGCCAAGAGAAGCTCCTGCGCGAGCACGAGCGACGTGAACAGGATGAAGAACGTCGTCTTTGGGAGGCGGAGGCTCTCAGGAGAGCGGCCGACGCGAGCAGACAACGGGCCGAAGAGCTTGCTGTGATTGTCGCAGAGCGCGAGAGGGCGCAGGCCGAGCTGACTCGCGCCAATCAAGAACTTGAGCTGGCCGATCGCCGAAAAAACGATTTTTTGGCCACCCTTGCGCACGAGCTCAGGACTCCGCTGTCGCCGGTCGCGATGGGCATTCAGGTGCTGCGAGATCAGCTACCCGATCACGCCGAGGCCAGAGAGGTTCTGGAGGCCATGGACCGTCAGAGTGCACACCTGGTGAGACTGGTCGATGATCTGCTGGAAGTTTCCCGGATCTCCGAGGGCAAGATAGAGCTCCGTTGTGCGCCACTGCGGCTGACCGAGGCCATCGAGCAAGCAGTCCAGATGTGTTCGCCCCTCGTTCAAGAGCGCTCGCAGACTCTCGATGTGGAGGCTGATCCCGTCATCACCATCCATGGCGATCGCGTGCGCGTTACACAGGTGATCGTCAACCTGCTCACGAACGCATCCCGCTACACACCTCCAGGCGGCAAGGTGCGCTTGACGTGCGACGTGGAGGGCCGCCAAGCCGTGCTGCGTGTGATCGACAACGGGCGCGGCATGACACGCGAGTTGATCGGCCGAATCTTCAACATTTTTGTGCAAGGCGAAGGCTGCGCGGACCACAGCGGTCTCGGGATAGGTCTCTCGCTGGTCAGGCAATTGGTGGAACAGCACGGCGGCACGGTGGCTGCGGAGAGCGCCGGGCCCGATCAGGGAAGCACGTTCTCCGTGAGGTTGCCTCTGTTGACCAAGATAGAGCCGCGGAGCAGGGAGTCGATGATCCATCGGCGTTCTGTGGTGTCCGTGCCCAATGTGCTGAAGGTCCTGTTGGTGGAGGATAGCGAAGACATCCGCTTCCTCATGGAGATCATGCTGCAGCGGGCCGGTCACGAGGTGGTGGCCGTGGATGCTGGCGCCAAAGCGCTCGAACTGGCTGCTCGCTCGGAGTTCGACCTCGCGTTGATCGACATTGGACTGCCTGAGATGGGCGGTGCCGAGGTATGCAGACGCCTGAGGCACTTGGTTGGCTCGCGCACCCGACTGGTCGCCGCCACAGGGTACGGTCACAGCGAAGCGCGAGAACAAGCCGAGGCTGCAAGCTTCGATGCTTACCTGATCAAGCCTGTGGGACAGTACGAGTTGGATCGGGAGTTGGCGCTCGCCGCGCGCCATCGGGTGGAGCAGATGCGCCTCAGCGCGGACGTGCGCTCACCCGCACGCGAGAACAAAGCGGGCAGCTGAGAGCCGGCCCCGAACCGGACCGCGCGACGCCAGCTCCGGGCCAGAGCTTTGTCCTGCAATCTTCGGCGTCACCAAGGGCCTCGCAATCTGTTCGTGCTGCGCCTATCTACCCCCGCCAGCACGAAAAAGGCACCGCGTGCGTCTCCCCGCAACGAATCCTCGGGCGTAAGGCGCCTGCCTTGCTAAACGGAGCCACCTTGGATCAGCCGCAATCTCCCCATCGTCCTCTGGTAATCACTCCCAAAAGCTTGCTACAGAGCTCGGCCACACGAAGGCTCGCGGCCGTGTTAGGGCGCCCCATCGAAGTGCCCGCCGAGCACGAAGCTGCGGCTCAGCGCCTGCTCGACGACAGCGAGCCCGAGGTGCTTCGTCGTTTGTCGTTGGTGGAGAACGGCACGGGTCCGCTGACCATCGCGGTCGAACTCGACGGAGCGGGCGGCGCCCGCTTTCCGCAGGTTACGTGTGCCCTCGAAGCGGTGAGCCACCTGTACGCCAGCAAGCGTCGCCTTCTGGCGCTGCCCGCCGCGCGTATCTCGGAGGTCGAATGGAAGGCGCCGGCAGAGATTGCCGGATTGCGCGCACGTTTGCTCGCCATGCTCGGCTCCGAGCTGCGGACACACGCAGCACTCGTCGAGGTCGAGCGCTTTCTGGGCGCTGTGAATGACCTCACCGACAAGGCGCTACGCAAGCAAGGCAGCCTCGCGCGCAGCCACCGCACCGATGCACTGCGCGCCTTCGACACCATCGCAGAACTGCTTACGCTCGGCGTGGAAGAGCCCCGTGTATTTCTGGAGCGGGTGCGCGATCGCAAGGCGACCGAGCGGGGCATCTCTAAGGCAGTCGTGGAGGCCAAAATTCGCCAGCGTGCAGAAGCCCGCGGCCAGGGAGACTTCGCACGTGCCGACGCCCTGCGGGCAGAACTCGCGCAACTGGGCGTCGAGCTACTTGAGTCAGCCTCGAGCACCGAGTGGACTGTGGTCTGAAGCGCGGCCGCTGATGTTCACGGCCAGGGAGAGACATGCACCAGCTGTGCATGAGCGACCCCAGTTGCAGGCGCTTCTCACTCCGCAGTGGGTCAGGAAGGATGGTGTTTGGATACTGGACTGTGTGCACGTGGGCTTCGTCGCGGCGGGGGTCTGACGCTCTTCTTGCGGAGTTTGGTCTGGCCTTCGTAGACGCCATGGCGTTCGTGCCAGTCGGCGAGCGAGAAGTCCGGGTACTCGTCGAAGTTCTGGTCGTCTGGCGTACCTTCGACCGCGACCCAGTCCGCCTTGGAATCGAGCATCATGTGTACGTGCTCGGGCGGTCGCGGAAGCTGTGTGTCGATGGCCGAGGCCAGCGGATGGATGAGCTCGGGCCACGCGGGATGAAACGCCCACAGGTGGCTGCCGCAGCGTCCGCAGAAGTGCCGCTGGTGCTGACTCTGCTCGCGCTCGTCGGCTTCCCCGAGTATAGCGCGGTAGATTTTGATGTGCTCCTGCCCCTCCACCTTGAGCGTATCTGCCTGGCCCGACAGATTGATGGCGTAGCCGCCACTGCCCGCCGTCTTGCGACAAATCGAGCAATAACAGCGTAGGAACGGATAAGACGCGCGGCTCTCCAGCGAGAAGCGCACGGCACCGCAACTGCACGAACCGTCCATGTGCATGCTTAGGGAGGTAGGCGCCGTTCCTTCGTTCGACAACCTGTTTCTCGCGGGTGTTCGACTATGAGCCGATGTGGCGCTGAATGCGGCGAGCCTCCATGCGAACTAGAACTAGAGTGCAAGGAAGTCCGGGACGGCGGTAGCATAACGCCAGAAAGAGTGAACACGTGGATTTGCGAAGAGGCTTCTACGCCCAAGTTTTCGAGAACAACCGAGAGTGGATCGCGGAGAAGCTGGCACAGTCTCCCCATTATTTCGAGGAGCTCGGCAAGGGCCAGACCCCGCAGATCCTCTACATCGGCTGCTCCGATAGTCGCATCACGGCCGAAGACCTGATGGGAGCCGAGCCTGGCGAGGTGTTCGTGCATCGCAACATCGCCAACCTCGTGGCCGCGAACGATCTGAGCGCCCTGAGCGTGATCGAATACGCCATCGGCCATCTGAACGTGCAACACGTGGTGGTGTGCGGCCACTACGAATGCGGTGGCGTGAGGGCCGCCATGGAGCCGCGGGACCTGGGGGTACTCAACCCGTGGCTACGCAACATTCGCGACGTCTACCGTCTACACATGGAAGAGCTCACAGCCATTCAAGACGAGGCCGCGCGCTATAGGCGGCTCGTCGAGCTGAACGTCGAAGAGCAATGCGTCAACGTGATCAAGACCTCGGTCTTCCAGCGTGCCTATCTGTCGAACCAGCGCCCCACCGTGCACGGCTGGGTGTTCGATGTTCACACCGGCCAGCTCATCGACCTGCGCATCGACTTCGTCCGCAAGCTGTCAGGCATACGCGCTGTTTACGACCTGGGTACCACGAAGCCCTGAGCCGCTGGAAAGGCCTCAGCTATGGGCGGACGCCTTCCAACGCCAACTTCATGGAAGGCGGGGGCACCACGCGATCGTGATCCACCGTGTAACCCACGAGCAAATCATAGATGTGTGCCATGCTCGATGCGTACTCGAGCAGGTCAGAAGGGGCCTCGACAGACTCGCCTTGCTCCAAGTCCGTGCTTGCGTAGACGAGCGCTGTGGCCATGGCTTGACCCTTGAATAGCGATACGGAAGGCCCTTCGTAGGCGTAGTTGTCTGCTCGCCCGATGACGGTGTCAGCACGCTGCGGGTCCTTGTGCAGCAACGAATGCCCCATGTAGCTGTTGTCGCCTAACGCGCCCGCAAGCTCGGTGATGGTTGGCGCGAGGTCGAGATGGCTCGCGACCGAGAGCTGCTTTCCTCGCGGCAGCCGAACGTCTTCGCCGTGCAAGATGAGCGGGACCCAGGTGGTCTCGTGGCGCAGGTTCTGGTGCCCCCCGGATTCCCCTCGATCGCCAAGGTCGAATCCATGGTCTCCCGTAATGATCCAGATCGTGCGAGAGAACCAAGGTTCGTTCTGCAGACTTTGGTACAGCTCGCGGACAACGTCATCGGTGTAGTGCATCGTGTTGTGCAAACGGTCGCGCGCGGTCTCCCCGCTGGTGATATTGAGGTTCGGCTCCGGGGAGCGGAACGGCGTGTGATTGCTGATCGAAGATAGGTACGCGAAGAAGGGACCTTGAGAGCGGCCAACCTGCTTGAGGCGTTTAGCTGCCCGCTGGAAGGTGCGCCTATCCTGCTCGCGGTCGTCGGGCGCGTAGTCGATTTCGTCGTACCACCGCGATAACCAGACGCGTTGGCCATCCCAGTCGGGGTCGCTGCCAGTAAAGTGCAGCGTGCGGTAGCCCCGCGTTCGCAGTGCTTCGGGGAAGCCCTCGATCCGTTTCGTGGTCGCCGAGTTGTGGATGCCCTTGCGTGGATGGGGCAAGAGTCCGGTGTGAATGGACATGAACGCGTACACGGTGGGTACACCACTCGCGTAGTAACGCACGTAGGCAGCGCTATTCGGCGACGTGGCCAAACTGTCCAGGAAGGGTGTGGTCGTGGGCCCCTGGTAGGCTTCGTTCATGCTCTTCATGTCCTTCGCTCGAAAGGTTTCAAGCGAAAGCACGATAAAGTTGGGCGCTTCACCTACCGCTGCTGGGGGCGCACCCTGCAAATACTTGCGCAGCGGATACTCAGGATTGGAAAAGGCCCAAAGACCTAGCGTGTCGAGCGACGACCAGCGCTGCTGATACAACCGTGTCGCTTCGGCGACGGCTTCTGCGGAAACCGGTTCGACCCTAGGAGCCGTGAGTTCTCGAAACGCCAGAAACAGCATTGGAGCCACCTTGTTCTGGCGTTGCCGCCCACCAGGGATGACATTCCACAGTAAGGTCGGAAGGACTATCCATAGTAAGCCCGCTGCCAGCACCCAGGCCCTTCGATGGATCTGCGTGAAGGAGAAGGACAAGTGTCGCGCAAAGAGTTTTGCAACGAAAAGGAACGAGAGACAGATTCCAATCCCGTGTAGGCTCGACCAGGCTCCACCCAGGTCTTGCGCCATGGAGTCGAAGATCACGCCGGGCGTGCGCTCGATTTCGCCGTAGGTCGCGAGCCAGTCGAGGGTCATGTGCATACCCAAGAAACGCTGGCACTCGTGGTCGACTGCCGTCAGGGCGAGCAGGATGAAGCTTGCGCCTACGTGGAGGACGTTGCGGAGCTTCGAAGGGCCGGTCCGGCTCCAAAGCAAAAAGGGCAGCGCAAGTAAGACGTACGACCAGGCGCCGTAGTATGCGGCGTGGAAGACGTAGTGGAATGGATCGATGGCGAAAGCTGCGCCCAAAGGGTTCTTGCGCGCATAGAGATGGAGCACGAGCACGGCGTGGAACAACGCGCTGCACGCTGCGATGGACAAGGTTTGCTCCCAGGGAGCGGGGCGAGAGCGTGCCGTTTCGACCACGCACGTGTGGCTTTTACGGATCGGTCCTGTGCCTCTTTGGCACCAATTGGGAGTGGAAGCCATGCCGGTCGCGGTACAGCAAAAACTGCGCCGTCAATGCCCCCTGTTTTGGGGTGAATCACAGTCCAATACTGATGGAAGTTTCCGCGCACATTGACGCCCAACGGACGGTCGAGCACGCTGGAGAATCAAGCGTGGTTGCCAGATTCACGGACCGAACGCGCGGGCCAGCGTTTCCACGATTGTCAGAGCGCCTGAACGACTCAGGTGGTTGTCGTCACTGTAGAGCACGACGCCGTCCCGTTCGCCTGGGCAGCGTTCCTCGTCGCACAGTGCCAGGCCGAGGTCGATCACCGAGACGTTGGGGCGCTGAGCGAGGGGATCGATAATCGCATGCGCATGCCGTTGCCGTTGATCGTAGAGAGCACGCTCGACTCCCATCACTCCCTCCACGTCGTAACGCCGGGACAAGGCAATCACCCGAGGCGGCCGCACCTGCTGTTCCGGTGAGAAGCCAATGATAACAATTCGCCGCGGGGCGAGGGCCGCGAGCGTGCGTTCGAAGCCCTGCCTCATGGATCTGCGACTATCTTCCGGGCTCTGCGTCACCGTCAGCGCGTCAGGCAGCGCCACCTTTGCGCGGTTCTCCCCGAAGCGCTGGCCCTCGGCAAAGCCGCTCCAGCGTGCTGACATGACCACCGTGTCGATGTTTGGGTGACGCGAGAGAAAGGACAATGTGGCCTTACCGAGGGCTTGGCAATCTGGGCCGCCAGTCTCGAGCAGAGGCGCGCAGCCACCCTTGGTGATCACGAATCCGGCGCGCCCAGCATCTCGCGCGGCCACTGCGATGCCGGGCACCAACGCATCTGCGAAGCTATCTCCAAGCACCACGAAAGACGGCTCTGCCTGGCTGCCAATCACGCAGACATCGCCTGCGTCCACCTGTTTTGCTTTGTGGTTGTGACAGGCATCACTGTCCGGATTCTCGTCAAAAGCCGCCATGGCCACGTCGCGGATCGAGGCAGGAAACCGGCCTGGTAGCCCGCGTGTGAAATGCAGCGCGCCACCTATGAGCGCCGTGACAACGCTGCACAGGAGGCCGAGCGTGAACACGCGCTTACGTGAGAGGCCCAGGTTGTGGCGAAACGGGCGTTCGACAAAGCGCCACGAGACGAAGGCCAGGAGCAGCGCAAGCGCACTGAGCAGCAGCCCCTCGCTGGCGCTGAAGTCACGCATGAGGCGGTAGCGGGCGAACACGAAAATCGGCCAATGCCAAAGATAGAAAGAGTACGACAGGAGGCCAATGAACACGGGCGCTCGCATGCCCAGAACGCGCGCGCTAAGGGTGGGACTGCCGCCTCCCATTTGGATCAACAACGCCGTGCCGACGACCGGAAGCAGCGCAGCGACGCCAGGGAACGGGGTCTCGCCGTCGTAGGCCAATACGGCGACGGCGATAGCAGCCACACCCGCGACGGAAAGGGCCTCTCGCCACAGACGACTTTCGACCACCGGCAGAAAGCCGAGCGCCACGATCGACCCCGCCAGGAGCTCCCAGGCCCGATGCCAGGGCGTGTAGAATGCATACTTTGGGCTTGTGTGCACACCGTACACGTTGACTGTCAGCGACAGGGCGAACAGCAACACAATCCCCCACTGTGTGGCCTTCGTGCCGCGACGCGCCAGGAACGCGAACACCAGAGGAAACACGATGTAGAACTGCTCCTCCACAGCCAATGACCAGGTGTGCATCAGCGGCATGATGTCGGCGGCGCCGTCGAAGTAGCCGGTCTTGATGAAGTAGAAGTTCGAAGCAAAGCCCGCCATCGCCGCAAGGTTCGACCCGAAGCCCCGCAGATCGAAGGGCATCATCCAAAAACAGGCGACGATGATGCAGGCCAAAACCACAGTGAACAGGGCTGGAAAGATGCGCCGAATGCGCCGGTCGTAGAAGTCGCTGATCCGGAAGCCGCCTTGCGCAAGCTGGCCCCGGATGATCGATGTGATCAGGTATCCAGAGATGACGAAAAAGACGTCGACGCCAACAAAACCGCCCGAAAATCCGGGCAATTCGGCGTGGAAGAAGACGACACTGAGCACCGCTATCGCGCGCAGTCCGTCGATGTCAGGTCGGTAAGTCACCGAGGCAGCGCTGGGGCCCGAGCTCACCACGGAGAGCACACGCTGGCCCCCCTGCGCACTGCCCCCTTGGTCCGATAACGCTGGTTGCTCGCTCTTGGCGACTGACGACATGGCCACTCCGCGCCGCTGCATACCACGCTTGCCCCAAGTTGCCGCGAGAGTCGCGCATATCCCTCCTCCAAACTGCCGCACGGTCCTCAGAGCCTCGCAGCGAGGCGATGTGCGCTGGACGACACCAATCCTCGAGCGAGGCCGCTGTACGCCACAGCGTCAGGATAATTGTCGGAAGCAACCAGCAGGACATGTGGGCAAGAGCTGAGCTTGTTAGACATGCAGCCACGAAAAAAGCCCAAGCGCAAAGCCGCCACTCTTCTCGCCAATGAACGCGAAGCCCTGGTCAGACCAGCGACGCCACCCAGCTCAGCGCTTGGCAGCCGCTTCGCGCAACTTGTCCTTCTTACTCTTGCGCTTGCCTTTTACACCACCGTTTGCGTCGCGCACTGACGCGGCCACGTCGCGTGGCTCGAAGCCCGGTATACACTCACGGGGTACCGACAGCTGATGGCGCTTCTCGATCAGACGAAAGTGCGCGGCGTGGTCCACCGTGATGAAGCTTACCGCGACACCCTGCTCGCCCGCGCGTGCCGTGCGTCCGATACGATGCACGTAGTCGGCTGCGGAGCGCGGCAAGTCGTAGTTTACCACGGCGCTGAGTTGCTCGATGTCGAGTCCACGCGCCGCTAGATCGGTAGCCACAACCACGGCAACCTCACCGGCTTTGAAGTGACGGACCACGGCAGAGCGCGCCTGTTGCGACAGGTCACCATGCAATGAACGGGCATTGACCCCTGCGCGCGCTAGCTGCATCGCGAGCGTGTCGGCTCCGTCTCGGCTGGCCGTGAAGACCAGCGTTTGCTGCCACCCCTCATTCGTGAGCAACTGCAGCAGGAGCCGAGTTCGCTGGCTCGCATCCACCTCGATGGCACGCTGCTCGAGCAGCTCGGCCCCGGGCGCTGCGCCGCGGTGGAGGTTGATCTCGCGTGGCGAACGCAAGCTTTCACGGATCAGGTTCATCACCTTGGGTGGAAAAGTAGCGGAGAACAGCAGCTGCTGACGCTTGCTGGGAAGCTTTAGAAGCACCTGCTCGAGCTCCTGGCTGAAGCCGAGGGAGAGCAGTCGATCGGCTTCGTCGAGCACGCAGATCTCGACTTCGGACAGGTCGAGCTCGTTCTTTTGGGCGAGATCGAGCAGTCGCCCAGGTGTGGCGACCACCACGTCGACTCCCTCGCGCAGGGCTGCGATCTGCTCGTCGAGCGGGCTCCCACCCACAACTAGACAGCTGCGGATCGCGGGCGTGAGATGACGTGCGTAGTCGTGCAACGCCTGATCGAGCTGAGCCGCGAGCTCACGTGTGGGCGCGATGATCAATGCCCACACGTTGCCGTGAAGTGCGCCTGTGCGTGTGCTGAGCAGCTCGAGCAGCGGCAGCAAAAAAGCAGCGCTCTTGCCCGAGCCCGTCTGGGCCGACACGCACACGTCGCCGCCCAGTAGGATGGCGGGAATGGCTGCTTCCTGGACGGCCGTGGGGGCGTCGTAGCCGAGTTCCGCGGTGGCGCGCACGAGTGACGGAGACAAACCGAGCCGAGCGAACGTCATCACGCGTTCGTACGCGGTTTCGGGCGCGACGCCAGCTCTGCTTCGGCGTGCCCTTCACGTGCCATCGAGATGGCGTGGCCGCAGGTCCGAACAGCAATCTAACGGACCTGGCACGTACCAGGACGCTGATCGCTCGCTCAAGAGCGCCGCGGGATTTGGCACGCACCTGTGCATTCAGTGCACGCTCCTTGTGGCAGCCAACTCACAGGTTCATTCGCGGACTTGCCATTTCTGGCCCAAAACAAGCGAAGAGCTCGGAGCCAAGGCTGGTGCGGTCCTTGCGTAGAGCGCTTCGATGCGCCTCCACATGGTCAGATGGGTCTTCATCGCCGGCACGCTGATGATCGCTGCCAGTGGCACGTCCGAAGCTGAGGCACAGGACCGGCAGTCCACTACCGAAGGTAAAGTGGGTGTGAAAGACCTCTCGGAAGAGGAGACGCCGCCGCCAGTCGATGTTGACAGAACGCGCGGAGATCACTCCAAGCTAGCAGCCTTTTTTCAGGCGGGTGGATCTGCGATGGTGCTGGGAATGGGGCTGGACTATCGGCCTGTGGCGCAACTTGCTTTGCGCGCAGGCCTTTCGATCTTCGCTGTGCCTATGGCCATGGCTGCGGGTGGATTCCTCGGCGGCAGTGGCGTGTTCGGTCCGCTCAGCCACAAATTTGAGCTCGGTCTCGACTATGTTCACCTGGCGAGCAATCGCGAGACCCGCTTTCTATCGCCGCTCGTCGGCTATCGCTATCAACCGGAGCACGGCGGAACCTTCGTGCGGCTTACCGTGCAAGCCTTGGCGCGAGCCAACTTCGATGGCGACATCTTTCCCACCGCTGGATTGTCGCTTGGCTATACGCAGTGACGGGCTCTGCCGCTCGCACTCATCCTGCGTAACGAAAGCAGCACACAGAGCGCGACAAGCCACTGCACCGGCGACCACCGAGTGTTGCCGACATCGCTGGTGGCATTCAGCGCGGCAACCACGGAACAGGCCGACTGCGCCCTCGGCGCGTCCGGTTCCGTGAAGACATCGGGCCCGGCGTCCGCTTGGCCTGCGTCGAACTGACCGGGGACGAGCGATGTGCCCGCGTCCTCGCTTGGTGTGGACCGCGCAAGTACGTCGCGCTGCCATTCCTGCCAAGCGGCGGCGCAGACCTGCTCTACGTCGACGCCTGGGCACGCCACGAGGCGCACGACATCGTTGAATGCCACAACCTCGACAAATGGAGCGTGTCCAGCGACGAGCTTCTGTAAGACCGGCTCTGCTGCGGTTCCCGGACTACAAGCCCACAGCGCGTCCCCTGCGTAAGCCAGGCACGAAACGTCGGTCGCGCTTTCCATGTTGACGAACGTGTCACCACCGTCGTCCGAGCGGTACACGCCGCCTATCTCGTCACCAACCCAGATGACACCGTGTGGGTCGACCACGAAGCCACCGAAGTAGTTGACGCGCAGCATCGTCTGCCAGGGGCCGGCAGGACCTGCTGCACGCAGGATGGCGAAGCCGCGATTGCCCACGGTCTGCGCGTCGCGAGCCATCGCCCAGAGGCGTCCCGATGTCCCCGTCTCGGCGTGAAGCAGCGTGAACGTCGGTTCCTGTGGAAATGCGGTGAGCGTGGCGCCGCCGTCAGCGGAAGCGAATAGCGTGGACCCTATGGTGCCGCCCACGCTCAGGTAGACCTGAGAAGGATCCTCGGCGTTGACGACGACCGCGTGGGTCCGCTCGACGTCATCGATCGGCGCACGCAACTCCCACTGCCGGCCGCCATCGGTACTGCGCCAGAGGCCCGCTTTGTCGCCACCCACCACCGCGTACGCGACTTGACCGGCTCCGCTTAGGCCCGCCTGAATAGGCTGAACTGCCGACGCGAACACCGGCGCAGTGCCCAGGTCGCTCTCACTGCTCGCAAGCGGACAACCGTCCGCCCCCACAATCCGGACGCCGTCCGTGTTGCTAAGTAAAAGTGAGCCATCGGCCAGGAACGTCATTGCCGCAGCGAGGTCTCTCGGCCGTAGACCGAGCAACGCATCACAGACGTAGACGAAGGCTTGATCAGGCTGTGAGCGAAACAAAATGCCGAATCCAGGCAGTGCAAGGGCAGTCGTGGTTCCGTCAGGCATCAGCGCCACACGTTGCGGCAAAGGCGCGTGCGCCTGCGCGCCACTCGCCCCTGCGCACAGGGCGACAGCAAACGCCACTCGGCTTGCCCAGCCTCTACGCCCCCCGATCAACCGAGAAAAGCTCACTTACAGCCCACTGGTGCCTGCGCTCGGGTTGGCCTTGGCGGCAGGGGCAATGTCTTTTGTTCCGATCCTGTCGCAGCTCGCGTCAAGCTTGAGAGCCCCGCCTTCGAAGAAATTCCCGCTCAGGGAAGGCGCGTTCTCTTTCGTCGCCCCCGAGCAAATACCTACGTCCGTACTGTTTCGGCGAAAGACGCTGTCTTCGAATATCGCTTTACTCGTGTACGCCATGATGCCGTAGGCAAGACCCTCCAAGATCGAGTTCTTGATGCGCGGCGAGTTGTTCGTGCCTCCGCTGACGTGAAATCCACAGTGCGACGCATGCACATAGATATGGTCGAACACAGGTGACGACGACCCGCCGATGCGGATCATGTCGTTGAGACCACCACTGCCATCGAAACGGCAGTTCATGACCGTCGGTGACGCGTCCATAATCGTGAGGCAGCCGTTCGGGTCGTCTATCGAGACTTCATCGGTGATCGCAGGAAAAAGCGGAACAGCCGTGAAAACAGAGTTGGTGAAGCGGCCGTTCGATTGCACTACGGCAGCCTTGAAACTCGTGTCGATCACCGCGTGGTCGACACTGAAGGCCGAGCCCGGCATCGCAAAGAGGCCGTACTGCGCGCCGCCGATGTGCACGTGCTCGAGGGTCAGGCTTCCGCCGTCCTGCACGACGATGCCGTGCCACGACTTGGGCGACCCTTTGCCCAAGAAAGACGATGGGGATTCAGCCGTGCCTGCCACGACCAGCTTTCCAAACACGTCGACCTTGATGCTGCTCGAGCTGGCCGAGAATTTCACGCCGGGGCCGACCCGGACAGTCACGCCCTTGGGGATGACGAGATCAGCCGTCAGCGCCACGTCTTCCATGTGGTAGTCGTAAGGCTGGTCTATCGCAGCATCTTCTTCTTCAGGTATCGACGGCTTGTCTGATGGCGGCGGCTTCGAGTCATCGCCGTCGCCGATCTGCCCCGCGTCATCGTCGGCTGGGGCGTCGGTACTTCCGTCGGGCCCCGGGCCAAGGATCGGGCCGCTTGGGTTGCTGCTGTCACCGCAAGCGGCCAACAGCCAGACCCCCGCCAGCGCGATACCCCAATTTTTCGATGCCATCTGCACGCTCCAGTCTGCTCGAGAACCTCGACCGCGCCCCCGACCACACATGGATGCGAACGGCGCGGACGAACCGATCACTAGGTCGCGGAGAGCGCGCACAAACTCCAAAAAAAATCATCGCCTGCGGACGAAATTCACAGCGCAGCCGTGGCAAACAGGAACCACAACCCGGTACGGCTAGCTCAAGTTTAGCCTCGTCGGATATTTCCCCCAAAACGGAGTGCCCGCCCCGCGAGTGCGCAGTGACGACGCATGCGCCGAACTGCCATCACGGTAAAGCAACGTCAACGTCACGAGGTGGGGAGAGTCGCTGGGCCGCGCACCATGTTCGGCTTCGGCGGCGTTGCTGGTCGTGGAGCAGGCGATGCTTGAAACGCGCGATAGCCTGTTCGATGCGGCGGACGTGCCTCGCGCCAACGGCCGCCTCTAGCCCATATCACGCTTGCGCGTCTGCGCCGTTCTGCGAGCCCGGACGAGCGAGTCAGGGCGCAGGCTTGGGCCGAGCATCTCGATGTCCGCGCCTGTCGTGCGCGCCTGACGCGGCTTGCTCTGTACACGTGGAGTGCAGACAGGAGCCACATCCAATTTCGCATCGAGCGCGAGCGCGCCTTGGAAACGGCGGGTTCCGTGTCGCCCGAGTGAGGTCGGGCTCAAACCAGGCCCGCCGAAAGCTAGAGCGACACGACCTCGACCCGCGGCAAGGTGATGCGCGCACCATCGAGCTTTTGCTCGCCCCAGTGCCGGTGGTTACAGACCTGCCCCTCGGCGCGTACGCGCGACACGGCGGCCAAGTCGAGCTCTGCGTACAGCCATGCCGCGCGGTTCATCTCGCCGAGCGCGAGCACACCGTCGTCCGGAAAGCCGCGGTCAGGCGGCCCGAACACGCCGGCAGCCCCGAGATTGACGTCGATCGCGAGGGACCAGGGCGCCTCACCCACCAAGGGCGCTTGCGCGACGATGCATTGGTTTTCGAGTGCACGAGCCTGACAGCCAACGCGCACACGATGGTATCCGGCCAGCGTATCGGTGCAGCTCGGGACCAGGATGAGCTCGACTCCCGCTTCGACCTGCGCGCGTGCAAGCAGCGGGAACTCACAGTCGTAACAGATGTTGATTGCGATGCGGCCGAACGCGGTCTCGAACACCTTCAGCACGTCACCGCCCGTGATGTGCCAGCTCTCGCGCTCGAAGCGCGTCATGATGCGCTTGTCTTGAAAGTCGATGCGTCCATCGGGCGCGCAGAAGAAGGCGCGGTTCACGACGCGCCCTGCGCTGAGCTGCCACGGAAAGCTGCCCGCGACGATGTAAACACCATAGGTTTGCGCGAGGCTTTGATGCAGCGCGAGATACGCGTCGCGCAGGCCTTGTAGCGCGTCGACTTGGCGCACGAGGTCTGCGCGCGTCGCCGCATCGAACAGCGCGGGCACGCTCATGGATGCGTACTCGGGGAAGACCAAGAGCCGCGCTCCTGCAGTTTGGGCCTCACTCACCCAGGCCTCCACCTGCGCAGCGAAGTCTTCCCAACGCGAAGGCTCCGACACCGGAAACTGCGCGAGCGCGAGCTTCATGGCGTGGCCTCGAGGTTGCGCAGCCAGAACGTCATGGACTTCTCCGTTTGGTCAGGTTCGCCGACATCAGGCCAGCTGAGCGTGGTGCGCAGCGCGGGCGCCTTGCGGTAGCCGCGCTTGTGCCAGAACGCATCGTTGCCCACGTAGCCCGTGGGTTTGCGCGGGTCGTCGTCGCGACGTTCGACCGCACAAAACGCGCACTGCGTGAGGCCAAGCTCGCGCGCGTGGGCTTCGCGCAGCTCGAAAAACTTCACACCCACGCCGCGCCCGCGGTACGCGTGTAAGAGCACGGACTCGCCGAAATAATCGATGGACTCGAGAGCGAGGCCAGCGTCGATGAACGGCTGCTGCATGTCGCGCGGCGCATCGCGTAAGGGCAGCACGGTCGAAGCCCCCACGCAGTGCTCGCCATCCCATACCAGCACCACCAAGCTGCGCGGGCAGTCCATGTACATCCGCAGGTACTTGGCCTCGTATGCGACGCTGCCTTCGTAGAGGTAGGGCCAGTCGCGAAAGACCTGGATACGCAGCGCCGCGACCGCGTCGAGACTGCCCGCGAGCTCGACGCCACGCAGCGCTTCGATGCGCACCATCAACCTGCGACCTGCTTGAGCCAGTCTTCCAGGTTGTAGTAGTTGGTTACGCGCGAAACCTTGCCGCCACAGAGCTCGAAGAACGCGCCGCCCGGCAGCTCGTAGGTTTGGCCTCGCGCCTCAGGCAAGCCCGTGTCGGTCGCAAGGTAGCTGCCGAGCACGGTGTACTCCGCCGCAGCGCGCGTTCCGTCGGCGTTGACCAGCACGCTGATGTCCACGATTTGTTCGCGATAGCAGCGGTTCATGCGGTCGATGAATGCACGAAACCCATCGATGCCCGTCTCACGCCCGCCCTGGTTGATGTCGTGGGCTACGTCGTCGCTCAAGAGCGCGAAGAACGCTTCCCAATCCCCAGCGTTGAATGCGGTGTAGTAGCGTTCGATCAATTGTACAGAAGCGGTCATGGCGGCCCTCCGCGGAAATCGCGAAGCAGTGTACGGACACGCGGTGAGGTGTCCACGGCGTGGCAGCACAAGTGGCCCATACGACCAGCGAAAGCATCGCTCGCTTTGCAAAGGTGCGCGCGCTTCAAAGGATCCCGGGGCGTTCCCCATTCTCGTCGCACAAAAGCATTTACAGGTCGGTCCGCTACCGCCTTCCGAATACTTTCGTGGCCTCCGAGGCCGGTCGCGACCCCCTTGCCGATGCTTCGGTGGCCTCCGAGGCCGGTCCGCTACCGCCTTCCGAATGCTTCGGTGGCTCTGTGAAGGGGTCTGGACCGGCCTGCCGGGCAATGGACGGCTCGCACCACCGGTTGATACAAGCGACTCGCGCCATGAATGTGCCGGGCAGCGCATAGCTGTGGACCGCAGCGTAAGGCGGCTACTTCAGAGTGCCATTCGCAGGTGATATCGGTTTTCGGGAGGGCGTCGACTCGAAGCGACTCCCAGGATACCGTGCTCGTCTTACTAAGATGGCAGAGCTCTCCCGTTGAGGTCACCCATCCTTTGGCTGTTGAGCAGCTGCCTATCGGCCAGCTCCGCGCAAGCGAGGCGCCCCCCGTTCGCGCAGACCTGGTGCGCAACGACTTTCACCGGGCGGCGCCCAGCCTCGAAGAGCTCATGGCGCAGCGTGCCGAGCTCGAAATGGGAGTGAAGAAGCTCACGGCGGGATCGACCATCTATCACACCACAGGCCCGCTTATCGCCATGGGGCTATCGGCCGCGGCCTTCTCGAGCATGGTGCTCGCGAGCAGCACACTAGGCCCAAAACAAGCGCGCTTTTTTAGCGCTTGATGGATTAAGGCTCGAAAAG
>CAZEWA010000068.1:0-24154 GCA_964515685.1 uncultured Polyangiales bacterium | reverse complement strand
TCTACACGCTCGGGCCGCTCACCACCGACATCGCTCCCGGCTACGACCACATCACGAGTGCCATCGGTGCGGCCATGATAGGCCACTTCGGTTGCGCGATGCTTTGCTACGTGACGCCCAAAGAACACCTCGGTTTGCCAGACCGTAAGGATGTGAAGGACGGCGTCATCGCCTACAAGATTGCGGCGCACGCGGCGGATCTGGCGAAGAACCACCCCGGCGCTCGCGACAGGGACGACGCGTTGAGCAAGGCGCGCTTCGAGTTTCGTTGGGAAGATCAGTTCAACCTGTCGCTCGATCCCGAGACGGCGCGCGCATTCCACGACGAGACCTTGCCCAATCAGGCCTCCAAGAGCGCGCACTTCTGCAGCATGTGCGGTCCGCATTTCTGCTCCATGAAGCTCACCCAAGACGTGCGCGATTTCGTGGCGGCGGAGGCTGGCATGCAGGAGAAGGCCAAGGAGTTCCGCGAGCAGGGCAGCGAGGTGTACAAGAAGGTCGAGACGCCCGCAGCGGAAGAGTAAGGACACGCTCGATGCTCGCTCGCTATCACATGCTGCGTGGCAAAAGGCCTGAGGGAGAACCGCTGCCCGAGGGCCTGCGCATGGACACGCGCAAACACACCAAGCATGTGCTCAGGCCCGATGCAGCTGAGGTCGAGCGGTTCTTGCGCGATGTGAATGACAAGAGCTTTGCGCACTTCGCGCACGCGTATCTCAAGGTGCTCGCTCAGCGCTTCAAAGCGGAGCGCGAGCGCTTCGATGAGATTGCGGAAGCGGCCGAGCAGGGCGATGTCTATTTAGGCTGCAGCTGCCCTACGGAAAAGAATCCGCGCGTGGAGCATTGTCACACGGTGCTCGCCCTGCGCTTCATGCAAGAAAAATATCCGCATCTGCGCGTCGTGTTGCCCAAGGGAGTTCGGTAGCGTCGATGCGAGACCAAGTGTTGGAAGCGCACGCGGGTTTTCCTTCGCGTGGCGGGACGAGGCGCGTCGTGGCCGCGCGCGCGGAGCTCGCCAAGTTGCTTTGGGACCGGCACGGACAGCGTAAGCTGCTTTCGAACGCCAGGCTCGATGCGGCCCTCTCGGCGCTACCGCCCCAGGAACTCGAGTGGATGTTCGAATTTTCGCCGTTCGGACCGCTGTACTTCTTGCCCACGCGCCCGTTCATCGCTGCTCTCGTGCGCAAACTGCGTGAGCTCGAGGTCAAGCGCGTGCTCGAGGTGGCGGCGGGCGATGGTTTTCTGTCGCGCGCGCTCGCAGCGGCGGACCCTGCACTCGAAGTCATCGCAACGGACTCGGGTGCCTGGGAGATGCCGGAGGCCCGCATGAGCGAAAAAGAGCGTCGCCTGCTGCGCGGGCAGCACATTGCGGGGCTCGCGCTTGGTTCGCAGGTCTTGCGCTTGGGCGCCCAGGCTGCGGTGCGCCGTTTTGCGCCCGACGCCGTGCTGTGCGCCTGGCTTCCCCCAGGCCTGATGCTGGACGGGCTGATTCGCTCGAAGGTGCGCTACGTGCTCGAGATAGGCGCCGGGGAAGGCGTGACAGCGAGCGCCTATAGCTGGCGTTTTGCGCACGAGTTTCTGGAGGGGCCGATTGAGACACGTGCCCGCTGTCGTTTAGACACGCGACCGAAGAAGAAGCTTCACTCGAGGGTGACGCTTTACTTTGGCAGGTCGCATCCCGAATTCGGTGAAGAACGCGTGCGAAAGGGAGACTGGCTCTTTCAGTTCAAGCCCTGAGCCTGGTAAGCTTACGCCCAACTTGGGCGCACTGGGGGATGGGAGCGTGACCCTGCAACAGTTTTTCTTGTACGCTGCGGTGGGTGGAGGCGCGCTGTTCTTGGTGCAGCTGGTGCTTTCCATGATGGGCATGGGCGACGCCGATGTCGACGCGGACTTGCTTTCCGACGGCTCGAACTCTTCGGCGGACACGGCTTTCAAGATGCTGTCGCTGCAAGGGCTCACGTCGTTCTTCGGCATGTTCGGCCTGGTGGGGCTCGCGCTGCAGCTCGAGAGCAAGGCTTCGCCCACGCTCTCGGTGTTGGGTGCCTTGCTCGGTGGCAGCCTGAGTACCTGGGTCATCGCGCGCATTTTTCGCGTCGCGCACACGATGCAGTCGAGTGGCACGCTCGACCTGAACAAGGCAGTCGGCAGCCGAGGCATCGTGAACCTGCGCATTGCGCCCGGAAAGCCGGGTAAGGTCACGATCAACTTGAGCGGACGCTTGCTCGAATTGGAAGCCGTGTCGGACAGCGATTCCTTCGAGACCGGGGCGGAAGTCAGCGTGGAGCGCTTGCTCGCGGATGGCTCCATCAAGGTCACAAAGCTTTGAACACGTGTGAAGTGGGGGCGTTCAGCGCGTTGCGCTCGAACGAGGGTAGGAGGCTACGTTGGACGATTCATTGGTAGAGGACGCGCTTAGCGTGTCTAACGCGCTGGGCTTGTGGGCCGTGGTCATTGTCACCTTCGTGGTGCTGGTCGTGGCCACGATGTCGTTTTTGGCAGCGCGCTATAAGCGCTGTTCTTCCGACGCCGTGCTGGTGGTGTTCGGTAAAGTCGGCGAAGGCCAGAGTGCAAACTGCATCCATGGTGGCGGCGCCTTCATTTGGCCGCTGATTCAGGACTACAAATACCTGAGCCTCACGCCCATCACCATCGGCATCGATCTGCGCAACGCGCTGTCGTTGCAGAACATCCGTATCAATGTGCCCAGCACGTTTACGGTCGGCATCAGCGTCAACCCGGGGATCATGAACAATGCGGCTGAGCGCTTGCTCGGCCTCGCGCCCAACCAAATCGAGGACATGGCGCGCGAGATCATTTTTGGCCAGCTGCGTCTTACCGTTGCATCGCTGACCATCGAACAGATCAACCAGGACCGGGAGAGCTTTCTCGAGTCGATCCGTAAGAACGTAGAGCCCGAGCTCAACAAGATCGGCCTCTACCTCATCAACGTAAACATCACGGACATCACCGACGAGTCGAACTACATCGGCAGCATCGGTAAGAAAGCCGCTGCAGAGGCCATCAACCGCGCGCGCATCGACGTCGCGGAGCAAGAAAAGATTGGTGCGATAGGTCAATCGTTGGCCCAACGCGACCAGGTGGTTGAAGTTGCGCAGAACGAAGCGTCGGCCGTAAAAGGCCAAAAGGCCGCCGACGCGGAGCGACGCGTGTTCGTGCAGCAGCAGGAAACGCTGGCCCAGGTCGGTGAGTCCGAGGCGGTCCGAAACAAAGACATCGCGCTCGCGCAGAACGAAGCCGAAGCGGCGAAGGGCCGCAAGGCTGCCGAGGCCGACCAGCGCGTGTTCGTGCAGCAGCGCGAAGCTGAGGCGGTCGGGGGCGAAAATACCTCGCGGGCCAACATCGCGCGCAGTACGGCTGAGCTCCATGTGCAGCAGGCCGAAGCGCGTCAGCGCGCCGAAGTGGCTGCACGTGAGGCCGAGGTCCAGATCCAGCTCGCCCAAGCCCGTGCCGAGAAGGAGCGCCTTACGGCAAGCGAGGTCGTGCGCCAGGAAATCGAGCGCAAGAAGGCAGAGATTCTCGCCGCCGCGGATGCAGAGCAAACGCGCTTGCGTGCGCGCGGTGAAGCCGATGCGGTGCTCGCGCGCTACGAGGCGGAAGCGGAAGGTTTGCGCAAGGTGCTGCAGAGCAAGGCCGATGGCTATCGCGCCTTGGTCGAGAGCTGCGGCGGGGACGCGCGGGCGGCGGCTTCGCTGCTGATGATCGAGAAGATCGAGCAGCTGGTGCACACGCAGGTCGAGGCCATCAAGAACCTGAAGATCGACAAGATCACCGTTTGGGACAGCGGTTCGGGCCAGGGGGGCTCGTCGACCGCGAACTTTGCCAGCAGCCTGATCAAGAGCCTGCCGCCGCTGCACGAGGTGGCGAAGATGGCCGGAGTCGAGCTGCCGGAATTTCTTGGCGCGATGACGCCGGAGAAAGCGCCCAAAGCTCCGCCGGCCCCGCCAGCCCCACAGGTTTGAGGCTACGCGCGTTCCATTTTTACCTGTTTCCAGGAAAACAACTTTCGCGTCGTGAGCAGGCCAACAGGGGCAAGCCGGTCAACGAACTCAGGCCGTGAAAGTCAAAAATAATGGAGGAGCTGTCAGTGGGGGTGGGCCTGGGATGTGGGAGGCTGCCACCCATGCCCACGCCTCGCAGCATTACGTACGAATATGCCTCGAATCCCGACGCGGTCATTGCGCTCCTGCGCGACCCGGAGTTCTTGCGTCGCCGCGCCGAAGCAGCCGGCGAAAGCAATGTGGATGTGCAGATTAACGAGACGGGTGACGGCATCCGCGTCGTGACCACGCGCGACAAGGCCGTTGACCTGCCGAGCTTCGCCAAGCGCATGTTCCAGCCCAGCAACCGTATCGTCGAAGACACCACCTGGCGTCGTCAGGGCGACAGCTGGGTTGCGGAGTACGAGATCGAGATCAAGGGCATTCCTGGCCAGGTGCGCGGTCGCAGCACGCTTGCCCCGAGCGGTCAGGGCTGCCGCTACGAGTCCAACTTCGAGGTCACCGCGCGCATCCCCATGGTTGGCGGCAGGCTCGAAGGCTTCGTGGCCGAGCGCATCGAGGAGCAACTTCGCTCCAATGCAGTGCGCAATGCAGAGCAGCTCAACGGCTGAGGCTTTGCGCAGACGCTCAGGGCGCGTGTACAGGCAACCGTTGATACAGCGTTGCCACTTCGTCCTCGTAGCGCAGCGCGTAGCGCGGGTGGTTGCGTAGGTAGCCCAGAAGTCTCTGCGTTCGCGGAGATTTCGTGGGCATCAGCACGCTGTCCACCGCGTACTCTGTCGCGAGCTCTTCAAAGCGTCGCGCGTCTACGTAGGCTTGCTCAAAGCGCGTAAGGAAGCTTGCGGGGTAGATGGTGATGGCGCGTCCATCGACGAACACCCCGGCTTGCGGCGTGCGCTCCCACATCAAGTAGCCGCCAAAGTTGTAGGCATTGTAGACGCGCTTCAGTGCTGGGTCTCTGCGCAGGGCATCGACCGCGTGCACAGGAAATCGGGAATCCATCAGGCCTGCGCCGAGCTGGAAGTCGGCTCGCCCTGTCCACAAGACTGCGCTGAGCGCGAGCAGTGCCAGCGCAGGTACGAAGCGGGCGGACGCTGCGCCGAGGCGAACCTGGGCTGCGATGCGTGCGAGGGCGCGTGCCGCGAAGGGCAAAAATAGCGGGGCAGCGCCGATAGAGCAGAGTGCGAGCATGCGCAGCGACGTGAAGGCCAGGAGTACAAAGCACGCGAACAGGAGGGGAGGCAGAGGCCCGCGCGTCAGGCCGTGTTTCAAGGAGTGGGTGTCGGTGGCGAGTGGCAGGATGCCCAGCACGGAGAGCAGCACGATGCCGAAGAATGCGCGCCCCTGGAAGCTGTAGAGCAGGACGTCGGGCGTGACCGGGGCCCACTCGCGCACGCTGGTTTCGAGGAAGCTCGAGGCTACATGTTCGCCGCCTTGATAGAAAGCACCGGGTGCCAGGGCCGCGCACAGCAAGAGAGCGCCCATGCAAGTGAGCGCGAACGTCATCGCAAGCTTGCGTTGCTTCTCGATGAGCGCGCTCGCGATGGCCAACGCGAGAATCACGAACATCAGTAAGTGCGAGCCGTGGGAGGACGCCCAGACGAGGTAAACCGGCATCAGAATCAGCAAGCGCAGGGGCAGATTGCGGCGGTAGACCTCAAGCGTGACGTGCAGCGTGGCGCCAAGACACACGAACGCGAGCATGTGCGGGCGTGCTTCCAGCACTTCACGAAACGCGGCGTGAGGCAGCACGCTCAGCGCGATCGCCCACGGAAATAGGGACGGCACACGCAAGACCGAGAGCAGGCCCAGTGCGCACGTGGCGCAGGCGAGGGCCGCTTGCAGCAAGGAGAGCGCGGAAAAGCCACCGAGCGCGTGCAGGGCGGCGAGTGCGGTCTGGTAGCCCCAGGAGTGATTCTCCCAGGGTGCGCCGCGAAAGGTGAATGAGAAGGGGTCGACCGCCGGTACCTCGCCTTGCTCGAGGATGAGCCGACCTGTAGCGAGGTGGAAGAACGTGTCGAACGTACGTATTTCGTACAGGCCGAACAGAGCAGAAAGCCCAAGCGCCGCGATGAAGAGGTTACGGACGTACGGAGGCATGCGCGCGCTTTCAGGGCCCTCTCTATTCATTGGGCAGGAGTCTCCTGGGGCCGCCTCGCCGTTGCAAGAAAGCGCTGCACGAATGCGTTGTGGCGCTGAGCGTAGAGCGCAAGCAAGAGCCACAGGAGTGCGCTCAGACAGCTAGAGAGGATGCCGAGCGTGAGCGAGGTGGGCCAATACCAGATGTCCACGCGGTGCTCCCCAGGCGGTACCCACAGGCCAAGCAGGGCGAGGTTGGTCTGCAGCAGTGGAGCCTCGATGCCGTCGATCGTCGCGCGAAATCCAGGATGATATGCCTCGGAAAGCAGCAAAAATCGCACACCCTCCGTGGCCACACGCAGCGTAAAGCGGTCGCTCGATCGCTCGAGTTCGGTGACCGAATCACGATCGGTCGGAGCTGCGGCCGTAAGCTGGGCGGAGGTTGCGTCGCGTACGATGAGTGCGCGATCGCGCTGGGATTCATTCTTCAAGCGCTGAGCCATGCTCTCAAGCGAATCCACGCGCTCGACCTCGCGGACTAGACGCGCGCGCGGTCGGGCGTCGGCGAGGCGGTAGACGAAGAGCTGTGCCTCACGCTCTCCCTTGTAGAGCACGAAGTTCCGAACGCGTGGCGCGTGGTGGATGAGCGCCAACTCGGGCAGTGCGAGCGGCTGCATCGACAGCACGTATTCCACAGCGAGATCGCGCAGCAGGTCCGGGCGCTTGAGGCTGCGTAGATCGAGCCAAGGCCCTTCTTGGGCGTCGAGGCTGTTGTGTTCTACCAATGCGAGATAGGCGCGAACATGGCGATACAGATAGGCGTCACCACCGTTGACGATATCCAGATCGAGGTTTTGGGCCCAGGCGTAGTTCAGGCTGCCGCGACCTACGATGGCTGCGCGCGCTCTGCCTTTAGAGCTCAGCCCCCGTGCTGGATGGTCTGCGTCCGGATGGAGATGAGTCGCAGGCAGGGTCGTTAGATAGGCGCGTGCGTACAGCGTGCCTTCACCCAGCACGCTCAGGAACAACACAACGAAAACTAAAGGCGAGAGCTGTGGGCGCTTTGTGGAGATGTAGAGCAAGAGCCTGTCGACGCTGAGCGCGAAGAGCGCGATGCCCAGCAGGGCAGTGATGAACAGCATGCGCCCAGGTAAGCGAAACAACGCGTAGCCGGGGACAAATGCGTGCAGCCCAGACAGAAATGGGGTAGCGAGGCTCGCTGTGAGCGTGACGAGAAACGCGAGCAGTAAGAAGCGCGCTTGGGCAGAGAAGACGCTGTGGCGAACGGCGAGTCCCAGCACAAACAACAGCGGAATCAGCCCGAAATAGGCCACGTCTTCCCAGAGCTCTACACCCGGATATGTGCCATCGAGAGGGCTGCCGAGCCACTCAGGATGGAGAAGCGTAGCCAAGTGGGCAAGGCCGAGGCGATGTCCGCTGTAGAAAAAATCGAGACTCTGTTCGGCACGCGACAGCAAGGGAAGGTCTGCAAGGATGGGCAACCACAGATAGCCATTGGCAGCGAGCGCGAACAGGCATGCAAGGCAGAGCGCAGCCCAGCAATGCAGCACGTTCTGTGCCCGAACGTGGAGGCTGCGTGGGGACTCCGAAACAAATGGTAAGGCGAGCAGAACGAGCAGCAGGTAGTAGAGAACCTGAGGCGAGCCGCCCGCAAGTGCCACGAAGAGTGAGCCACTCAAGCCCAAAAAAGCCGACAAAGAGCGGCGTTCGACATAGCGAAGCCATGCAGCGAGGACCCAAGGCAGCAGTACCAAGCTTGCAAGCTGGCTCGCCCAGCCGGCGTAACACACCATGATGAGCTTGAAGCAGACGAGCTGGGCTACGCCGGCGAGGAGCGCGCTGCGAAAGCTTGTGCCGAGTTGTCGCGCGAGCGCGTAGGCGCCCAGTGCACCTATCCACAGTGAGAGAACCAAGGTCGGTCCGAAGGCCTCCGTGCTGGGCAGCCAAAAAAACAGCGCGTGCAGGGGATGCAAGAACAGAGCTTGGGGCTGTGCGAGCGCAGGCCCGCCGAGCATTTGATCTGTGCGCCACAGGGGGAGGCGGTGCTCGAGCAGTCCGCTCGCGAGCACGTCCTTGTAACCGATGTGGAAGGCAAGGATGTCGGAGTACGCCGAAAAAGGCGCCGTTTCTGGCGCAAGCAAGGGGAAGTAGGCCGCGACGGCTGCGATGAACAGGAGCGCTGCGGCTTTTCCGTTAGACCCCATGCTGGGCTAGCGTGACATTTTCCGGCTTCGATCTGCCACAAATGCTCTGCCATTTTTTCGCGGCCGAGTCGGTCAGGACCGGGCGGCGTGCTGCCCCGTGCGAAAAACGTGAAAAAGCTGCCCAAACAGGCTCTACTTGGGAGGCAGGCAAGGCGTCGTCCGCGCTGCCTGTCGAGAGTTAGCGTTGGATGCCCCAGGCCATCGAAGTCAAAGCTGTCAGTCGAACGTTCGTCTTGGGTTCTCGACTCCCCGGTCGCCGCGCGCAGCGGCGCAGTGTGGAGGCGCTGCGCGACGTGACGCTTTCCGTGGCCCCGGGCGAGATCTTCGGTTTGGTTGGGCGCAATGGCTACGGCAAGAGCACGCTCATCAAGTGCATCTGCTCGCTGCTTGTGCCGACCTCAGGCAGCGTGAGCGTGATGGGGCACGACTCCGTGCATGCATCGCAGGCTGTGCGGCGCCTGCTCGGTTACGTCAGTGCTGAGGAACGCAGTTTTTACTTTCGGCTGACTGGCCTGCAAAATCTGCAGTTTTTCGCGCGGCTAAACGGCCTTGCGCCAAGGATCGCAGCGCGCCGCATCGCAGAGCTCAGCGAACGCTTCGATGTGACAGCGCTGCTGCCGCGCCGCTTTCATGAGTATTCCACAGGCAATCGGCAGCGCTTGTCGCTCGTACGTGCGCTCTTGCACGAACCGACCGTCTTGATCTTGGACGAGCCGACGCGCAGCCTAGACCCATTTGCAGCGTCCAATTTGCGTCGCGCACTTCTGGAGTGGGTAAAGGAGGACAGAGGACGCAGTGTGCTCATCACCAGCCACAATCTCGATGAGGTCGAGGAACTCAGTGATCGGGTGGGCGTGATGATGCGGGGTCGCCTTGCCGAGTGCGGTAGCCTGAGTGATCTGCGGGCACGTTTTGACGACCGCGAGCAGATTCGGCTTTGGCTGTCCGAACGGACAGATATCGCAAACCTTCGAGAGGTCTTGCGCTGGGCGAACCTGGAAGTGGAGATCTCGGAAGACGTGCGTCGCGGACTGAACCTTACCTTTAGAAGGCGTGCGCGGGATACTTCCCTGGATCAGGTCTTGCGTTGCGTGGCGGACGCAGGTGCACAAGTGCTCTCCTTCGATCGCACAGAGATGTCGCTCCAGGACATCATCGACCAAGTCGACGCGGAGCAGGCGCCATGAGTTTTTTGCGCTGTGCCTGGGCATTCTTTGTGCGGGATGCCGCGATGGCAGTGAGCTACCCGGTGGCCTTCACCATGGGAATTTTCGCCACGGCGGCGCGCGTGATCATGCTGTGGCTTCCGGCGCAGCTCTTGCTCGACAATCCGTTGTTTGCTAGCAAGGGCGGCTTTCTCGCCTATTCGGTTATCGGCACATCGGTGATGAGCGTGTTCTTGGCGAGCTACGGCGGCTTTGCGAGCGCGGTGCGCAGCGAGCAGGTGATGGGCACGCTGGAAGCGGTCATGATGACGCCGGCGCGTTTGCCTGCGATCGTAGTCGGGTCGAACATGTGGACCCTGTGCAATGCTCTCTTTGATGCACTGGTTACATTGTGCACAGGCGTGTGGGTGTTCGGAATCGAGCTGAAGGGCTCTCCAGTTGCGGCACTCTTCATCGTGCTGCTGACGAATCTGAGCTTCGCGGCGGTCGGAATCTTGTCCGCCTCGTTTGCCGTACTTTTCAAGAAGGGCGATCCCTTTCGCGTATTTGTCGCGAGTGCGTCATTTTTGATGGGTGGCGTGATCTATCCACCGGAGATTTTACCCCAGTGGATTCAGATGTGCGCGCAGGCTCTGCCTGTGACCCACGGGGCGCGCGCGCTCAGGGGCGTGTTACTCGAGGGGCACAGCGTGCTTACGTACAGCCATGAACTGGGTGTGTTAGCGGCGTTCGCATTGTGTGGAATACCTCTTTCTATCGCGTGTTTCGCCTGGTCCGTGCGGCAGGCCAAACGCGAAGGTACGCTGCTCCAGTTCTGAGCTCCGCGCGCGTTGAGCAGGGTACGAAACGTGCACTGCATCAACGGATGCGCTCGCTCACAGAGACGAACATGCTCCCGGTGCTTGCGGGCTCGGCTACAGCCTTGCCACAGCATCGATACACGCAGGCAGACCTATTCGATGTCGTTCGCGGGTTGCTACCGGAAGTTGCTACAGATACGCGGGCCATCGAGCGCCTCTTTCGGAAGGTCGGCGTAGCGCAACGTTTTCTCGCGCTGCCGAGTCACGCGTATGCGGAGCTCTCAGGCCTTGAGTCTCGAAGTCACGCCTTCCGCTCGGTTGGGCTGGAGCTTGGAGCCAAAGCGATAGTCGAGGCGCTCAAGGTGGCCGAGATCGAGCCGCGGGATGTGCAGCTCATCGTCTTTACTACGGTGACCGGGCTCTCTGTGCCATCGCTCGATGCGAGGCTCATGAATCGCATCGCGTTTCCAGAAGACCTGAAGCGTATTCCGATGTTTGGGCTTGGCTGCTTGGCGGGTGTCGCCGGACTCGCGCGGACCGCCGAGTATCTGAGAGCATTTCCTGGCGACGCCGCCGTCTTCCTGTCGGTGGAATTGTGTTCGCTCAACATGCAGCGCGATGACGCATCTGTGGCCAACTTAATTTCGAGCGGTCTTTTCGGCGATGGCGCTGCGGCCGTAGTCTTGGTGGGCGCAAAGCGCGCCAAAGTTCGGGGGCCCCGGGTCGTCGACAGTAAGGCCGCCTTCTTTGCAGACACCGAGCGCACGATGGGATGGGACATGGTGGACAGCGGATTCAAGATTGTGCTTGGTCCCGAAGTGCCGATGCTGGCAAGGCGCGAAGTGCCTCGCTTAGTAGATACGCTGCTGGCCAAAAATCAACTCTCGCGCGACCAAGTGGACTACTGGATCGTGCATCCCGGTGGACCTGCTGTGATGGAAGGTATCCGCGAGGGCCTAGGTCTCAAGCACGAGCAGCTCGAGCGCACGAAGCGTAGCCTCGCCGAGGTGGGCAACATGTCGTCTGCATCGGTGTTGTTTTTGCTGGATGAAGTCGCTCGCCACGTACGCCCCACAGCGGGGCAACGGGCGGTGATGATCGCGATGGGACCTGCATTTTCAGCTGAAGCGGTGCTGCTGCAATGGTGACCCAAATCCTATTTTGCGTACTTGTGCTTCTTGTGGCCCTGCAGCGCCTGTGGGAGGTGACGCTCAGCCGTCGCCATGAGCGTGAGCTACTCTCCAAGGGCGCTGTGGAGCACGCGCCGCAGCAGATGCCGTGGATGGTGGCGCTGCACGCAGCTTGGCTCATCGCGATGCTGCTGGAAGTGTTTTGGTTTGGTCGCGGTTTTCACGTGTACGTGGCTGCACCTGCGCTGCTCGTTCTCGCGCTAGGCCAGGGAGTGCGGCTGTGGGCCATACGTACGCTGGGGCTTCGCTGGACCGTCAAAATTCTAACCTTGCCGCAGGAGCCGCCTGTGACGGGCGGTCCGTTTCGCTACCTGCGGCACCCCAACTATCTGGGTGTCATGCTCGAGATTGCGGCGCTTCCGCTCGTGCACGGCGCCTGGATGACAGCCGTTGTGTTTTCGGCTGCCAACGCACTCCTGTTGTCTCGCCGCATTCGCGCCGAAGAGCGCGCACTGTCCGAGGGGACAAATTACGCGCAACACTTTCGCCATCACAGTCGCTTGGTGCCGCTGAAGTGAGTGCGGACGACACGTGCGATGTCGCGATCGTGGGCGGCGGACCTGTGGGGCTGTATCTCGCGTTGCGCCTTGTTCATGAGGGCGTGGACGCACGTGTATACGAGCGGTCGCTGGAACCTGAGCCGTGCATGCAAGCACACTCTAGGGCCATCGGTATCCATCCAAAGGGGCTTGCGTGCTTGGCCACGGTGGGCGTCGCCGACGCACTGGTGGCCGAAGGAATCGAGGTGCGGCGCGCGCATGTTTTCTCATCGCGCTCACATTTAGGAAGCCTGACGTTCGAGTCGCTTGTGAGGCCGTATCAGTTTGTACTCACGGTCCCACAGTCCCGAACCGAGGCCCTGCTGCGGGATAGGCTCAAGGCGCTCGCGCCATCTGCACTGGTGCGCGGACAAGCGTGCCGAGACGTCGTGCCGCATTCGAACTGGGTAGACCTGCACGTGCAAGGTGCGCACGACACGCGCTGCGTGCGGGCGAAGTTCGTCGTGGGCTGCGACGGGAAAAGCAGCACGGTGCGGCGGGCGCTGCGGATTTCCTACGCTGGGGGAGCTTACCCCAGCCACTTCTTGATGGGCGACATGCCCGATGCCACGGAGTTTGGTTCAGACGCGGCCATCTTTCTCCATCCGAGTGGACTTGCAGAATCGTTCCCGCTGCCCGGTGGCATGCGCCGCTTCGTCGTCGGAACGGGACGCACGAAAATGGCAGCGGACTCCGCTGAGCTCGCGAGGCTGGTGCTTCTGCGTACTGGCCAACAGAGCGACCCCGAGCAGGCGTCCATGGTGAGCGCATTTACGGCTGAACACTACATGGCCGAGCGCTTCGCATCGGGTCGGGTGATCCTCGCGGGGGATGCCGCGCACGTGGTGAGCCCTATCGGCGGGCAAGGGATGAACTTGGGTTTTTTGGACGCAAATCGGCTCGCGCCGTTGCTCCATGCCTGCGTGCAGCGCGGCGCTACCGTGCGAGCTGTCGCGTGGAAGTACGCGTTTCCGCGCAGTCAGGCCGCTCACTTGGCGATGCGCCGTGCAGAACTCTTCATGCGCGCAGGCCAGGGGCGCACTCGTTCGGGCGTTCGAGATAACTTGCTGCGCCGGGCACTGTCCCCCGGCATGAACGCTCCCAGCGCGCGATTTTTCACGATGTGGGGCCTATAGGGAACCGAGAGCCGGCACAGCGATGGCTTCGACGAGTGAGACGGGTGCAGCCGTTCTAACGACTCGCCGCAGACGAAAATGGGTTCGTTCGAGCAGCGCGCGAAGCTGTTCCCGCGTTCGCTCTCTGCCTCCGACGCTGACAAGCATTTCTAGATCGGTCAGTTTGCCCAAGTGCGGTGCATTGCCTGCGGGCAGAAGCATTTCCATCAGCAAGAGCGTCTTGCCGACTGCCATCGCGCGACGCACGCGACTGAGAATTTGCGCAGCGTCGTCGTCGTCCCAATCATGGAGAATCTGCTTGAGTAAGTAGATGTCTCCGGCCTCGGGTACAGCTTCGAAGAATGAGCCGCTCTCGACGCGACAGCGCTGGCCTACGCCGTGAGCCTCGAGCACGGAGATCGCGAACGGCGTGACCTCGGGGAGGTCGAACAAAACGCCTGTTGCCGTGGGTGCGGACCTCAAGATCGACGCTAACAGTTCTCCGTGCCCACCTCCTACATCCACGATGCGCTTACCGTCCTCAAAGCGGTAGGCAGCCAGCAGGGGAGCTGACATCAAATTAGAGGTTTCGCTCATGGCGTCATGAAACAAGCCTGCGAATGCGCGGTCCTCGTTCGTATAGTCAAAGAAAGTCTTTCCACGTAAGGAAGGGGGGCTCGGGCGTTGGGTGCGAATGGCGGCTTCCAAGTCAGACCAATGTTCCCGATGCCGAATATGCCCGACAAACATGGCAAAGCTGCGCACGGAGTCTTGAGCGTCAGTGCAAAGGACTTTCGAAAGATGCGTGTTGCGAAATTGCCCGCGCTTCGTTTGGGTAAAGATGCCGTGTTGCGACAGCGCGCAGAGCAGGCGCCGGATGCCTTCAGGATGGGCCCCCGTTTCACGCGCAATCTGCTCAGCGGATTTGGGCTCGGCTTTCAGAGCATCGGCGATGCCCAGACTCGCAGCGACCGTCAGGGCTTGGCTGAGCCAGGAAGCGGTCACGAACTCGAGCATGAGCACGGGGGGCGGCACGATGTGGCGTCGGATGCGCTGGAGAGCCCCCGAGAGGTGCGTTGCCAGGTTCGCGAGGAAGACGTGCGGAACTTTCATCCAAGGGGAAGTAGACACGGCATCGCAGACCGCACGCATAAGCGGTGATTGCGCGTGAGCGCGTTTGCGACGCGAGGGCAGCAGGTATGGACCCTGCACGTGAAGGGCCATGTCCCGAGCCCAGAGAGTCTCTGATAGACCCGCCGTCGGAATCAAGGATGTCAGGCGAGTTCGTCGCAGTGCAGCCGATGCACGGTGCGCAATACTCGATGTGGCCGAGCACAAGGTGCGGGAACTAGGGCTTGATGGACTGCGCTTGCAGCAGATTGCGGGGGAGCTGGGGCTGTCCCACCCCGCCGTCTTGTATCACTTCGGAACCCGTGAAAAGTTGATCGAGGCCGTGGTCGAGCGCGCATTCGCGCACCTCGAGCACGACTTGGCGCAGTTGTTTGCAGAGCGTGCGCTGCAAAGTGATGGCGCCGTGCTTCAGGCTATCGAGCAGGTGTCTGAAGCGCTGGTGAAGCGAGGTCACGGGCGTATTCTCGCCTGGCTGCTCTTGTCGGGGCACGTGCCAGACTCGGTGTTCGCGTCGTTGCAGCGGCTGCTGAAGCTCGTGCATCAGGTGCGACGCACAGCGCGGCCTGAGGCCAACATCGCGCTAGATGACACGCGCTTTCGCGTGTGGCTCATCGCCACAAGCATGCTCGGCGAAAGTGTGGCGGGAGTGGCCGTGCAACGGAGCTTGGGCTTACCCGACGCGTCGGCGCGCAAGCGCTTTCACTCTTGGTTTGCCTCGATCCTGCTGCCGCTAGGACAGGGGCCGCTCAGTTCTCCGGGGTCCCGTTCGCGCGCAACATCTCGATGACCCAGTTCACGTGCCGCGTGGGGACAGGCCCGCGCGCGTGAGCTTTCAGACACTCCGACTCGAGCACGCGGATATGGTCTTTGCGATTGGTCTCGAAGCGCGAGCCGCGCAGGATGCGCCCGGTGGGCATGACCTGTCGGCCCTCGATCTTCATGCGCTTGAGGACTTCGATCGACGCTAGCCGCAGCAGCTCGTAGCGCTCGTCTGCGTGGGGACCATCGGTCGCGATGGACACGATGAGCTTGCCGAATGTGGGATCCTTGTTGACCAGCTTGTCGCCAACTTCGAAGCCCGTATCGAAGCGCACGGTGAGCTCTGCGATGCCCTGCGCGCCTTGCGCTTCGAGTGCAATCGTCACTTCGTCGGCACTCGGCAGCTCGATCACGTCGAACACACCGGCATTCGGCAAAAATAGACCACGCTTTCCGTCGCGCGAGTCTTTGATGTCTGCCTTCCAGGACTCGGCGTTGATGCGGAATTCACGGGCCGCATGCGTGTTGATGACGTCGTCCTGGGCAAAAGGAATCGGATCGCCATTGGCGATGGCTATCTGCAACTGCACGAGATTCAGCGGCATGAGCCCGTCTTTCGTGAGGATGCGGTGCGCAGCCTCGGTGACGGGATGTTCCACCTGGATACGGGTATTCATTTCGAGCAAATAGAAGTGCCCATTCTTGAACATCAGCTCCACGGTGCATGCGCCCACGTAGTCCACCTCGTCTGCGATACGCACGGCCAAAGCGCAGATGCGTGCGGACAATCCTGGGAACGCATTCATCAGCGCCGGCGGTGCTTCTTCCTGAATTTTTTGGCTCGCGCGCTGTTCGGTGCAATCGCGCATACCGAAGTGCCGCGTGTTGCCGTAGCGGTCGCGCACGATCTGTACCTCGAGATGCACGGTCTCAGGGATGTTTTGCTCGAACATCACGCCGCGGTCCCAGCCATTGGCGGCGATTTCACCGAGCACTTTTTGCACCGCAGACGCCACGCCCTCAGGCGCGGGAATGACCATCTGGCCCCGCCCACCGCCGCCATTGGCGGCTTTTAGGCGCCCCGGAAACTGGAAGCGCTTGTCGGCGTAGCCTTGCTCGATGGCGGCGATGATGGCTTGGGGGTCATCGTCGTCGATGACGATGCCGGGTACGACGGCCTCGGGATCGATGGTCTGTGCGAGCAAGCGAAACTTGCGCTTATCGCCCGCGCGCTCGACCACATCTTGGCTCGGGCCGACAAACACGATGCCCTGCTGACGTAGGTGGGCGATCGCCGCAGTGTTTTCGGCGAGCGGACCGTAGCCGGGATACAGGGCAGACGTGGCCAACACGCTCTCTGCCTCCGCGCCGAATTTGTCCGCGTAGGTCGAAAGAATGCGTTCCGCGATTTGGAACGGGTTGCCGTAGCTCTCGCGAAACGTGCCATCGAGCGGGATGGCGAAGCCGCCGTTCTGATTGGCAAGCCGCACCTGCAACGAGGTCGCGTCGTCGCGCGCGCTGTAGAGAACGACGGGGATAAGGCCCCGTGCCAGCGCTTCGTGCACCGCGCGTACGCCCATCTCTCCCTTGTCGGCGATGATGAGGTAGCGCAATGCGCCTTCGCCGACGCAGGTAGCAGGGAAGCGCCGCAAATCGTGGGACGCGAGGTAGATGAGATCAGATACTTTCGGCGCTTGAATCGCCCAGACACTGGCCTCGGTCCGCAGGCGCTCGGCGAGGTACGTGGCCAGCGCCGGGTAGCGATCGAGTGCAGTGAGGAGAGCGAAGGCCGCGATGCCGTCTCCGACTTCGTCTTCGAGGCTGCATGCGATCTCATCGAGGGGCGTGCTCGCGAGGGAGCTCATGAGCTCGGCTTCGCTCAATAGCGCGTCGAAGCTGGCTTCTATTCTGTTGTGCAGGGCGCGGACGCGTTCGGGGCCTTCAGGTAGGCTGCGAGCGAGCGCGGGTTCCCATGCGAAATAGCGCAACCACGTGCTGCCGTTGTGGACAAAGTAGCGCAGGGCGATGAGGCGCTGTCCGAGTGCACCGAGCGGCAGCGAGCCGAACTCCACCAGTCGCGCGCCAGGGCTCCCGGCTAAAACAGCCAGAACTTCGTTGCATCCCACATAGCTGCGGCCTGGGGCGACCAGCTCCCGCATGGCTAGGGTGATGGCGGGGTCGAGGGCTTTTCGATAGGAGCGGTTGGTGGTCACGGCGCCGCCACTCTAGCCTAGGCTGATTGCCCACGCAGGCCCCTAGCGTGTGCCCGCGGAACCTGTGATGTTACCTGAAGTAGTTGCGGGGATTTTGGTATCCAGGAACCTGAAAACTTCGGTTATTCGGGTCGCGGAACCCGGGCGTTGGCGAAAGCGCCGGGACAGGCTGCGTCATGGGGCTCGGCTGTGGCTGTCCGGGCCGCGACGCAGGAAATTGTCCTGGGGTCGCACGCGGCAGGGCGTAGACGCCGTAGCCCACGGGGCCGAGATAGCCGAAGCCGCCTATCACAGTGGGGCCCGACTCGCCCTGAGCGCGCTCCTGCTCGGCCGCGCGCTTTCGGGCCTGGGTATCGGCGCGTTGTGCGGCGAGGTTCTCTTGCTTCTCACGCAGCGCAAGTTCGGCGCGCGCGTGCTCGAGCTCCGAGGTGCGCGTTTCCGCTTCGAGCTTGCGTGTGGCCAGAAGCTGCTCTTCGGTGAGCCAGCGGCCTTGGTACAGCACGTAGCCCTCTGCCTTGCGCTTCTCTGCCTCGGTCACCCAGCCCACGTTGGTACGCACATAGCCGAGGCGCGCTCGGGCTTCAGGTTGGTCGGTGTCGATGGCAAGCACGCGGCGCAAGATGTCCCGCTCGAGTGCCTTCATCTCGCGGCCGTGGCAGAAGTCTGCAAGTTGCATCAGGCCGTGCACATCGTTTGGTGCGAGGCCACGGAGGCGGGCATCGACGCGCTCGAGTTCCGTCTCGCCTTCTTCGATGCGCGACACCTCCGCGGCGCGGAGGGTCAGGGTGCCCGCTTCCACATGCACGATGACTTTGTCGCCTACGCGCTGTGCCTTGCCTTCGATGACGCTACCTGAGGCGAGGTGGATCTTGTCGGCGAGACACGGGGACGCCGCGAGCAAAAGCCCGAGCCCAAGGCTTGTGGCGGTCATCGAGCGTCTCGCGACTATGCAGTGCATCTAGGAATCCCTGCTTCCTTCCAATCTGCCACATTCGGGTCGCTTTCGCTGAAAGATCGATGCTGCGCTGTGTTGCAAAACGCGGCGATGTAAGCGCGCGCGAGGAATGCGCTTCGACGTGGGGGGCGTTGGAGTGGGATGCGGAACTACATCTGGCTATTGTCAACGGTCGTTGCGTTGTGTGGCGTCAGCGAGACCGCGCGCGCCGACTTCGATCTCGAATTCACTGGATTGATTGGAAGCGGTGTCGACACCGGAAACGCGGATAACAATCCCTACGCACTTCAGATAGGCGGTGCCGCAGAGGTCATCGTCAACGGTTATGTGCTCGGCGCGCGCGCTACGCGCTCCTTTGGCACCAACTCGAGCGAGGGTCGCAACGTGAACGACCTGCGCGCGATCGGCGCAGATCTCGGCTACGAATGGGAGTTTGCGTTGCTCCACATTGGGCCGCGTTTGGGCATCGGCCAGGTGCGCGAGCGTGGGGACGGCGGCTTTAGCGCGCCCTATCTTGAGCCCGGAGCCGTCGCCGAAATCGAAGTGGGGTGGTTCGTGGTGGGGGCCGATCTCCGCTACCGCTTCGCCATCAATGACAGCGTGGCCAACGGCTTTCTCGCGTACGGAAAAGCGGGCTTGCGCTTCTGATGGGACGTTGGCAGCGCGCTGCGCAGACGTCCCTATGCGCTGGGCTGCGCGTCGAGCACGAGTGCGTGAGTAAGGCTTACTAGCATTCCGAGGCGCTCACCGGCTCGCCCCAAGCCCAAGGGCTGATGAGCGAGGCCGCGCGCATGAACCGTGCTTTCAAGTGTACCAGGCCGGCCGCGGCTCACGTCGCCCACGACTTTGCGAATATCGATGTGCAGAGCCGGGAGTGTAAGCCCCGCTTCTTGTGCGAGTTCCGTGGCGTATCCGCCCCAGGAGCACAAAACATCGTCCGGCCGCTGAAAGGCTCGAAACGCGGTTAAAAACTCGGGAATGCCCATGCCCTTGCGCACGCTTTCCTCACTCAGGCGAGCGTGGATCATGGGGGAGCGCGACAGTGGTATGCGCGGGGCTAGCACAGCTTCGAAGCGCGACCCGTCGTGCGGACGATAGGCAACCCAGTGAATGAGCTCGTGCGGATGGGGCGGACGTCCGAGTTGTTTGTCGTGCGCCCAGGCATTCGATTCTCCTGCCACACACACCAGGTTTGCGGGGGCTGTGAGCTGAGCGGGGAAGCGTGAGCGCGTGTCGCTCGGAGCACGACGCTGCAGGCGCCGCCGCGGCCCTGAGGATTTGGCGACGTAGGCGAGCTGCATGTCGACCATGGCCCGGAAGGGGACGAGCAGCGCTTCGAAGCGTGCGGCGTCGCGTTCGAGGGCCCCGAGGGCGAGCGACATCGCTTCGATGGTCGAGACGTAGTCCTCGCGTGGCTCGCGCCGAATGCGGTACTCGCTCGGGCGCTCCGGCTGGAAGCCATAGCGAGGCATGGCCAAAAGGCCCTTGTTTTTTCGGATGAGCGCGCGCGCTTGATGCCAGGTGCCGTCGATGACGACCAGGGTCACGGGATGGGGAGGCGGCGCTCGGCCGAGGTCTTCGGCATCTTCGCTGGGAAACAGCAGTACGGGTGGATAGCTCGCATTGTTGAGCCAGGCATCGACCTCACGATCGTGCGAAAAATCCACGCCGACCGCCACGCGTGAGTTGGGCAAACACAGGCTTGCCATGTGCGCCGTGCCGATGGCTTTGTCGCGCTCGCGCGGATGTTGGAGGACGAGCACCCGGTTCTGCGTCTCGAGCGTGGGCAGATGGGAGCAATAGCAAACTACGCTAGGGCGTCTGCAGCGTGCACATTCTTGCCGCGGCTCGAAGGTCATCGTGCGCGGCTCTAGCACGCCTGTCGAGCACGGGGGAGACGCTCAGTCGTCTTCGCACTTGCCCCGTTCGGTGCAGTATTCGTCCGAGTCGCAATGTGAGTCGACTAAGCATCGCACGCACAAAGCCCGTATAGGGCTGCAATAGGCGCGCTTGCGGGAGCACATGGCGTCGGTGGTGCAAGCCATGCGATTGTCGTCGTCGTCATCGTCGTCGCTGGCATCCGAAGCGTCTTCGCTCGTCGCGGCGTCCTGCGCATGCGTTGGGCGACCGAGATAAATCGTGGGACCGGGATCGCAACTCGCGAGGCCAAGCAACGAAAAGAGCGCGAGTGCGGTGGGTCGTGTCGGCAGCATCACGGAACCTCTCCGCCGCATGCGGCCCGGACACGCTTGGCGAGTGGAGATTGGTTGTCCTTCTGCAGGTAGGCAGCTTGTTCTCGGCGTCCCGACTCGAGCTGGCCCGCAGCGCACAGCGCGACCACGCGCAGGCCAAGTCGCTCACGCACCATGCTGCCGCGAGGAAAGCGCTGAGCGTGCTCTTCGAGCCATATGAGCGCTTGCTGCGGGTTTTGGTCGCGCAATGCGGTGAGAGTCTGGCGCACGAGGTGGAGCTCAGGCTGCATGCTCGGGAGGGTAGGCGGCGGAGCACTGTTCGAGGGCGCAGTGAGCGTCCCTTGAGACAAGGCGCGGCTTCGCCCGGAGGTGGTCCGCGCCGTGCGCATGCGGGGTGTGGCTACGCTTGTGGGGAGGTCGAGTTCGATTGCCTCCACAGGCCGTAGCTCTGTCGTAGAGCCAGGCGAAGGCCGCGCGTCTTGCGCTGAAAGTGCGGCATCCGATGCTCGATGCTGCGTGCCATCCGCTTGAGCTGCGCCCAGCATGTTGCGGGTGTCGCTTCCTTCCTGCACGCCGCGCGCGCTGGGTGCAGCACCCGATGCGGCAACCTCCGTTGAAGTGGACGCTGGGGCATCCAGGCTTCCACTGCCTGCATGCACGGCGGGCGTGGGGTGTGCAGCGGGAGGCGCAGACATCAGGGGCCAAAGGCTCGCGCTCCCCACCGCGATCGCCACTGCGAGTAGGGCCTTGGTGCCGAGGCCCACACTTGCTGCCGACGTGGCCAGCGGCGCGCTCGGGCTCAGGCTTGCGCCCAGACTCGGGCTCGTCGATGCAGGCGCTTCTAAGCGCGCATAAGCTCCACTCGCGTGTGCCGCACCGCTCGTGAGCGCGGTGGCGACAGCGGACAAGCCCGCTCCGCCCAGCGTCACCGACAGTGCCCGAAATACGCGCTCGCGATCGTGCTCGCTTGGCTCGTGAGCTTTTTGTGCCGCGTCCAAAAGAGAGCGCAAATGGGGAGGAAGGTCGTTCATGGCTTGGGCTCCGAAACGTGACCTACGTGCTTTTCCGCATAGGCAGCGAAGGCCTTACGGGCGGAAGCAATGCGGTAGTAGATGGTGTTGAGATTCTCGCTGGACGCTTCGGCGACTTCTGGGGCAGACATCTGCTCGAGCTCTACGAGAATGAAAACCGAGCGACGCGCGGGGTCGAGCGTCTCCAGGAAATCGAGGACGAGGTCGTTGGCTTGGCTCTGGATGGCGGCATCGAGCGGCGTCTTGTCGCGGGCCACCATGTCGTCGTGCAAGGGCAGCAGGTTACCTTTGCGCCGCACCGTTCTGCGTTGGTCGCTCGCGACGCGTTGTGCGATGGCATAGAGCCAGGCTTTGGGGGAGCTCTCGGGCACGAAGTCCGCGAGGCGGCGATGGACCACCACGAAGACTTCCTGGGCCGCGTCGTCGAGTGCGGCCTCGGAGACGCCCAGGCGGCGCAGGGTACGCCAGACGAAGTTGAAGTGTGCGCGGTACAGGGCCTCGAAGTCGCAAAGACCTGCGCCTGGCCCTGGCTCACTTGGAGCGGGCGCCGCGGGTCGTTCGCGCAAGGTTGCCGTCACGAGGATAGAATGGCCGAAGGCCGCTTAGTCCGTGGGACCTAAAGCGCAGCTTACCCCGATAAAAAGCCGGAAGCCGGCCTTGGCCGTGGTGTAAAAAGCCGAGGTGTCGTCCAAAGCGAGCTGAGGGCGGAGCAAGGGCAGGATCAGCAGGGCCTTGCTGGTCAGCGCGATGCGCGGGTGGACAAGCAGTGCGCCGGCCATGCCTGCCCCTACGCTGGCCCACATCGTACGGCCGCCGGATGCAGTCGTGCCTTTTGCGTGCGCGCGCAGGGCGCCGAGTTCGAGCTCGACCACGGGACCAAAGTCGAGCGAGCGATAGGTAAGCTCGAAGCGAGCATCCAATCCGGTCGAAATCAAATCGGCGCTGGCGTGGGTTTGCGGAGGCAGCTCGCTTGTCGCGGATTTTTTCGGCAAGTAGCGCACGAAAATGCCGATGCGGACACGCTCGTACGCGCGCAGCGAAGCCCCCAGTGAGGGGCCGAGAGCGGCTTTGGGAAGCGATTGCACGTCGAGCAGGGCTTCCAGTTCAACGCGGGCTGAGTCGCGCACGGCATGCCAATACGAGGAACGGTCTCGGGGCGCGTTGTTCGGTGCGAGTTCGCCGGCTTGTGGCGCTGCAGGCTCTCTAGGCGCGTCCTCCGCGTGCTGAGGCGCGAAGGAAGCGGGCTGGGACGCGTCGTCATGCAACGCCATGGCGCTCAGCAGAATGCCTGCTTCCTGAACTTCTTTGCAGGATGCAAACTGCACATGACGTGCGCTCTCCACGGCTTCGTCCCGGTAGCGGAGCGCCAGGTTGAAGGCATTCGACGCATGCTCGCTCACCTCCACATGCAAGGCCGCGGCTGCTTCCGGGGTGTAGCTTGGGCCTAAAAGACGCGCAATTTCCCGCTCTCGGTCGGCCGGCGGAGGGCAGCGGCCGGTGTTATCCACCCAATCGAGGGCGATGGAAGCGTCTGCGGCGTGCCCAAGTCCAGGAGCTGCCCAAATTAGTGCGCTGAGCAAGCAGCCAAGCCATCGTCTTTGGTGCAGCGCGGCATCCTCGCAAAGCGACACGGGTTCGTGACTAACACGACCCTGGCTGTGCTGCCATCAACGGGCGGCTTGCGCTGGGCTTGTGAGCTTGACTACCACTAGGATGTCGTCGCCCACGGAGAGCGTGCTGTCGAACTCAGAGAAGTCGCCGTTCTCTGCTTCGGCGAGCGGCAAGTCACGCCGACGATTGGGACCAAACGAGTAGAGCATGGCCGTGCCAGACGCGTTGCCCGAGGCATCGCGCTGATAGATGAGCCAATAGGGATTGTTCCACGGGTCGAGGTAGTGGCGCTTCGGGTCGAGGTCCAAATAGCCAGCGCGCACCGAGGTGTAGACGCGCTTGTGAATGCGTTTTTTGCGCAAGAGTTTGTTGTTTACAAGACCATCTTGGCCCAGGCGGTCTCTGAGTGTGGCGAGATCTTCGCGCGCTGCGAGCGTGTAGGCTTCGCGATTCCACAGCAGCATGGCATCGGTGAGCGGCATGATGACTATCGCGCTGGCAAGCGCTGCGCCTTGCGCGAGTGTGGTGCGGATGGGCAGCGAATAGCGGGCTTTTTGAGCCTGCTCAGGTGCACGCAGGCTTTGCTCGCGCATGAGCATTTCGATCAGAAACAGCAGGCCCAAAACAAGCTCTGCAAACTCACCCACGAGCTCGTAGGGGTAGCTGAACTCGAGCCAAGCGACGGCCGTAAACCAGGGCAAGAGACTGAGATCTGCAGCGAGTGCGCGTGGATAACGTGTCACGTGCGCGAGGAACGGGGCCACAACGCCGAAGCTCAGGGCGATGGCCATGACCATGAAGCGCGTGTCTAAAATATCCTTGAGCAGGTTGTGCAGATTGGCTTCCTGCTGGTAGTTCTGCTCGAGGAAAAAGTTCGGCGGACGAAAGCCGAGCAGGCGCTGGCCCCAGGAGATTTCTTCGCCCGCCACGAAGACGCAGAAGAGCCCAAGCAGCAAGGCGGAAACCCGCGACAGCTTGTCGCCGCTAGGAATTTTGGCTGCGCGAATACCGAAAAAGGCAGCCAGAGCAAAGGCGCTGAACGTGGCCCACTCGGCCCAGCCATCTTCCTGCAACAGACGCGTGTAATGACGACTCTTCAGTTCCGCCAGGCACAGCAAAATTCCGA
>CAZEWA010000067.1:22688-24167 GCA_964515685.1 uncultured Polyangiales bacterium | reverse complement strand
CAAGGCGTTCCTAACGGCCCACACAGCGACCAATAGAAACGCGTGCCGGCGAGTGATCGCCAGCGCGCGTTTTGTCGTTGGGGGCGTTGGGCCCTCAGCGCCCGGTGCTGCCGAAGCCGCCCTGGGCGCGCGGCGTGTCGCCGAGCTCGCTCTCGTCGGAGCAGAGCTGCACGGCGGCTTGCGTCACCGGCGCGACCACCAGCTGCGCGATGCGATCGCCGGGCTGGATGGTCACGGGCGCGTCGCCCAGGTTCACCAGCAGCACCTGCAGCTCACCGCGATAGTCTTCGTCGATGGTTCCGGGTGCGTTGAGCACCGTCACGCCGTGACGGGCCGCGAGCCCCGAACGCGGCCGCACCTGACCTTCGTGGCCCGGTGGCAGTGCGATGACGAGGCCCGTGGGAATGCGGGCACGCCCCCGTGGCTCGAGAACCACAGGGGCGTCTAGATCTGCACTCAAGTCGAGTCCCGCGGCGCCCGCCGTCGCGTAGTGCGGGAGAACCGCACTACTTCGCAGCTTGAGCACTTTGAGCACGGGACCCGCCATGTTCAGCGGCCGCGCTCGCGGTCGGCTTCGCGGACGCGCTCACGGTTGCGAGCGCGGGTGCGCATACGCGAGGGACGCTCACGCTCGGTGCGGTCGTCGCGGTCCGAAGCCACGGCTACGTCGAGGTCGTCGTCCACGTTGCCGCGACGTGCGGGTGCGGGCGGGACATCGGAGGGCGCGCGACGGGCAGGACGTGCTTCGCCGCGCGGGCTGCGCGCTTCGAAGCGGTCGTCGTCACGTGCCGGGCGTGCGGCGCGGGCAGGACGCTCTTCGTCCAGGTCACGGCCACGTGCCGGGCGCTCCTCGCGGCCACGGGGCAGCGGGGCGTCCTCGTCGCGCAGGCGCGGCTTGCGCTCGAGGTCGCGGCCACCACGCACGGGCTCGTCGAGATCGCGTGCGCGTGGGCTGCGCACGTCGCGGTCCAGGTCGCGGCTACGTGCGGGTGCACGTTCCTCACGGTCCAGGTCACGCGTGCGTGCGGGGCGCTCGAAGTCACGTCCGCGTGCCGGGCGCTCCTCGTCGAGGTCGCGCGCCCGAGCCGGGACGCGATCGCGACGTTCGAGGTCACGGTCGAGGTCGACCGGCTTGGCAGCCGAGCGCTCGAAGCGGTCGTCACTGCGGCCAGCGCGCTCGCGGCGGGGAGCCTCTTCGCGCTCACGCGAGACAGGCTTCTCCTTGTCGAGGTCGCGCTTGAACGAGGGGCGCTCGTCGCGGTCGAAGTCACGCGGCTTGCGCTCTTCGCGCTCCTCGCGGGCCTTGAAAGCGGGGCGTTCTTCGCGCTCGAAGCGCGGCTTGCGCTCCTCACGCTCTTCGCGCGCCTTGAAAGCGGGGCGCTCGTCGCGGTCGAGGTCGCGGGGCTTGCGCTCTTCGCGCTCCTCGCGGGCCTTGAAAGCGGGGCGTTCTTCGCGCTCGAAGCGCGGCTTGCGCTCCTC
>CAZEWA010000067.1:0-22588 GCA_964515685.1 uncultured Polyangiales bacterium | reverse complement strand
CGCGGGCCTTGAAAGCGGGGCGTTCTTCGCGCTCGAAGCGCGGCTTGCGCTCCTCGCGCTCTTCACGCGCCTTGAAGGCGGGACGCTCATCACGGTCGAAGTCACGCGGTTTGCGCTCTTCGCGCTCCTCGCGAGCCTTGAATGCGGGGCGTTCCTCGCGCTCGAAGCGCGGCTTGCGTTCCTCGCGCTCTTCGCGCGCCTTGAATGCGGGGCGCTCTTCGCGGTCGAGGTCGCGGGGCTTGCGCTCTTCGCGCTCCTCGCGCGCCTTGAATGCAGGGCGCTCCCCGCGCTCCTCGCGCGACTTGAACGCGGGGCGCTCGTCGCGGTCGAGGTCGCGGGGCTTGCGCTCTTCGCGGTCGAGGTCGCGGGGCTTGCGCTCTTCGCGGTCGAAGCGCTTGGCGCGACCTTCGTCAGCCACCGCCGGCGCACGACCCGCTGCCTCAGGCAGCGCGTCCTTGCGCGACAGGCGGATGCGGCCGTCGCGGTCGATGTTCGTGACCTTGACCGCCACCTTGGCACCGAGGCTCAAGAAGTCCTCGACGCTGTTCACGTGGCTGAAGTCGAGATCGCTGATGTGGCACAAGCCATCCTTGCCCGGGAGGATCTCGATGAACGCTCCGTAGGGCTCGATGCGCTTGACGGTGCCCTGGTAGACCTCGCCGATTTCCGGCTCGGTGGTCAGGCTCTTGATGATCTCGAGTGCCTTCGCCACTGCCGTGCTGTCGGCCGAAGCCACGCTCACCGTGCCGTCGTCGGCTACGTCGATGCTGGCGCCGGTCTGGTCGACGATGGCGCGGATCATCTTGCCGCCGGGGCCGATGATGGTGCGGACCTGGTCAGGCTTGACGCGGATCTGCGTGATGCGCGGCGCGTACTGCGAGAGTTCTTCGCGCGGAACTTCGATGGAGCGGACCATCTTGTCGAGGATGTGCAAGCGCGCTTCACGTGCCTGGTGCAGTGCACGCTCCAGGATGTCGCGGCTCAAACCGTCGATCTTGATGTCCATCTGGATGGCCGTGACACCCTTTTCGGTGCCGCAAACCTTGAAGTCCATGTCGCCGAGCGCATCCTCGTCGCCGAGGATGTCGGTGAGGACTGCGTAGCGGTCGCCTTCCTTGATGAGGCCCATCGCCACACCGGCCACAGGCGCCTTGATCGGCACGCCGGCATCCATCAGCGCGAGTGCGCCGCCGCAAACCGAAGCCATCGAGGAGGAGCCGTTGGACTCGGTGATTTCCGAGACAATGCGCAGGGCGTAGGGGAACTCTTCCTTGCTGGGAAGGATCTTCGCGATGGCGCGCTCGGCCAAGTTGCCGTGACCCACTTCGCGACGACCGGGGCCGCGCATGGGCTTCACTTCGCCGACCGAGTAGGGCGGGAAGTTGTAGTGCAGCATGAAATGCTTGTGCTCATCGCCACGCAGCGTGTCGAGACGCTGGGAATCACGTGTCGTGCCGAGCGTGGTGGTGACGATGGCCTGCGTCTCGCCGCGCGTAAACAGCGACGAGCCGTGCGTGCGCGGCAGGATGCCGAGCTCGATGCTGATGGGGCGCACGGTGCGCGTATCGCGACCATCGAGACGACGGCCTTCGTCCAACACCTGCGCGCGCATGGTGTTGTAGCGAAGGTCTTCGAAAGCTTCCTTGATGCTGCTCTCTTCGCCCGGGAAATCCTGGGCGAGAAGACCGACCGTGTCCTTCTTGATCTGCTTGATGCGATCGGAGCGGACATGCTTTTCAGCGATGTTGCACGCTTCGCGGACGGCGCGGTAAGCGGACTGCCGGACGCGGTCCTTCACGTACTGCGCAGGGCCACCGACCTCGAAAGCCCACTTGCTCTTGCCAACGGCTTCCCGCATGCGATCGATGAGGTCGAGCGAGTCCTGGACGGCGTTGTGGCCGAACAGAAGCGCTTCGATCAAGTCCTCCTCGGACATCTCGTCGGCTTCGCCTTCGACCATGACGATGGCGTCACGTGAAGCGGCCACAAGCAGCTCGCAGTCGCTCTCTGCCATCTGCTGGAAGGTGGGGTTGGCGATGAATTCGCCCTGGACGCGCGCTACGCGCACCCCGGCGATGGGGCCGCTCCACGGAATCGGGCTGATGTGCAGGGCGGCTGAGGCGCCGAGCATGGCCAGGGTGTCAGGTGGGTTCACCTGGTCGAACGACATGACCGTGGCGACGATCTGAACCTCGTTCAGGTAGCCTTCTGGGAATAGGGGGCGACAGGGGCGGTCGATGAGGCGCGAAGTCAGCACCTCGTAGTCGCGCAGCTTGCCTTCGCGCTTGAAGAAGCCACCCGGGATCTTGCCCGCGGCATAGGTCTTCTCTTGGTAATCGACGCTGAGGGGGAAAAAGCTTTGCCCAGGCTTGGGCTCCTGCGTTCCGCACACCGTGACTAGGACCATGGTGTCGCCTGCGCGGACGATAACCGATCCGCCTGCTTGCTTTGCGACCCGTCCGGTCTCCAACGTGACGACCTGGTCGCCGATCCGAACCTTCTCTCTGATGATCATTCAGCGCTCCTCGGGCCCACGTAGGGGCCGGGACAACACACGGAGCGCTGGGGGCTACGGGCTCGGTCTTCCTTCCGAGGGCTCGAGCAAAAATGGCTCAAGCTCTCGGAGCGAAGATCGAAGAGCCGCGGCATGGACTCAGCGACCGTGCTTCACACGCCACCCCGAGTTTGAAGTGGCGCTTACGTGAACACCGCACCCATAGGACGCAGCGTTCCGGCAGCCACCTGGCCTCAGTTGGCCGCCTGGCGACGGGAGAGCAGTTCTTTTTGCTGCCCGACCCATCTCGGACACCCACATTTGGGCATCCCGGCCGCTTCCCCACGGGGGAGCAGCCTTTTAGATGCCGAACACCATGTCCGACACCCTAACAATACCGAGCCCCCGGCTCGGCTTCTACAAATTCGCCAGGTAAAAACGCCTGGCGCTCTCCGCTGCGGTCTTAGGACACCCGAGGTTCGTCGAAACGCCCCCGGATAGTCCTGCCCGCATCACTTACGGATGCCGAGTTCCTTGATGACCTTCCTGTAGCGCGGGAAATCCGAGCGCATCAGGTAGTCGAGCAATCCACGACGGCGGCTAACCATTTGAAGGAGGCCGCGGCGGGAGTGGTGATCCTTGCCGTGCGTCTTGAAGTGCTCGGTGAGGTGCACGATTCGCTCGGTCAACAGGGCGATCTGGACCTCGGGAGACCCGGTGTCGGTCTCATGCGCGCGGAACTTGCTGATCAAGTCCGTCTTACGTTCTGCTGCAATCGCCATCGAAATGCTCTCTGCTTGAGTCTCTGGGCGGGCGAATATGAAGGCACCCCCCCGGCCCGTCAAGGCGGGGCTAGTTTGATCCCTGGGTTATCCTGCAAAGGGAATGCGCTCCTTTAGCAGGCGAGCCCGCTCTCGGGCTAGTGGAACGCGTGGAGAATCTGGATGATCGAGTACGAGTTCGTAGGTACCGGCCCCGGCTGGCTCCATCGCGCGTATCTTGTCGACCCGCACCATGGCGCCCCGGTGGGACCGGAAAAACTCCGTCTCAGACAGGCGTTGTTCGAGGTTGGTCATGGTCAAATCGAGCGCTAAACGGTCGCTTGCGGTGACCGCCCAGACGAGCTCGTCTTTCATCTCGAAATAGATCACGTCGGCCACTTCGAGCACCACATACACTCCGCCCCTGCGCACAGCGAGGCGCTCGAAGGGGGCCTCCCGGGCGGGCGATCCCGGAGCCGCTTCACGGGGCGCTTTCGCTGCCTGGGCCCGCGCCACGGCAGTGCGCACGCGATCTAAGCGAGCTGGCTTGAGCACGTAGTCGAGTACTTGAGCCTCAAAAGCGCGCAGCGCGGCGTCGTCGTAGGCTGTCACCACGATGACTTGGATGCGGGGATGCCGGCGTTTGAGGGCCTCCGCGAGCGCGATGCCGTCCGGACCCGGCATACGCAGGTCTACGAACGCCACATCGGGGTCCTCACGTTCGGCGACCTTGAGCGCCTCGTGGGCATCTCCGGCCTGGCCTACCACCTCGACATCTGAGAGCTCGCCCAGCATGAATGCGAGCTCATCCCGGGCCAGGGGTTCGTCGTCGACGATAATCGCGCGCAGGACGTCGTTCATAGAGCCGCCTCTGCTCTGTGGGCTGGTTGTTCCGGCAAACGCACCGTGGCGATCATGCCATGTTCCGTGGGGTCCAGGGTGAGTCGTGCATGCCGACCGTACACGTGGGTGAGCCGCTGCCGCAACGTCTTGAGGGCTATCCCGGTTCCAGGGCGATCGTCTTCGTCGTACTGGCTCATGCTGTGCGAGCCATCCAGGGGCCGCACGGACCGCACAGGGCCCTCGCTCGCGTCTTCGATTTCGATCAGCAGGTCGCCCACATCCATGCGGCTACGGATGCTCACCGTGCCGCGTCCGGTGCGCTTGCCGATGCCGTGCTTCACGGCGTTTTCTACGAGGGGTTGCAGCAGCAGTGCAGGCACCAAGCGGTTTTCGACGCCGGGCTCCAGGTCGACCTCTACGTTGAGGCGATCGTCGCCCAAACGCGCGGCCTCGATCTCGAGGTACGAGCGGGCGTGGTTGACCTCTGCGCGCAGCGGCGCGTCGCCTGGATGGGAGAGCAGGTAGCGGTAGAGGTCGGCCAGGTGGCTCACGAGCTCGCGTGCACGCATGGGGTCGATGCGGATGGTCGCGCGCAGCACGTTGAGCGAGTTGAACAAAAAGTGCGGTTCGAGGCGCCTTCTGAGGGACTCTAGGGCGGCTTGATCGGCGGCGGCTCGGGCTTCGACCAAGGCCACCGCGGACTCTTCGCGCTGCACCACGAGGCGCGAAATTTCCACGAACAAAGTCACGCCAGCAGCATTGACCAGCAGCTTGATCAAGTGCGCCGGCCAGGCGGGCAGGTAGCGCCCCGCGTGGCCCACGAGCACCAGGCCAAAGCCGACGATGGCCAGATGGAAGACCTGCACACCGATGGCCGTGAAGAACACACGATGGCCGCGAAAGGCCTGGGGTCTGCGGGTGGCGATGACGCCGGCAACGACGCCGTCGACCGTGGAGGCGAGCAGGACCCAGGGAGCGGTTTGATCGTCGACGCGGCTTGCCATGAAAATGCCGCTGCACAGACCCGCAATGGCGCCCGCCTTACGCCCGCCGAGGATGGCGGCAACGAGTACGCCGATGGCGCGCACGTTGATGTGTTCGCCGCGTACTTCGAAGCCCAGGGTCGCACCCCACACACTGAGCGCCGTACCAAACAACATGCCGAAGGCCTTGTCGCGGCTCTCGCCGGCCTGACCGAGCAAGCGCTTGCGCAGTGGCGGAAACAGCACTGCAAACACCGCAGCGGCTGCCAGCAGCGCCATCTTTTCGGTGAGCGCGGTCAGCAGCTCCAGGATCGACATGCAGGTTCTGAGTTTAGTACGGAGCCGCGCTCACACGGGCGAGAAACTCGTCACTTACGCGAGATCGGGGTCTCGATGACGCGTTGCACGGTGTCGCGTAGCTCGGGCGTCAGCTCGATCACGGGAGGCAGGGGCGCACGGTCGGTGTGGATAGGATAGCGGATGCGCACGCCTCCCGAAAACGCGGGCACGCGCAGGCGCGGCAACAGCGCGCTCAGGCAGGTTCGGAGGGCCTCAGGCAGGTTGCCCTCAATGCCCATCTCCGAGATCTCGCGCGCTCGAAAAAATGCCATAAACGTGAGCGAAACCGAGTAGTCCGCACGACCACGCCGGTCGGCTCGCAAGCAGGCGCGGGCCTTGGGGACAAGCTGTGTGCGCAGCATCTCGAGCACGCTTTCTGCGGGCATGCCGGTGTGCTGGGGAGCGCCCTCGGAAGCTTGCTGCGCGGCGACGTAGGGAATCGCCTGGATGATGGGCTCGCCTGCCTGAGGTCCATCGAGTGCGAGCCACGTCGGGGGCGGTTCCGTGTCGCGCGCGAGCCAAAAAGCAAGCCACGGGCTGTCTGCGTGAAGCGTGTATGCACGCCGCGCTGGTGTCTCGACGACTTGCTGCTCGCCCGCGCGCAGGCCATCGGTGCGTAGCTCTCGGCCGAGGGGCGCGTTGAGCGCGGCGCGCAGCTCGCTGAGGTCGCCTTGAGCGAGCGCGCGGTCGGCGGCATTAGACACAAACAGCGTGCGCTGCTTCGGAAACAGCGCTGCAGGTGTGCGCGAGCCCAGCGCCAATATCCAGAGATCAGCGCCACGCTCGGCGGCACGCTGGAGCGCGCGGCGTTCGGTTGGGGTTGGGTCGATGTCGCCGTCGGTCAGAATAAAAATGCGCGGTTTTTCACGGGCGATCAGCGCTTCTGTCTCCGCGACCACGTGAGAAGGCTGGGTCGAGGCATCGAGGTCGAGCAGCGTGGCGTCACTCAGTTGACTGAGCTCCGCTACATCGGCGCGAAACTGCCCAAGGCGCTGCGCGCGTGCTGCAAACGCGTAGGCGGTGATAGGCGTTTCCCCAGGCAGGGCCGACAAAAGCGCTGCGAGCACGGCGTCGACACGGCCTCGCGCAGGCCCTTCCATCGAGGGCGAGGCGTCGATCCAGAGCCAGGTCGGGCGTGACGAATAGGGAAGCGCCCCCGCAGCCACATGGCGTCGGGAGCAGAGCTCGCTGCCGCAGCGCGCACGGACGGTGCTCTCACGCGCAGGCAGCGCCAAGGGCAGGCTTGCGTTCAGCGTGAGGGGGCGCATGGCATCGTGCGCGAACTCGGCCGGGTAGGCGTGCGTAAGTCCTGCGGTGCGCACTTGGAAATGTGCATTTTGCGCGAGATTAGGGTCCTCACCACGCGCGGGAAGCTGCAGAAATACCTGGCCCCCCTGCAGCTTGGCCTCCACCACGTAGCGCACGTCGAGGGTCGCCCGTTCGCCGGCAGCCAGCGACGCATACCGCAAGGCCAGCGCATCGTTCTTGGGCTCGCGCAGTACCTCGGCATAGAGCGCGGCACCGGCATCGACCTTCGTTTGAGCTTTTTCTGTGGGCGCAGCCTGTCGCCATGCGGCGTAGGCGTCTGCGGCACCTGACTCACGTCGAGGTGAAGCTCTCAGGCACGGTTTGCTGCCGCTGTCGCTGCCCTGGCAGACCGCCACGGAGACCACGACTGCCCCGCGTGGCAGGGCCAACCGATAGCTGACCTCCGTGCGGTGCTTGGCCGCTGACACGAGCGTGACGAGTGCGCGTACGTGGGCCAGGCCCTGCGCGAATTCGACGTGCACAGCATGGGCCTCCTCGCGCACCTGGCTGAGGGAGCTCAGGGTCATGCCCTGCTGGGCCGTGGGGAGGGGCTGCGGGGGCTGCGGCGTGAGCGTTCGAGCCGCTTCGTCGAGGCCCGAGCCTGTCGCGACATCAATACCCAGCGGATCTTCTCCCTGCTCGGTGGTCTCGATGATGCTCAGCTCCGCGCCGTCATCGACCGCGATGGAGGCGCGAGGGGGTGGATGTGCGTCGGCCTGGCTCAGTCGGGGTACGAAGGCCAGCCAACACAAGATCCCACGCATAAGAGCGCGATCCAACGCTTTCACTGCTATTCTCGCCGCCTCGGGCCGAGTGAGGCCCTGGCTCTTAGGTGTCGTCGAAGGTTCGCGGGTTCCCGAGGAGTTGCTCCGCCATGACGGCCTGTGGTTTTTGACCGGAGAAATTGGGCGTCGGAACATCATGCGTTTCTGTCCTCGCTGCGGAACCCGATACGAACACGAGCGCTTTTGTCCTGAGGACGGCGCATCGACCGAGGTGTTGCCTGGGGCAGCTCCGGCGCGCGATGCCCTGATAGGCACGGTGGTCGATGGCCGCTATCGCATCGACGAGCAGATAGGCGAGGGCGGTATGGGGGTCGTCTACAAGGCGCTCCATGTCTCGCTCAACAAAACCTTGGCGCTTAAAGTTCTGCGCGGCGAGATGGCCAAGGACCCCGACGTCGTGCGGCGCTTCATCCAAGAAGCCCAGGCAGCGACCTCCATCGGCCACGAAAATATCATCGACATCAGTGACTTCGGGCGGCTGCCCGACGGCACGGTGTACTTCGTCATGGAGTACCTCGATGGGCGCCCCCTCAAGGCCCTGGTCGAGCGCGGCGGGGCCATTCCCATGGCGGATGCGGTCTCCATCATTCGGCAGATCTGCAGCGCGCTGGGGGCGGCGCACCTGCGCGGCATCGTTCATCGCGATCTCAAACCAGACAACATTCACGTCATCACACGGGGTGAGCAATCCACCTACGTGAAGGTGCTCGACTTCGGCATCGCCAAGGTGGGCGGCGCATCCAACAAGCTGACGCAGACCGGCATGGTCTTCGGCACGCCCCACTACATGTCGCCCGAGCAAGCCGCTGGGCAAAGTGTCGATGCGCGCACGGACATCTACGCGCTCGGCGTAATTATGTACGAGATGTTCACAGGCAGGGTTCCGTTCGACGCGGACACCTTCATGGGCGTGCTCACCAAGCATATGTTCGAGAAGCCCGCGCCGATGAATGTGCCTGGCGCGAGCAAACTTTTGGGCGCTATCGAGCAAATCACGCTGCGTGCGCTCGAGAAGAAGCCCGAGCATCGCTACCAATCGATGGACGAGCTCACCGTCGACCTCGATGAAGTCGTCGGAGGCGGCTCGGTGAAGGTCACGCCTCACATGCGCAACAAGGAGGCACTGGCCGACGCGCTGGAGCCGAGGACTCGCAGCGAGATGAACCTCGAGCGGCGCAGTCGCGTGTCGCCCAAGCCAGGGCCGCCTTGGCGCTGGGTGGGGGTCGGTGTGGCGATTGGCGCGCTCATCTTGGGCGGCGTCGTGTATGCGATCTTGCGCAGCGAGCGCGAGAACGTGGCGCGCGCTGTTCCGCCCGTGGTTGCGCCTGTTGTGGGGCGCCCGCCAGAAGCTGGGTCCTCATCGCAAGGCGCTAGCGCTGCGCAGCCTGGGCCGGTTCGCCCTGGCCCCGACGCCGAGGCGATCCGGGTGGTCAGCTACCCGAGCGGTGCAGCCTTGGTGATTGACGGCGCGATTTTAGGCTATACGCCTGCGCAGTTCCCACGCCCTACGAGTGGCACCCGCCAGCTTGAACTGCGGCTCGAGGGCTACATCACGGAAGCCGTGCACATTGCCGCCGACTCACCGACTGAGCTCAGGCAGCAGCTTCGGCCCAAACCCGCGCTGCCCGTCGCCCGAGCCAAGCCTGCGAGTTCGCCCGTGGTGGAGGCCCCGAAACCTGTCGCGCCGCAGCCAAAGCCTGCAGCTCCCCGCAGCGCAAGGCCCCGGAACACCGAGGTCCTAGACCCTTGGGAGTGAGAGCCGGGCTCAGAACGCGAGCGAGGTTTTTTCTTGGGGCTCGCCGTTCGGGCCGGCGCTTACCGCCTTGCCGCCCTCTTCGTAGGTGAAGGCCTGCTTCAGCAGGAAGGCGTTGCCGTCGTCGGCGCGCACGGTGACATCTGTGATGCCCTTCTCGCCGCTGGGAGAGGTTACTACCAGGGACTCGGTGCCGCGGATGGTCACGTTCTTGGCCTTGGCGTTGCCGAAGTAGACGGTGTATCCGATATCCGAGCGGAAGTGTTTGCCCTGAATCTCGATCTTTTGTTCGCCCGCGACGTGGCCTGTGCGTGGATTTAGGCCCGTGATGGCCATCTGCCCATCGCCCTCACAGGCGACACAAAACACCGAGAAGAAAGCCGCTGTAAGACTTCCTGCGCGCAAGGTCCCCAGCGTGCGTCGGCTCATCATGATTCACGATCCCCTTTTCCGGAATTCCGCCCGGACCATAGACGACACCGCGTCACAAGGTCAATGCTTCGCGGCCGAAGGGGTTGACACTTGTGTCACCCGGTCAGCACACTCGTTGCGGCAGGGTGGCTAAGCGAAATCTTCTGCTTGTTGATTCGGACCCACGGAGTTTGCGGGTTCTTGAGGTCAGTCTCCGTAAGGCTGGCTATAGCGTAACTACGTCTGGAGACGTCGATGGTGCCCTAGAACTCACCGAGCTGACCGAGCCCGACATGATCCTCTCGGACACACGTTTGCCCGGGAAGGACGGCTTTGCGCTCGTCGCGGCACTCAAGGCGCGCCCGAAGTGGGCGGAAATTCCGCTGATGTTCCTGTCGAGCGATCCGAGCGTCGAGAGTCGGATGCGGGGGCTCGAACTGGGGGTCGAGGACTACCTCACCAAGCCCGTGTACATCCGGGAGATCCTCACACGCGTCAATCTTGTGATGCAGCGCAAGGAGCGGGAGGGGCTGAGCCGCACCTCCAAGACGCGCTTCTCGGGGGCCCTGTCGGATATGGGCCTTGTGGATCTGCTTCAGACCATCGACGTGAGTCGAAAGTCCGGCACGTTGCACCTGACACTGCACGACAAAAGCGGTTTCGTGTACTTCCAGGACGGGCGCGTACTGGATGCCGAGCTCGGCGATCTCTCTGCCGAAGCGGCAATTTACCGCTTTTTGTTGTGGAACGAAGGGGAGTTCGAGCTCGATTTCCGCGAGGTGAAGCGCGAGGACAAGCTCGGAATATCGACCCAGGGCTTGCTCATGGAGGGCATGCGCAGGCTCGACGAGTGGAGCCGCTTGCAGGAGCAGTTGCCCTCGCTTCAAACGGTGTTCGAGGTCAATCACGATGAGCTCTCGCACCGGCTGTCAGAGATACCGGACGAGATCAATGAAGTGCTGCGCCTGTTCGACGGGCGTCGCACGCTGGCGTGGGTGCTCGAGGAGAGTGTCGGCGACGACCTCGCTACCCTCAACTCCATCAACAAGCTCTATTTTGAGGGCTTCTTGTTGGTGCGTGAGACGCCCGCGCCTGAGGACACTGACGCCCAAGATCTGTTGATAGGCGCGCTCCAGGAGCCGATGTCCGAGGCGGATGCGGAAGCCTTGCTGCCCGTTACGGGAGGGGCAGCTTCCAGCCCCGGCATGGCAGCGGCATCGGCTGAGGGGGCTGTCCAAGCGCCCCGAGAATCCGGGGAGCCCATGGAGTTCGCGCCGCTGCAGTCCGTGCCCGTGCACGGGGAGGTTCCGCGGCAGGCCGTCGCCGTCGGGAACCATGCCCAAGAGAGCGTGTCGGACGTTCAGGCTGGGGTAAAAGAGGCAGTGGGCATGCCGCTCGCTGCGGTCAAGCTCAAGCGCATCTCGGTGCCCACGGGCGTGCCTGTGCTGTCGCCTGCGGCGACGTCCGCCGAGGCCGAACCCTCGTCGCCGGCGCCGACTACGGAGGAAAACCTCAAAACTGAATCCGAAGTTCGCGACCTACAGACAGACCCAGGCGAAGCGGCGCCTGGGGAGGATGGGGGCGACGGGATGGCTAGAGCGGCGAAGCGGACCCAAGCAGAGAGAGTGTCTTCGGAGCGACCGCGTGCGCCTCAGCCGCAGCTCGCCGCCAGCAATGTCATTGCCTTGCCGACGGCGCGTGCCGAAAGCGCTCCGTCTGCGCTTTCCAAAAAGCAGAAGCGCAAGCAGAAGCGCGAGCAGAGCGCGGCCAAGCCGAGCCAGCCCGCAACCGCTCAAGCCACACCGGCAAAGGCGGGCGCCGTAACTGCCCGGGACGCTGAGGCGGATGCCGATGTGAATGAGGAGCGCTTTTTCTCCGAGCCACCCCGCACCCCCATATTGCCGCAATGGCACGACCTCGAGCCGGTCGAGGCAGACGCGGCCACCCAACGTCAGCGAAAGCGCGGACAGCTGGGAACGCTGGGCGTGTTGGTTCTGGGTAGCATCGCGATCGGTGGCTTCCTGTTCTACAGCAAAGTGCTGATGCCAACACCGGCGGACCTACCTGCCGTCCCTCTCGCGATACCGAGCCCTGACATGCTGCGAGCTTCGCCTCCCGAGGTCGCAGCTTCCCCTTCGCTGGGTGCGAGCCTTGCATCGGCGCAGGCGCCGTCTGAACAAGGGTCGACTGACCCGAGTCCGGTAGGGGAACAGAAAAATTCAGCGAAGACAGAGGGATCCGCGTCAGCGGAGGATCCAGAGGCCGCCTTCGAGCCCCTGCCCGTGGCGGAGGCGAATCCCGCTCGAACCGTCACTGAATCCGATGCCGAGGGCTACAAGACCTTGCTCGAGCGCGCTCGCAAGCAAGGGGTTCGAAAGTCGGCGGAATCGAGTTACCAGCAGGCGCTTACGATTCATCCCACGGGCTCTGAAGCCCTGAGCGGCCTGGCGATGCTGTACCTGAACCAAGGGAAAAACCCGCAGGCGCGCGACCGCGCTCGGGAGGCCGTGCGGGCTGATCCGGGCAACTCTGAGGGCTGGATCGTGCTCGGCGCCGCCTACACCGGCCTGGGCGACGCGGCATCTGCGCGTGCGGCCTATGCCAAGTGCGCAGCTCTTTCCGGGGGTAAATTCGTCGCCGAATGCCGCCGCATGGTGCGCTGACCTACGCTCTCGCGATACGCTGCGCGACGATGTCCGAAGCGTTTGTGCATGAAACAGCGGTGGTCGACCAGAACGTGGAGCTTGGGGCCGGGGTGCGAATTTGGCACTTCGTGCATGTCTCCGAGGGCGCAAAGCTCGGGGCGGGCACGAGTCTCGGGCAAAACGTGTTCGTCGGCAAAGGCGTACGCATCGGCGCGCGGGTCAAGGTCCAGAACAACGTCTCGCTGTACGAGGGGGTCGAAGTCGAGGACGAGGTGTTCCTTGGGCCGAGCGCCGTGTTCACCAATGTCGTCAATCCGCGCGCGGCGGTCGAGCGAAAGCACGCGTTTCGTCGCACGCACGTGGGTCGCGGTGCCAGCATCGGAGCCAACGCGACCGTGGTGTGTGGTCACGACATCGGCGCATACGCGTTTGTGGCGGCGAATGCCACCGTGACGCGCGATGTAAAAGCTTTTGCACTCGTGATGGGTACGCCTGCGCGCCAGACGGCTTGGATGTGTGCGTGCGGCGAGAGGCTCGCAAAGCTTGATGCGAGCGGAGAGCACCGCTGCTCAGCTTGCGGTGAGGGCTACACGCTCGAGGGAGGCACGTGCGTTCCGCTCAAGCCAGCATGGGACGCGGAGGATGCACCCATTCCGCTCATCGACGTAAACGCGCAAAATGCGTCGCTGAGACCCGCTCTGCGGGCGGCGTTTGAGCGCGTGATGGACTCGGGGCATTTTATCTTGGGGCCGGAGGTCGAGGCGCTCGAGCGTTCGCTTTGCGAGCAGTTCGGCTTTGAGCACGCCGTCGGCGTTTCGAGCGGCACGGATGCACTCTTGCTCGCCTTGATGGCACTCGACATCGGTCCGGGCGACGAAGTGATAACCACGCCGTTTTCGTTCTTTGCCACCGCGGGATGCATCGCGCGCGTAGGCGCACGTCCTGTGTTCGTCGACATCGAACCCGGCACGTTCCTGATCGATCCGAAACAAGTCGCGCACGCCATCAACCCTAAAACGAAGGCGATTCTGCCGGTTCACCTGTTTGGACAGGCGGCTGAGATGAGCGCGCTTACGGCGCTGGCGGAGCAGCACGGCCTGCCCATCATCGAAGATGCCGCGCAGGCACTCGGCGCTACCTGGGACGGTCGCGCGGTCGGCACGCTGGGCAGTTTTGGCTGTTTTTCGTTCTTCCCTTCCAAGAATCTCGGCGGCTTTGGCGACGGGGGCTTGCTGACGACGCAGCGTGAGGACCTGGCTGCGCGTGCGCGCATGCTGCGGGCGCACGGTGCCCAACCCAAGTACTTCCACCGCGAGATCGGCGGTAATTTCCGGCTGGATGCCCTGCAGGCAGCGCTGTTGCGAGAAAAGCTACCTGCCCTTCATTCGTACACTGCGCGTAGGCGTGAGAATGCGGCCTACTACAACGCGCGCTTTAAAGAAGCGCAGCTTGGGTCGTTGTTGCGCACTCCCGACGAAGTGCATGCGGGCCACGTCTACAATCAGTATGTGCTCTGCAGCTCGAAGCGCGATTCGTTGCGCGCGGCCCTGTTGGCGACGGGCATCAGTTGTGAGGTCTACTATCCGCTCGGCCTGCATCTGCAGGCCTGCTTCGAACAGCTCGGAGGTAAGTTCGGCGACATGCCTGAGACCGAGCGCGCCACAGCCGAGGTGCTGGCGATACCGGTCTCGTCCGAGCTCACGCACGCACAACGAGCACGCGTGGCCGACACGGTGCTCGCAGCGCTCAGAGGCTAGTGCGCACAGAACTTCTTACTGTGGAGAGCTCTGCTCGCCGAATAGGGCGCTTCTGATGTGCGCTAGCTCCGCGCTGCTGAAATCTTCGTCGGAGCTTTCGCCGAGTGCCATACCGAGCCGTTGTAATGTGTGCTCCACGTCAGGAAAAGGTTGCGCCAAGCAGCTCGTCGCCAGCGGCACGAACACGCTCACGCCCGCGATCTCGTCCAGCTGTTGGAGTAGGGCATCTATGTCCGAGAAATCCGGTATTCCTGCGTGGTTTTCGCGAAGTTTCTGGAGAACGCTGTCGAGGGAGTGTGCGCCCTGGGGCTCGCTGCGTAGGGCTACGTCCGCCATGAGGAAGAAGGCGGCGCCGCCCCAATACACCGTGCGAAAGGCGTGGGACTCAAACATCCGCGCGCTTTCCTCGCGTAGCGTGCGTCCGTGCCCTTCGCGTGCGGCGCTGCGCATGGATTGAGCGAGGTTAGCGAGAGCCTCGCGTTCCGTGAGAACTTTGGCACGCGCGCGCAAAATCTCTTGGTAATAGGTTGCGGCTCCCTCGTTGAACCAAGCGTGCACCTTCGGCAAAAATGGGAGAAACAGGTGACTCAGCTCATGCGGCAGCACCCAGTCGCGCTGCAGGCTTGAGAGCGTGGCAGCGCGGCCCACAAACAAAAGCACTGAGCCCGTACCGCCGCGCGTGACGGAGCCAAAGGACACAGCCTCGCTTGTACTGTCACTCGGAACCACGAGCACGTGGAGGCGAGCTTTCGGAAAACCGCCGGGCCCATGCTGTGCCATGTCGATAGCCCCTCGCATCCAGGTTGCTATCTCGGTTGCGTCGAGTGCGAGCGCGTTTCCGAGCACAACGACTTCAAACGCCACGCCTGCGTGCTTTCCTTCTACTTTGCGCAGTTGTCCAAAGGCTGCGTGGGAGTCGAAGCGAAAAGTGCTCGTGTCCAGCTGGTATGAGTCTTCGTTTTGTGGTCCCTTGGTCCAGGGGAGCGAGAGCTCTTGGCCTTGTTTGCGCCTGAAGCTGAGCTCCACGCGAGCATCTTTTGTGTACTGTTCGGGGCGCAGCAACCATGCGTTGGGACTCGCGAGTAAGCTCGATCCGATGTGCTTCACCACAGCGCCCAGGCTTCCGCCATCCGCTAGATCCACCCCATAAGCGATGCAGCCGTTGTGTCGGGAGGGGTCGAGTTGCACGCGTCCGCGCTCCACCGACAGACGGCGAATGGGCCCTGGGGACAGCCAGCGCACGTAGCGTAGCCGGCTTGAGGCCTCGCTCTTTCCTGCCCGCAATACCTTGGGAGTGGGCCCGTCAAAGCAGAGCGTGGCGTCGAGCGTCCGCAAATCGTCGCTTATCTGCACTTCGTAACGAAAACCTTCGGCGAGCGCGTGCACGTCCTCCTGCTTGCCGGGGCCAAGCGAGCCTCCCACGCAAGCCGCAAGGGCGAACGACAGCGCGAAAGCAAGCCTCATGGGAGCGGAAAGGACGCAACGAGCTCTGCGACTGAACGAAACCGCGGTGCCTCGCGATAATCGGGATAGTGATCGAGCGAGTCGATGAGCACAGCATCCATCGACACGCCCCGCGCACCGTCGACATCGACTTGAGGAATGTCCCCGGCGTACATGGCTTCACGCGCTGGCACGCCGAAGCGCGTGAGTGCGCGCAGAAAGATTTCCGGATCGGGTTTTCGCACGCCTTCGAGTGCGGAGTCGATCACGTGCTCGAAGTAGTCAGTCAGGCCGACACGCTCAAACAGGGCGTCGAGTTGTCCCTCGGAGTTCGACACCACACCCAGGCGAATACCCGCGTCCTTTGCCCGCGTGAGCGCTCCCCTTAGGTCACTTGGGACCTTGCGCCACAGGTTGAACACATCGTGCTCTTGTCTGGCGACCTTTGCGGCGTGCGAAGCCTCTTCTTCGGATAGACCTGCAATTTCGTAGATGGCCTGCATGTGGAGGTCCCAGCCGGCCTCGTGCGAGACTCCGCGCTGCATGGCGCCCTCGTAGCGCCGCTTGGCCTTGGGTTCGGCGGCTCTCAACGCTTCGGGCGAAACCCTGAGATCAATGCGCAATGCGGCCTCAGACAGCGCGGCATGGTCCAAAAAAACCAAGGTATTGCCCGCATCCAAAAGAAGCAGGGATGGGATGTTCGACGCTTCGCGCAAGCTCAGTCCTCCAAGATGTCGAGCAGATTCTTGGCGCGTTCATTCGCTTCGGCAATCAGCGCATCCGCTTCCTTTTCGGGGACGCCGAGGCGATCTACCAGATCGTCGATGAGGTCGAGCTCGCCTTCGCTTTGCCCGCCATCGATATAGCTGAGGATGACCGCATGCTGTAGCAACGTTCGCCGGTCCTCCTCGGACAGCTCTGTGACCGGAACATCGTCCAGCGTGCGAGGGGTCTTGGCGTATTCCCGCACTTTCGCGGCATCGTTTTCGCTCAGCGAGAAGGTGGAGATCATGGCCTCCACGACTTCGCTCTCTTCGTCGGCGAAATGTCCATCGGCCCAGGCGACGGCGACCAACGAACGAAGCATCGCATCTTGAGTGTCTTTCACGGCGTTCCTCCCAGCAGGAGGAAAGCCTATTTTGCCCCCGAACGGCAAGTGTCCTGCCAGAAGTCCGCGCTGGGAAGGCGCCGACGTCTGCCAAGGTGGGGAATCGGAGCTTGTGTCCTTTTTCCCAACAGCGCCGTGGTGATAGCCAAAGGAGCGCGTTAGAGTGCTTCCATGAGCACGCGATATGCGGCGCCTTTTGCGCCGGGTGGAAGCCAACCTATCGACCACGAAATCGCGCGCAAGCTACTCGAGATAGCGCTCAGTCGCGGAGGGACCTACGCGGACCTCTTTTTCGAGTACTGCGCCTCCGGAAGCTACAGCTACGACGAAGGGATTCTCAAGTCCGCAAGCCGCGCCGTCACGCTCGGGCTTGGTGTTCGGGTCGTGAAGGGCGATGCCACAGGTTACGCCTACGTCGAGAGCCTCGAATACGAGGCCATGGCCCGCGCAGCCCGCACGGCGGCCAACATCGCCGCGGGAGCCCAAAAGCAAGTCGCTCCGGTGTTTGCAGCGCCCCCGGTGGCTTCCCGTTACCAGGTGCCCTTGCTCAGCCTCGATGTGCCCGGCCTCGACAAGCGTGCCCTACTCGAGCGTGCCGACAAGCGTGCGCGTGCAGCAGACAGCCGCGTCGTTCGCGTCGATGCTTCGTTGAGCGAAGAGATTCGCGAGATTCTCGTGGCCACATCCGACGGCAAGTTGGCGTTTGATAGCCAGCCGTTGTTGCGCTTCGGCGTGCGGGTGATCGTCGAATCCGCAGGCCGGCGCGAGTCGGGCGGTTCAGGTGGCGGTGGCCGCATCGGTCTCGACTACTTCGACGGTCGCTCCCCCGAGTGGCACGCGGATGAGGCGGTACGCCAAGCCCTCACCATGCTCGATGCGCGGGAAGCCCCCGCGGGCGAGATGGAAGTCGTGCTCGCGCCAGGTGACAGCGGCATCTTGCTCCACGAGGCTGTCGGTCACGGCCTCGAGGCGGACTTCAACCGCAAGCGCACCAGCAATTACACAGACCAAGTTGGGCAGCAGGTCGCGAGCGAGCTGTGCACGGTGGTGGACGACGCCACGCTCGCGAATTCGCGTGGCGCGGTCAACGTAGACGATGAAGGCAATGTGCCTGAGCGCACAGTGCTCATCGAGCGCGGCATTCTACGCGGCTACATGCACGACCGGCACTCGGCGGATTTTTTTCGCATGGGGGCCACCGGCAATGGGCGACGCGAGAGCTTCAAATCCCATCCCATGCCGCGCATGACCAACACCTTGTTGCTCGCGGGGCAAACTGACCCGAACGAGATCATCCAGAGCGTAAAGCGCGGCGTGTATGCAGCGCGCTTTGGTGGCGGCCAGGTCGACATCTCGAACGGAGATTTCGTGTTCTCCCTGACCGAGGGCTACCTGATTGAGGACGGCAAGATCACGGCCCCCTTGAAGGGAGTGAACCTCATCGGTAACGGCCCAGAGGTCATGCGCAAGGTGGTCATGCTCGGCAATGACATGCAGACCTCAGATGGCATCTGGACGTGCGGAAAAGATGGTCAAAGCGTGCCGGTTGGGGTCGGATGCCCCACGCTCAAGATCAGCGCAGTGACGGTGGGAGGGACACAGCTGTGAGTCTTGATCTTGATCGCATGCTCAATCTCGGAAGCGACGTGGTCGCCCGAGCCCAAAAACAAGGCGCCACCGTCGCCGAGTGCGTCGTCCAGGCGGGTGCCCATCTGTCCGCGAAAGTTCGGCTCGGTGAGCCCGAGCTGGTCGAGGAGGCTGCTTCGTCGTCGGTGGGATTGCGCGTGATGCTCGGCCAGAAAGTTGCCGTGACATACACGAGTGACCTCACGCCGCAGGGCCTCGCGCGTTTGGTGGAAGACGCGCTCGAACTCGCGCAGTTGAGCCAGCCCGATCCGTCGGCGGGGCCACCCGATGCGAGCCTGCTGTCGACGCGCAGTCAGCACGTCGACCTCGACTTGTTTGACCCCCAGGTCGACCTCGTAGATGCCGCGGAGGCTGTGCGCAGGGCACGTCTTGCCGAGCGTGCAGCGCTCGACTTCGATCCCCGTGTGACGAACACCGACGGCGCCACGTTCACGCGCATCTCAGGTGGTTCCGCACTCGTCACGAGCGGCGGTTTTTCGGGCGCATCGCGCGGCACCTCCGCCTCGGTCGTGGTGAACCCCGTCATCGACGACGAAGGAGGCAAGAAGCGCAGCGGCTACTATTGGTCCGCGCGCAGGCACCTTTCTGAGCTCGAGAACGAAGAGGCCGTGGGGCGCGAAGCTGCCAAGCGCACGCTGCAGAAGCTAGGCGCCCGGAAGGTGGAATCCCAAGAGTGCCCGGTCATCTTCGATACGGACTCTGCCCGCTCGATCCTTGGGCTTATCGCGAGCTGCGTAAACGGCGGTGCCGTCTGGCGTCGCTCCACCTATCTGCTCGACCGCATCGATACACAGGTTGCAAGCGAGCTCATCACAGTGATTGACGACCCGCTCATTCCGCGCGGTCCGGGTTCGCGCAGCTACGACGGCGAAGGCCTACTCGCGCGGCGCAATGTCGTTATCGAGAAGGGCAAGCTGCTCGGCTACCAACTCGATACCTACTCCGGCAAGAAGCTCGATCGACCGAGTACGGGCAATGCGTCGCGCGGCAGCTCGGGCGGCGTCGGTATTTCGGGTAGCAACTTCCACATCCTCGCGGGCACCCAAAGTTACCAAGACATCCTGCGCTCGACCCAACGCGGCCTACTGGTCACCAGCATGATGGGTTTTGGTTTCAACGCCGTGACGGGCGACTTCAGTCGAGGAGCTTCCGGCTTCTGGATCGAAAATGGTGAGATTGCCTTTCCGGTTTCCGAGGTCACCATCTCGCTCAATCTGGACCAACTGCTCAAGCGCATCGACGCAGTCGGCAGCGACCTCGACCTCAAGACCTCGGTCGCTTCGCCCACGTTGCGCGTGAGCGCGATGACGCTGGCAGGTAAGTGAGCGCTCGCAGCAGGCGCTAACGCCCGGCTAGGCTCGGAAACGCAAAGCGCGGGCCCGCCTGCCCGCGTCGCGCGCTCACGTACTCCACCAACATCGGCAGATGGGCGAGCAGCGAGGGGCACTGCAGTCCAGCTCGGGCCAAGATCGGGCGCGCCTCGCGGTCGTCAGCCCCCGCGCCGCGTCCTGTCTCTTCCACAATGGAGCGCTGGGCATGCATCGCTCGTTCGAGGCCCGGCATGTTCAGCAGCATGCGCGTGAAAGCATTCGGCAGTGCCAAAGCCGCAGGAGGTCGGTCGAGCAGCGAGCACAGGCCATCGAAGACTTCGCGTAGGGTTGGAGGAGCGGCCTCCACGATGTGGAATGTGCGACCCACCGCCTCCCGTGCCTGGGCCAGCGTGAGCCCGGCTTCCACGGCAAAATCGATAGGAATGGCGTGAAACGGGCTGTCTGCAGCACCGATGATTGGCAGAGGTAGCTCAAGCGGAAGCGACAGCAGGCTCGCGATCAGCAGATGCAGGCCCTCGATGCGTCGCAAGCTGCCCTGAATCCTATCGCCGACGAGCAGGGCAGGGCGCAGGACCGTGATAGGCAGCTCCTTGCGCGCCCGCAACATGAGCTTTTCGGCGCGATAGCGCGTTTCCATCAAGCGCGACGACCTTGGCGGAAGCAGAGAAGCTTCCCGCAAAACATCCTGGTTGGGGCCGGTGGCCGACAGGGTGGACCAGTGCACCACGCGTTCGAGGTGCTTTGCGGCTTGCCCGAGTTCGATGACCTCGTGAGTGCCCCCCACGTTCACGCGCTCGGCCATCGTCCTCGGTGCACCCGAATAGGTGACGGCTGCGCAGTGATGGATGACCTGCACTCGCGCTGCGAGCTCGCGAAATTCTGGGCCAGACAGACCCATATCTATCGCGGCCACATCTCCTTCGAGAATCTCGACGCGCGCTTCCCGCCCCTCAAGCCATGCGTGGGCGGCCTCGTGGAACTTCGGTGGAACGAGGCACGTAACGCGGCTGTTCGGCTCGGCTTGCAGCAGGCCATCCAGCACGCGACAGGCCAGCTCGTTGCTAGGAAAGCCTGTTAAAAGCAGGTTGGACATCGATGCATTGCCAGGGCTCATGCGAAAGCTTCTCCGAGTCGACCAAGAATTGCATCGTGCACTGCCCGTACACGTGAAGCGAGTGTCTCCAGCGAGGCGTCGCTGTTGTCGATTACGTAATCTGCAACTTCGAGTTTTTTCTCGAGTGGCGCCTGCGAAAGGATGCGTGCTTCGGCTTCGTCGGGCGTAAATCCGTCGCGCTCAATCAGCCTCTTACGCTGGGTTTCTGCGTCGGCGGAGACAACCACTAGAGCCTGCATAGTTCGGTACAAACCGTTCTCCACGATGAGGGCCGCCTCGTACAGCACGTAGGGTACTCCTTCTGTTCCGAGGGCGAGGAGGCGTTCCGCACCAAGCAACGCGATTCGCGGATGGGTAATCGCGTTCAGCTGTGCGCGCGCGGCCGCATCCGAGAACACGCGCTGCCCCATGGCCTTGCGGTCCAAGCTCCCGTCTGGGAGCAGCATCTCCTCACCAAAGATTGCAACGATTGCGCGGAGGCCATCGCTACCCTTGGCGACCACTTCGCGTGCAAGCTGGTCGGCATCGATCGAAGGCACGTTCAGGTCACGAAAATGGCGAGCCACCGTGCTTTTGCCCGACGCTATCCCCCCCGTCAGACCTACCACCGGCACTGTCATGGCCTGTGCATACAGCTCGCCCCAAGACGTGGCAAGGTTGCGCCATGCGAGCAGTTGTGCAGAGAGTGGGACCGGCCCGAGTCGAGGTCGCAAGCGAAGTGACGGGGGCGATTGAAAGCGGGCTGCTCGTGTATCTCGGGGCCGGCAAGCAAGATACAGACGGCACGGTGCAGTGGATGGCGCGAAAAATCGCAACCCTGCGCATCTTCGAAGATGACAATGAGAAGATGAACCTCAGCGCGCAGGACATCGGCGGTGAGGTGCTGGTTGTCTCGCAGTTCACCTTGTATGGGGACGTTCGCCAAGGGCGCCGACCGAGCTTCGAGCGTGCCGCCTCCCCGGACGCTGCGCGTGAGCGCTACGAACAGGTGTGCAAGGCGCTCGGGGAGCTTGGCCTACGGGTGGCGACCGGCCGATTCCGCGCCAACATGACCGTACATGCGGAGGTGCAAGGGCCGGTCACCATCCTTATCGACAGCGAGCGCGCATTCTGAGGCACAATCAGAGGTGCTATGGCTCGCTTCGAAATTCGTGCAGCATGCCGGAAAGACGAAGAACATCTGTTCGCGCTCGCGCGCTTTCTGAACACGGTCAATCTCCCCAACGACCGCGACGCGGTAGCGCAGCTTTTGGACATCTCGGAGCGTTCCTTTAGCGGAGCCATAGCCAAAGCCTGTGACCGCGAATACGTGTTCATTCTCCACGACACCGAGAAGAATCTCGCGGTCGGAACGTCGATGATCATCGCGCAGCTCGGGCGCCCCGGTGAGCCGTACATCTATCTCGACGTCGACCACGAAGAGAAATACAGCGCTACGCTCGAGCGACACTTTGTCCATCAAGTGCTCTGCGCGCGCTACTCCTACGACGGGCCTACCGAAATAGGCGGCCTCGTGGTGCGGCCTGACTACCGCAGCAGTCACGACAAGATTGGCACCCTCATCTCGTTCGTGCGCTTCCTATTCATCGCGCAGCAACGCAGTGACTTTCAAGACGAGATTCTTGCCGAACTTCTGCCGCCCCTCGAGCCCGACGGGACAAGTCACCTGTGGGAGGCCTTGGGCCGTCACTTCACCGGGCTCAGTTACAGCGAGGCCGACCACCTCAGCAAGCGCAACAAGGAGTTCATCCGCGGGCTCTTCCCAGAGGGCGAGATCTACGCAACGTTGCTGCCGCCCCGCGCCCAGGCGGTCATCGGCGCGGTCGGGGCTCAGACGCGTGGCGTCGAGAAGCTCCTGCGCCGCAT
>CAZEWA010000066.1:0-25015 GCA_964515685.1 uncultured Polyangiales bacterium | reverse complement strand
AGAAGGCTTCGTCGGCGGCTCGGTCTCGGCGCAGCAACCACGCGATGTGGTCGCGATAGCGACTCGCCCTTCCTTCGAGTCGTTCGCCCGCATATGCCCGCAGCACCTCTGCCAGCAACTGCGAGGCACTCCAGCCATCGAGGAGCACATGGTGATGCGTCCAGACGAACTGGTAGAGGTCCTCCTCGAGGTGAACCAAGATCAGCCGCATGAGTGGCGCCTCTTCGAGCGTGAAGCCGCGCTCGACCTCTGACTGACAAAGCCTCGCGAGCTCGGCAGCGGGGTCCAAACCTTTGCGTAGATCGACCATGCGCACTTCCGCCGACACCGCGGACCGCACCAGCTGATGGCGCCCGATACCGCTGCTCCCCTCCACCTCGACGAACGCCGTGCGCAGGATGTCGTGACGAGCGACCACCGCCCGCCATGCGGCCTTGAAGCGCTCCGCATCGAGACCGCGAATGTTCACGCGCAGCTGATTCACGTAGCTGTCATCAGCGCCGAACAGCGTGTGAAACAGCATCCCCTCCTGCATCGGCGAGAGCGGATATACGTCCTCCACATTCTCGAGCCCGCCGGGAATCGTTGCGAGCTGAGACGCGTTCAGTCCCGAGAGCGCGAAGGCTTGTTGCTGTTCGCGCAGCTGCCCTACGCCTTCCGCCTTCCGCCCCTCCTTAGCCACCGCGGCCAGCGCCCGGATGGTCTGATGCTGAAACAGCTGCCGCGGCGAGAGCTCGATGCCCTGCGCCCGCGCTCGACTCACCACGGAAAGCGAGAGGATGGAGTCGCCCCCAAGCTCGAAGAAGTTGTCCTCCACCCCCACCCGCTCAAGCCCCAACACCTCTCGCCAAATCACGCTCAGCGTCACTTCGAGCGCTGTCTCCGCCTCCACGCCTGCCAGCGCCTCACGCGCACTTGGCATCGGCAGCGACTGACGCGCAAGCTTCCCGCTCGGAAGCCGTGGAAGCTCACTCAACATCACGATGCGCCACGGCACCATGTACTCCGGTAAGCGCTCACGCAGAGCGCCGCGGAGCACACGCTCAAGCTCTGCTTCGTTCGGTTCCGAGGATGCCGCCGTGACATACGCTACCAACTGCTTGCCCTGCGCCGTCTCACGCACCAGTGCCGCGGCTTCGGAGACCATCGCGTGCCCGACCAGCGCAGCCTCCACTTCGCCCAGCTCGATGCGATAGCCATGCAGCTTCACCTGCTCATCGACGCGACCACAGAACTCAAGCAACCCGTCCGGGCGATACCGACCCAAATCACCGGTCCGATACAGCCGTTCACCTGCTTGCGAGAACGGATTCGGCACAAACCGATCTGCGGTCAGCCCTGCACGCCCTCGGTAGCCGCGCGCCAGCGCCACACCCTCCACATACAACTCGCCTATCACGCCTGGAGCCAACGGACGCAGCTCGCCATCCAACACCAGCAGGCCCACGTTGCCCTGCGCTCGACCTAGCGCAATCCCGCGCTCATCGGTAACCCGCTCCACCCGATGGTAAGCCACGTCCACAGACGCTTCCGTCGGTCCGTACATGTTGTACAGACGCGCGCCATGACCCGTCGCCAGGAATTGCCGCGCCACCTCAGGCGGCAGCGCCTCACCACCCACCGTCACGAGACGCAGGCTCTCACAACGCCCAAGTTCCCCCGAAGACACGAACGCCTGCAGCATCGAAGGTACGAAGTCCACCGCTGTCACGTCGTGCGCCCGTATCGCTCCACCCAGCTCGCTCGGGTCGCGATGCGCACCAGGCGCGAGCAGCACCAGCTCAGCCCCAACACTCAGCGGCCACAAAAGCTCGCCAACAGACACATCAAAGCTCAGCGGCGTCTTCTGTAACACGCGATCCGCTGCACTCAGCGCGAACTCATGCTGCATCCATGACAGCCGACTCTGCAGCCCCGCGTGCGTGTTCAGTACGCCCTTCGGAGCGCCGGTCGAGCCAGACGTGTAGATGCAGTACGCCACATCGGACACGCTGCGCGCCCACGCAGGATTTGACCCGCTGAACGCGCTCAGCTCTCCCGCGTCGCGGTCGAGGCACAACGTCTCCACACCCCACGCGGGCAGCCCGCTCAGCAGGTGCTCCTGCGTCAGCACCAACGACACGCCGCTATCTGAAACCATGTACGAAAGGCGTTCTGCGGGATACTCAGGCTCGAGCGGAACGTAGCCCGCACCCGCCTTCAGCACACCCAGTACGCCCACCACGAGCTCTACCGAGCGCTCGACGCACAGACCCACCAGACTCTCGCGCCCGACCCCGCGCGCACGCAACCCATGCGCGAGCCGGTTCGCGCGCTCGTTCAGCTCGCCATAGCTCAGCGTCTCATCACCGAACACCACGGCCCGACGACACCACGCTTCTGCTGCCACACGCTCGAAGCTCAAAGACACAGGCTCCTCGCGGAACGACAAGCGCGCGCCGCGAGATGCGAGGACTACTCCGGCCTCCTCAGACGCGTTCAGAATGCACAGCTCTCCCAAGCGCTGCTCTGGCTTGGCCAAGGCTTCCTTCAGCAACTGCACCCAGTGCTGCGCCATGCGCTCAGCCGTAGACGCGTCAAAGAGGTCGGCGCTATAGGAGAAGGCGCACTCCAGCTGGCCGTCCACCTCCGACACATCGAACGCGAGATCGAATTGCGCAGCGCGCGCATCGTTGACGATGAAGGAGAGCTCGAGCCCAGACAGCGTGCGCTGCGCTTGGAACTGCCAGCTCTGCACGTTGCACATGACCTGAAAGAGCGGTGTATGCGCGGCGCTCCGCGCTGGCTGCAGCGCCTCCACGACCTGGTGGAACGGCACGTCCTGGTGAGCCTGAGCGTCGAGTGAAGCCTCTCGCACGCGGCGCATCAGCTCGACAAAGCTCAGCTCCGCACCGACCTCGCAGCGCAGCACTTGGGTGTTGAGGAACGCGCCGATCAACCCCTCAAACTCAGGCCGCACCCGGTTTGCGATGGGCGTACCGATACGGATGTCGCGTTCGCCCGTGTAGCGGTGCAGCCATCCCATCAGCGCGGCCGTCACGGTCATGGCCAGCGTGGCACCGTGCCGTAGACCGAATGCGCGTACCTCGCGGGTGACATCGCGATCGAGTACAAAGCGATGATAGTCCCCGCGAAAGCTACGGACGGCGGGGCGCGGCCTGTCTGCCGGCAACTCGAGAAGCGGGTGCTCGGTCCCGAGCCGCTCACGCCAGTAGCTCAGCTGACGCTCGGCTTCGCCAGCATCGAGCCAGCTCCGCTGCCAGGCAGCAAAATCGACGTACTGAAACGGCAGAGGCGCGAGCGGCGAGGGCCTACTCTCCAGAAATGCCTCGTACAGCGCGGCGCATTCTCGGGCGAAGACGTCCATCGCCCAGCCCTCTGCCACGATGTGATGCAGCGTGATCACGAGCACGTGGTCGCGCGGCTCAAGGCTCACCAACGAGGTCCGCAACACCGGACCTTGCTCGAGGTCGAAGGGACGTTCAGCCTCCTCAGTCGCTACTCGTGTAAGCTCCTGCTCACGCTGCTCCTCCGGACATTCCTGCAAATCCAGACGCACGAGCGGTAAATGCGCCTCAGACGAGACGACCTGCATTGGGACCTCACCGATGCGTGGGAAGCGCGTGCGCAGGGCCTCGTGGCGCTCCACCATCGCCACGAGCGCACGCTCGAGCGTCGCCACGTCGAGCGCCCCGCGCAGACGAACAGCCCCACCCACGTTGTATGCGGCACTACTTGGGTCGAGACTCCACAGAAACCACATGCGTTCCTGCGGATACGAGAGGCGTGTGGGCTCTACGCGAGAAACGTGCAGCAGCTCGGGCTGCTGGCGCTCTGCTGCCCCCTTGGTCGTCGTCTGTTCTCGTCGCTCCTGCACGCGCCGTGCAAAGGCCGCAAGTACAGGCGCTTCAAACAGTTCACGCAGCGAGAGCTCCATCTCGAAGCGCGCGCGCACGCGAGACACGACCTGCGTCGCCAGCAGCGAATGCCCACCGAGCTCAAAGAAATCGTCGCCCGCCCCCAGGCTCTCGACGCCCAGCACCTCACTCCAGATGGCAGCCACGCCTTCCTCGTATGGGCCGCGCGGCGCCACGCTGGAGCGCGCCGCCCAGGTTGGCTCCGGCAAGGACACCAGATCCAGCTTTCCGCTTGGCAAGCGGGGCAAGCGGGCCATCACGACGAGCTGTGACGGTACGAGGTGCGACGGCAATTCGAGCGCCAAATCCGAGAGCACCCGCTCTGGCTCGGGCGTTCCTTCACTCTCCACGTAGGCCACCAAGCGCGCTCCGCCCGGCGCGCCTTTGGCCACCACAACGGCCGAGCGAACGTCGCGGCGCGCGAGCAAAGCAGCCTCGATTTCGCCCGTCTCCACGCGAATTCCGCGTACCTTGAGCTGCGCGTCCTTGCGTCCCAGATACTCGAGCACACCGTCGTCGCGCAGCTTGACGCTGTCTCCCGTACGGTAGAGTCGCACGCCCGTCCCCAGCGGGTCGGGCACGAAGCGCTCAGCGGTCAAGCTTGGTCGACCCACATAGCCACGGGCCAGGCACTCTCCGCCCAGGTAGAGCTCGCCAACGGATCCCGTAGGCACAAGCTGCATGAACGCGTCCAGAACGCGGAACGTGCTGCCCGGAATGGCTCGCCCGATCGGCACCACACCGTGTTCGTCGCCACGGCAACTCCAGTACGTAGCGTTGATCAACGCCTCTGTGGGGCCGTATCGATTGTCGAGGCGGATCTCGGAAAAGAGGCTTTGCACGCGCTGCTGCAGGTCGCGCGAGAGGGCCTCGCCGCCGGAGAAAAGACGCCGCAGGCTCTTGCAATCTCGCGCCTCAACTTGCACGACGAACTCACGCAAGAGCGACGGAACGAAGTGAATGGTGCTGACCTGATGCTCGGCTATCAGCCGCGCGAGTCGCTGCGGATCGCGGTGTTCTCCGGGCCCCGCTATCACCAACTCAGCGCCCACGCTGAGCGGCCACAGGATCTCCCACACCGAGACGTCGAACGTGAGCGGGGTCTTGTGCAGCAGAGTTTCCGACGCGGTGAGGGCGTACTCGTGCTGCATCCAGGATAAGCGCGCCGCAAGCGCCCCGTGCGTGTTGCCGACAGCCTTCGGACGCCCCGTGGAGCCCGAAGTAAACAGCACATAAGCGAGATGCTCTGCCTTTACGCTCTGCAGAGGCACCCATGGAGATGCCGGCTCGTCATGAGCCTCCTCATCCATCAACAGTGTAGGCCGCCCTGCGGCCAGCGCGGTTCCCTCACAAAGCGCGTTCGTGCTGAGCAGCAACGAAGCATTCGCCTCGGACAACATCAACTGAAGGCGCTGCTCCGGATACTCGGGATCGAGCGCCAGGTACGCGGCCCCCGAGCGCAGCACGCCCAACACGGCGACCACCTGTTCTATCGAGCGCTCGAGCAAGACGCCTACGATCCGATCCGGCCCCGCACCGCGTGCTGAAAGCATTTCAGACAGCGCGCTCACACGGCGCTCAAGCTCTGCGTAGGTCAAGACCAAATCACCGAAGCGCAGCGCCGTCGCATCGGGCCGCTCGCGTGCGCTCGCTGCAATCCACTCATGCACGAAGCCCTGGCGCAGCGTGAGCGGCGCCGGAGTCCCTGCGGCACGCTGTGCCTCGAGCTCCGCCTCTCCGAGCATCGCAATTTCGCTCACAGGCCTTTCAGGCGCGGCGAGGAGCCCGGCCAGCAGCGCCTGGAAGTGCGCTGCCATACGCGCGATACGGCTCGCCTCGAACAGATCGCTGGCATACACGAAGGATAGTGACAGCTTCCCCGCCGCATCGACTTCACTGTTCAACGATAGGTCGCAGCGGGCCACGTGACTGGCAAGCTCTACGAGCTCTGCAGCAAGGCCCGAAAAGCGCGCCAGCGCAGACAGATCGCGCTGTTGATGATTGTACATCACCTGAAACAGCGGGTTGTGTGCGGCGCTGCGCGTGGGCTCGAGCACTTCCACCAAACGTTCAAACGGCAAATCCTGATGAGCTTGTGCCTCCACCACCACACGCTTGACCTGCGCCAGCAGCGCGCGATAGCTGAGCGAGCCATCCACCTGGACACGCAAGACCTGAGTATTCACGAAGCAGCCGAGTACACCCTCAGCTTCCCGACGTAGGCGATTCTCCGCTGGCGTACCGACCCGCAGGTCTGCTGCCCCGGTGTACCGGTGCAGCAACACCTCAAAAGCAGACAAGAGCAGCATGAAAACGCTGACACCCTCGGCACGGGCAGCCTCTCGCACGGCATGCTCAACCTCGGCAGGCAGCGAGAAGCAGAGGCGCGCGCCGCGAAAGCTCTGCGCCTCGGGTCTTGGGTGGTCGCTCGGGAGCTCGAGGACGGGTTGCTCCGATCCCAACTGCTTCTGCCAATAGGCAAGTTGGCGCTGCCCTTCGGGCCCTTCGATCCGGCGCTGTTGCCATTCCGCATAGTCAGCATACTGTACCGGCAAGCCTGGCAGCTCCACAGCCGCACCCGTGCTCAAGCACGAATAGGCGTGCGCAAGCTCTGCCGTGAGCACGTTCATCGATGCGCCATCACCCACGCTGTGGTGCAAGCCCACGAAAAAGACGTGCTCTTCCGCGCCGAGCGCGATCAAGGACGCGCGAAATAGCGGACCGTGCTCCAGATCAAAAGATCGCTCAGCCAGAACCGACAACTGGAGAGTGAGTGCGCGCTCGCGCTCGTCCACGGGCACATCACGCAAATCGAGGTAGGAAAGTGATGGCGCATGCTCCGCCGCGATGTGCTGCACAGCGCGGCCGTTCAGCGTCGGGAACCAAGTGCGCAGCGCCTCATGCCGCGACACCAACCAAGTGAGCGCGTCGCGCAGGGCGTGCACAACGATGGGCCCGCGCAGGCGCAGGGCACCGTGGATGTTGTAGGCCGCGCTTTGTGGGGCGAGCTCCCAGAGAAAGCGCATGCGCTCTTGGGCAGGCGACAGCGGCAAACTGCCCTCGCGCGCCACAGGCGCTATCGGTTCGAGCGCAGCCAGGGGAGCCTCGCGATGCAAACGCTCGACAAGCTCCGCCAGCGCTCGCACGGTGGAGGCCTCGAAAAGCGCCCCGGCAGGCAGCTCCACATGCAAACGTTCCCGGACGCGCAGCGCCACCTGCGCTGCGGCGAGCGAGCTTCCGCCGAGCGCGAAGAAGCTGACGTCGCGGTCTGCCACCGGCATACGAAGCACCTCGCTCCACAGGGCCGCGAGCGTACGCTCCGTGTCGCTCTCGAAGGCGGTCACGCCTTGGCGTGATGTCTCCTCCCCGACGACCTGCGTACCGTCGCAGAACACCGCAAAGGCATCCAACGTACCAGTGCGTAAGAGACGCCCGTAGGCTGCCCGCCTGCTACTCGATTCCGCCTCCGCAAGAGGGTCCACCTCGAGGAGCACAACCCAGCGCGGCCTGCTAGCTCCGCGGGCAAGCGCAGTTTCCTGCACCACTGCGACGACGGCGTCGGCAGAAATCAGACGGCGCAGAGGCGGCGAAAGCTCCACGAATACGCATAACCCGAGCTCGTCGGCACAAGCTGTCACAGAGCCCGTAGCGAGCTCCAGCTCCGCCTCGACAGCCCCCCCGAGCGCAGCCAAGTCCGTACCTGCCTGCTCGTTCACTGCATTTCGCTTCTCACGCATGGAGCGTTTCCTCGGGTGCAAACTTTTGTGTCGGGTCACAGCACGTCGAGTCCACAAGACTCGCAGCGCTGAGCCGGCCGGATTCGAGCTTCAAGCAGCGATCGGCTACGTGGAAGTAGCGGTCATCGTGCGTGATCACCAACACAGCTTTGCCCTGCGCTTTGAGGCCAGGGAGAATGACCGTGTAGAAGACCTCTTTGTATGCGGGGTCTTGGTCGGCGGCCCACTCATCGAACACACAAACCGGGCGGTCCTCCAAGCAGGCCACGAACAAAGCGAGTCGCTTGCGCTGCCCGCTCGACAACGCCGTGGTCGAAAATGCCCCGTCGCGCACCTCAACCTTCGATTCGAGCCCCAAAAACTGGAGGAGCGCGCGGGATTCCGCATTCACGCGCAGTGCGGAGAGCCCAAGTGTCGAATCAAACAAGTAAAAATCAGAAAAGATTGCGGAAAAATGCTGCCGATAGGCCTCTCGCTCCTGCTGCGTGACGACCTGTCCGTTCAACAGACAATCTCCCGACTCGGGCGCGTAGAGCCCTACGAAAAGCTTGGCGAGCGTGGTTTTTCCGCCGCCATTTCCCCCTATCAGGAACACGATTTCGCCGGCGGAGACTCGAAGCGTAAGCGGCCCCAGTTCGAACACACCATCCTCGGCGTCACGCTGGTAGCGATGCCTGACCTCCGCCAGAGCGACCGAAGCAAGCGGAGCCGACGACACCACAGCGGCTTCAGGTGGCCCCAGCATCACATCGCGACCGCACACTTCACGAATTCGGGCGAGCGCAATGCGCACGCGGAGCAGATCCGGCACGGCCTCTAGCAAATCCTCTAATGGGAACATCGTGTAGAGAAACACCAGTGCGTAGCCAGAGCGCACAGTGCGATCGAAATGGAGCAGCGAACCGAGGCCAAAGATCACTCCACCTATCACGGCGAAGAACATGAAAGCCCCGAAACTACCTGCGCCGACGTACGCCAGAAAGCCTCGAGTATTGTGCTCTCGTACGCGCTCTACGCTCGGTTCGAGCCCGCAGTGCCAAAAGTGGTCACGGCGCGCACGGCTCAGCCTCAGCTCCTTACCCGCAGAAACCAAGGTGCGAAACTGCTCGTACAGAGTGTCTTCCTCGAGTCGCGCCCGCTCGAGATGGGCGCTCGCCCGGCGCACGGCCCAAAAGTGAATCAGCGAGCCAAGAGCGACCATCGAGAGCGCGAACATCAGCGCTTGCCAGGAAAGCCATGCGAGATAGCAGAACGAGCCGAGCACGATGGCGCCCTGCATCACAAAGCGCGGCAGCGCCACAAAGAACTCCGAGACGGTACTCACGTCTTCGATCAAGACCGCCGTGAAGCGCGTGGTCTCCCGTTCGATCTCCACAAAGGGGGCGTGAGCGATGTGCCGACTCAGGAGCACGCGCAGGCGCGCGAGCGCAAACTGTTGCAGCTGCACAAAGCGAGACTGCGAAAACCAGCGCAAGAACGGAACGAGCAGCACCAAGCCCGCAAAGAGCAAAATGCGCCAACCCTCGCTCCCGGATGCTTGCAGGGCCTGATTGATCTGTGCGACCAAGAGCGCCGAGCCGAGCCCCCCAAGCAGACTACTTATGACGGCCGCAAGGAACGTCTTGCGTGAAGCGAGGAGCAAATACCGGAGCAGCTTCATGACTCACTCACGGCCCATTCAGATGAGGGAATTTGAAACGCTGCCTCAGCGACTAGCCGCTGCATGGGCAGCGCGCGATAGTCGCTCAACTTACCATCTTCGAGCTTGAGACAGCGGTCGGCCAGAGAGAAGTAGTTGTCGTCGTGCGTGATGACCAGCACCGCCTTTCCGCGACGCCTTAGGTCCGGCAAAATCTGTCTGTAGAAGATCTCCTTGTACGGAGGATCCTGGTCTGCTGCCCACTCATCGAACACGTAGATCGGACGGTCTTCCAGCCATGCCATCAAGAGGGCGAGACGCTTGCGCTGACCGCTGGAGAGGGAGGTTGTCGACAATGCGCCTCCCGTAACGCGGACCTTCTCGTCGAGACGCAAGGCCTCGAGCGCTGACATCCAGGCGTGAATCTGCGATGCCTCGCGTGGATGCAGGCTCGACGAGCTGCTCGAATAGGTGAAAGTCTGAGAACACCGCCGAGAAGGATTCGCGGCAGGCATCCTGTTCACTGGCGGTGAGCGGGCGGCCATTGTAGCCAACCTGCCCGCTCTCAGGTTGATAGAGCCCGGTGATTAACTTGGCCAACGTCGTCTTTCCGCTGCCATTTCCTCCTACCAAGAACACGATCTCTCCCGCGCGCAGGTCGAGCCGGACGGGTCCGAGTGTGAAGGAGCGCTCCTCGTCCTCGCGCTGATACTGATGGGTCACATGCGACAGTGAGATGCTTTGAAAGGCAGGCAGAGTGGCGCTTCCCATGCCGTCTTCTGCTTGCGGTACGGAAGTCAAATCATCAATGCGCTCGAGGGCCACATGCATGCGACCCAGCGAGGGCGCAGCCTCGAGTACCGAGTTCGCAGGCACCATCAGGTACAGCAACGTAAGCGCGTAGCCGCTCCGAACCTCATCGCCCAAGCCGAGCGCGGGCCCTGTCACGAACAGCACCGCCCCCACCACGACAAACAACAAGAACACTCGCCAATTGCCTAGAGCTGTGTGCCTGAGAAGCCCAGCCGTGCGTGCTGCGCGAACACGCTCTGCGCTGACGGAGAGAGCACCGTCAAGAAAAGCCTCACGACGTCCCTGATGAAGCTTGAGCTCCTTGGCCCCTGCGAAAAGCGATCGAAAATGCTCGAACAGCGCGTCTTCCTCGAGCCGTGCCTGCCGCAACCCCGTCTGGGCTTTGCGTGCACCATCCATGTAGCCGAGCGAGCCCAGCACCAGCAACAGGCACATGAAAGAAAAAGCCTGCCAGGACAGCACCAAGAGGTGGCCCAAGCAGCCCACGATCACCACGCCGTGCACGAACAGCCAAGGCAAGACCATGAAGCACTCGCCCACTGTTCCCACGTCCTCGCTGAGCACTGCGAGCAAGCGTGCAGGCCCTCTCGACTCAATGTCGCGATAGGACGCGCGGATGATGCGCTGGCTGATGTGGAGCCGTAGGCGCGCCAGAGTCGATTGGCTGGCGCGCACGAACTGGGCAAGCGAGAACCAGCGAAAGCTCAGTGCGAAAAGGCTCAACAGAAAGAATTCGACGCCTAGCGCGCGCTGTTCGTCTCCAGATGCGTCGAGAGACCGATTCATCAGCGAAACAATGCGTGATGCGAGAAGGCCATTGACCGCGCTCGCCAGCAGTGCCGTGAGCAACAACCAACGTGCCGAGTACATCAGCAGATGGACAAGCTTCATGGCGCCCTCTCTTTCTCGTTCGCATGCCGACCATCCGCACAGTCCAGCCTGAACCCAAGCTCACGTGCAGGCTGGCAGTGGCGGAAGCTATATAACGAGAATGATTCTCATTCAAATCATATATGGTGTTTTACGCGCACGGTCTCAGCTCAGACAGAGGCGCCTTCGTCGCGGGCTCGCTGCGGCGTGGCGGGCGTCAGCGCGCGCTCCAACGTCTCTTGGACGTGCGGCTCGGCGGCACCTCCGAAGACCAATATCTGGCCCAAGCGATGAGCCCACCACACGCGTTGCCACTGCCGCGGCACATCACCGGGACAAGCATCCTTCACACGCTCCATGAAGGCTTGCACCGCACTCAGCGCCCAGCGCCTGTGCAGTATGCTGCTGTGTTCCTCTGGTTCAGCGGCAGACGGCTCAAAGGCAAGGTTGATGCCTAAGATCTCAGGCAAGAAGGCACGCGTATTGGCAGCCAAGCCCTCGCGTAGGAAAGTCCAACCGTTCAGTTGCAAGGCGCTCTCCGCAAGCTGTGTGCTCCCAGCGCCATCGGCGCTCTGCAAATAGCGCGCGAGGAGGTAGCCGTACTCCTCGCTGTCGACGCGGCTCACGTCCAGCGTGCCTCGCAACCAAGCGCGCTCGCGGTACATGTCCGGCAAAACGCCTCGATTCGAAGCGACGAGTTCGACAAGTCCCTGGGTGGAATAGGTAGGCGGCGCTTGCTCAGAGCCTTGCGCCTGCGCCGAGAGAAGCGCGGGAAGCTGTGCGAAGAAGCGCTCCAAACGACCACGCACTTCCAGCCGCGCGCCCGGATGTCGCTCTGGGTCGCGCACACAACAATTCAGCTCACGCATGTAAAGTGTCGCGTAGTGTGCCGAGAGAGATGCATCGTCCGCGATGGCTGTGTATCGGCCGGACAGGCCGATCGGAGCAGGAGCTTGTCTGTTACTAGTCTGCGGCTGACCGAGCGACGCTATCCACTCGCGCAGGTCGTTCTTCTCCTCAGCCGTGAAGGCGTCGAACATGGGCCCGTCAAGCGAAAGGGTGTGGATCATGAAGGGGCTGCGATCGGGAGCGCCCTTGCGAATCAAGCTCGCGCTCTCGGCCAAGTGTTCAAGGAGGAGCTCGTGTGCTCTGCCACCTTCGCGCAAGAGTTCGGCTAGATTGTGCCCTTTGAGCGAAACATCGTGGTGATGATCGATAGCGAAACGCGCCTTGCGACGGACGCCCTCGAGCACGAAGTCCTTCGCCGTGTAGGGCACATTGGCCCCCCGAATCGCAGCTTCCCAGCGCCGGTAGGAGTGATGTGCCGCAAAGAAGCCGCGCACAGCGCGCGTACCAGTCTCCGTGTCGACCAGAATGCCCTCCAACGAAGTTTCAGCCAGCTCGCGCAGCAAGCTGCGCCGACCGTGCTCGAGATAGTCGATCGCGGCCCCCCGCAACTCCAGCTCCTCACGCAAGCCTGCGAGCAGCGGACACGGCCCGACGGCAGCCATCCACAGATTGAAGCCGAAAATCTCGCACGCGAAGGCGGCGGAGCACATGCCCAGCGTCAGGCCCAACAGGGCGTGCTCGTACGAGATATCCGCGCAGGCAGGCGTGTCATCGAAATCCCAGCGGGAGCTCGCATGGCTGGGCACACCGAGACTCGACAAGAGGGCCGCGTAATTCCGCGCATGGGATGCGGCCCCTGGACCTGCACAGGCCCGCCACCTTACTTGCGTCCGCAGCGCCTGCCCGAGCGCATCGGCGCGCTCCGCGTGCTGGGCTAAAAACCCCGCTCCGAACCACGCCCCATCAGCGAGTCCGGTCGGCGCAAACTCGCGCACCACACGCCGCGGCCAGCTTGAACCGAAGTTCTGATCCGACAAAGGCTCGAGGTCCGCCACGGCCCAATCGACAAGCTGCTGTATAGGCACGACGTCGGATGCGGCGAAGACCTGCGGAACCTCCGCGCGCTCGAGTGCATCCCGTGCGAATTCGAAGGCCGGCCCAAGATAGCCCATGCGTTCCTGGCCCTCGAGAAACAGGGCGCAATAGAGCTCCCCCGGCGTTACGGGTCCAAGGCCGCGTGCGCGGCTCTGCTCACGGGTCGTTTCAACAAAAGACGGGACACTCCGCGCAGACAAAGCGTGATCCATGGGCTCTCACCAGGGTTACTTGCGGGGCCACCGCAGGGTCGAGACGCTGGCACGTGCCGTACACCCCTTCAAGCGTAATGCGAACGATTTTCAATTGCACTTTGGAGAATGACGATGCACATCGCCGGCATGAGCCACCATCGTCAGCAGGACGACCTGAGGAGCTTCAAGCCGTCGCGCCCCTGGTCTGAACAACCAACATGGTTTGCCCTCGCGCTTGTCACCATCATTCTGTCCGGCCTCCTACGCTCCTGGATTGCAACGCGCCACGACGGCCTCCAGATCGATGAGGCCTGGCACACCGTGGCGGGGGTTTCCTACGCGCGCACCGGAGACTATCGACTCAATCCGGAGCATCCACCGCTGGTGAAGCTGTGGGTCGGCGTAAACCTGCCTGAAAGCTCGTTCCGTCTGAAGTCCTTTTATCCGCTGGACGACAAGGCTGGTGAACGTGAGTTCATCGACGACGTCTTCTACCTGGACAACGACCCCGACGCCGCGCAGAGCCGCTCTCGCCTGGCCATGCTGGCCTTCCACGGAACGATCCTGCTCGCACTCGGCTTCGCGCTAAGGCGCGCATTTTCTGGAACGCTGGCTTTGCTGGTGGTGGGACTTTTGCTGCTTGATCCCACCGTAGCGGCCCATCTACCCGTGGTGCTCACGGACCTACCGCTTACGCTGCTTTCGGCCCTTTCCGTCGTACTGGCTTACTCTGCGTTCCGCTCCTTTCGTCCCCTAGACCTGCTGCTCGCGTCCCTGGCACTGGGCTTTGCGCTTGCTTCAAAGCATTCTGCCATCCCCGTCGGTCTGTTCGTGCTCGGCCTGGGGCTCCTCGCGGCACTCAGGAAGTCTCAGCTTCCCGGCCGCGAGCGTGGGCGACGCGTTCTTTTCGTCCTAGCTGTGGGCCTGGGCGCCTACGGCGTGCTGTGGGCCTTCTACGGCTTTCGCTTCGACGAAAGTCCGATCGCCACGTCACTCCCCACATTCAACCGCCCAACGGTCGACAAAGTCTCTGACTTGCGCTCCGCAAGTTACCGCGCGCTCATCCAGCTGACGCTCGATTTAAAAGCCCTCCCCCGCGCCTACCTCTGGGGTCTCGCAGACATCATCCGAGCCGGCGTCGAGGGGCGCCAGGATGTGATGTATGTGTTTGGTCATCTCGTGTTCGGCAACACGCCCTGGTACTTCTTTCCCGCGGTATTGCTCGCCAAACTGCCGATTGGCATGTGGGCGCTCACCCTGACTGGGGCCTTTTTCTGGATCCGGCGCGGCACGAAGGATGACTGGTTCGCCCCGAGCCTGGTGCTCGTCGCTTGGGCTGCCTTCTACCTGTTGTTCATCGTGCGCGGCAACTCGGGATATGCCGGCATTCGGCATGCGCTTCCGCTCTATCCTGCGCTGGCGCTGCTTGCCGCGTTCTCCATCCTGTGCGCGTTTGCGACGATGCAGCGGATGCAGCAGGTCTTGGTGCTCAGCGCAGCGGGGGCCTTGTGCCTTTCTGCACTGCCCGTGATGCGTCCCTGGGAATACTACAACGAACTCGCAGGTGGGCAGGACAACGCCTGGCAAAATTTCGCAGATGACGGCCTCGAAAATGGCCAAAGGGTCAAGGACCTGACGGCCTATTACGACGCGCATATTCGCGACACCCACGAACCTGCCTACGACTTCTACGACCTGTACGAGAACCAAAAGAAAGCGTACCGCCTGAAGTTCCGCGAGCTCGAAGAGGATCTTGATGACTCGGAGTTCGTGGAGGGAACCGTGTTCGTGAACGCACGCTGGCTCGGACCACGTCCGCTGTACGACTACGCAGCGTTCCGAGCGGCGACACCCATCGCACGCTTCGGCAACCTGCTAGTGCTGCGTGGGCGTTTTCAGATCCCCTGGCTGCGCGCGGATCGAAGGCTTGGCAAGGTTTGGGAAGCGCTGGCGCCAGGTAAGCGGGATCCAGCGCGCGCCGAGGCCCTGCTGAGCGAGGTCGTCGAAATCTATCCGCAGGACTACCAGGCCGCTTTCACGCTCGGTAACTTGCTGGTCGAACGCGGAGCCACCGAGCTCGCCATACGCGCCTACGCACTTTCACGTGAGCACGCGCCCAAGGGCGACTCCATCGTCAACGTGCTGTCACGTCAGATCGACGCGCTGACTACGCTGGGAGCTGTGGTCGGGCCATTGCGCAATCCCTGGCTGGAATAGGCGGATGCCCTTCAGTCGAGGCGAGCGGAATCGGCTCTGGCAGAAACCCCTGCAGCGCCGAAGCCAGCCCCCGTGGACGTGCGCGCTTGGCCCTCGACGACGCCTTCCTTCGTGCCCGACTGTATCTGCGGCCTACGCGGCGCGGCGCTCAGCTTGTCTTTCAGTCTCAAGAATGGGCGCTCGAAATAGGTGTAGCTCAGGACCGCAAGCAGCAGGGCCGCCGCGAGCTCAGGGTAATACATGTACTCAGGCTCGAGCTGTACCACGAGCCCCGTCAGCGCAAACGCCAGCGAGTGCCAGATGTAAAGGCCGTACGAGATCTGGCCGAGGTACAGAAACGGCTGCCGACTCAGGAAGCGACTCAAGGCGCTCTCGCGGTAGTACCAAAGAGAGATGCACAACAGCGTCAGGGGAAATAGCAGCGGAGGGACGTAGTTCTTGATGGTCGTGTACTCATCGGGAACCGGCGTCATGAAGCTCAAGGGCACAACCCCACCCAAGATCAGCACGAGGCAAACGGGCTGCACCCAGCTGCGCTGTATCCAGCGACGCAAATCCGGATACCAGTGGAGCAAGAGCGCAGCCGTCGAGCCCATCGTCATCCCCATGCCGCGCGTCCACGGAGGCATGAGCACGCCTTGTTGAGTCTCGACAGCGCGAAACGCGACCAAGTGAAGTGCGATCATCAAGGGCAAGAGCACCTTACCGACCCGAGGGCGGCGCAGGAACAACAGGCACAGGAATGGCCACACCAAGTAAAACTGCTCTTCGAGCGAGAGCGACCACAAAAAACCGCTGATGTCCCAGCCCTGAAAGCCTAGCTTTTCCTCGAGCGAGGGGTTGAGATTGATCGCGTAGATCCACAACAAACCGAGGTAGTTCGTGGCGTCGCCCGCGTAATCGAAAGCCCCGAGACAATAGCCTAGCGTCAAGATCGAGACGTAGAGCACGTACAGCGGCGTGATCCTCAGCAGACGGCGCTGCCAGAATGCCTTAAACGAAATTCGGCGGTGCGTGGCGTACTCGCGGGCCAAAAGGTGCGTTATCAGCAAGCCACTCAACACGAAGAACAGATCGAGAAAGATGTAGGCGTGGGTGAATCCCGAGACCCCCTGGTGATGCAGGACGACTGCGGTGATGCCAACTCCGCGCAATCCGTCGAAGGCCGGACAGCGCGCGCCCCCGCCGCCCGCACTGCTCGCGATTGCTGAGATAGCCTGCAACTTCGGCCGAGAAACGGCGGCTTGAATCGACATAGGGGGGCCTTCGCGCGATACAAATGAGAATGAATCTTGTCTACAAAGAAGCCTGTGTCTACTCGTCTTTCATGCTTCGTAGCGAGTCGCGAGATCCCGGGTTCGCTTGACAGCTGTCCCAGGCAGCTCTATTCACAGTTGTTGAATACTATTTTCAACAACTGCTTCTTGATGGCACCGCGTCCCGCGGCGGCCGGCCGCAGCAAGTCCGATGACGACCCACCCGCGATCTTCTTCCCCAATGACCGTACGCGGCGTGGCCCTGTTGGCGCATCGCTACGCAGGTCTCTTCCTCGCAGCGTTCCTGATTCTGGCGGGACTGACCGGCACGACGATCGCGTTCATCGATCAGCTCGATCCGCTGGTGAATCCGACATTTTATCAGGTACAGCGGCCGCATCCCGAGGCCGAGCCACTGCCACCGCTTGTCTTGCGTGAACGTCTGGCTGAGCAACTTCCCGGTGGAACCCCGCCGCGTTGGCTTGTGCTCAAACAGAAGCCAGACAAGCCGGTGATGTACTGGGTCGATGGCCGCGAGGTATTCCTCAACCCCTATACAGGCGACATTCTGGGCCAGCGCACTTGGGGCGATATCAGTGAGGGTAAGCAGAACCTGCTCACGTTCATCTATCGCTTGCATTTTTCCCTGGGACTCGAGGAAGTAGGCACGCTGATCTTCGGCTACATCGCGTTGCTTTGGGCCATCGATTGTTTCGTGGGCGCCTACCTCACCTTCCCAGCCCCCCTGCAGCGCACGGAAGGAAAGCGCCCGTGGCTTGCGCGCTGGCTCCCGTCTTGGTTGCTCAAAACCAAGAAGCTCTTCTCGCTCATCTTCAGTTGGCACCGCGCCAGCGGACTATGGTTGTGGCTGATCTTGTTGATCTTCGCCTGGTCGGCCGTAGCCATCAACCTGCGAGAGCAAGTCTATCGACCGGTCATGGGCCGCATTTTCGGGCCCATTCAAGATCGTTGGGAAGAACTGCCGCACTTCGACGAACCAAGAGCCCCCCCCAAGCTCGCCTATCCCGAGGCACTGGAGCTCGCCCGACGTTTGATGCAGCAGGAGGCCTCACAGCGCGGCTTTGAGATCTTCGGCGAACACTACATGGACTACGACGCCGAGCACGGCTCATACAGCTACACGGTGGAGAGCAGTCTCGACATCTCCGAGCGTCTCGCCGAGACGCTCATCGTCTTCGATGGCGACACGGGCACGCTGCACTTTTTCGACGCCGCCACCGGGGAGCACGCGGGTCGGACAGTGACGAGCTGGTTGATAGGTCTTCACTTTGGCGCGCTACGCGTCGGGGGTTTCGCCTATCGCGTATTCGTCGGCGCCCTGGGCTTGCTCGTCGTGTTGTTGAGCATCAGCGGCGTCTGGATCTGGTGGCGCAAACGCCCGCGCGCGCCAAGGACTCCACGCGAACGGGGAGCCGCCCGCTAGAGAGCTCAAGCCTCGCTCCGCTCCGCGGCTCGATCCCTCTCCTGCTCCACGCGCAAACTGAGTGGACGCATGTCCGTCCAGACTTGCTCGATATGCGCCAGGCACTCAGGCTTCTTGCCGCGCACGCCCACAGCACTCCAGCCTGCGGGAACCTGCTTGTACTCGGGCCAAATGGAGTACTGCTCTTCGTGGTTCTTCACGACCAAGAAGATGGTCTCTGGATCGTCCCAACTCATCTCTCTCCTCCTCTGGGCCGAGCGCCCACGCTGCCGTGCGAGCAGTGTTGTCACTCGGCCGGCCCACCCGCAAGAACCAAACGAGACTTATTCTCATTTAGATTGCGCACGCCGAGACCCGCAAGTTCAATTGCCTGATAACGCGGCACAATTTCTGCGATCGCAGATATTTGAATTTGCATATCACCCTCATTTAGATAACAGCCAGGTTCATGGACTCGTTCCCTACGGTTCAGCTTTTTTGCTTCCCCTACGCCGGGGCAAGCGCATCCGTGTATCTGCGCTGGAAGCGCCACCTGCCGCCCTTCATCCACGTGATCCCCGTCGAACTACCGGGGCATGGCCGGCTCAGCGCGCAGCCGCTTCTGCGCTCCATGGACGCTTTGGTTACGACGCTCTTGGCGTCCCTCCCCCTCCCTCCGCAGCAGCCGTTTGCCTTCTTCGGTCATAGTCTCGGCGCGCTCGTCGCGTTCGAGTGCGCCTACCGGCTCGAGCGCACAGGACGCACTGGACCGCGTTTGCTGTTCGCCACCGGCGCCCAGCCTCCCTCCTTAGAACGCCAGTCCTCCCGCCATACCCTCAGTGACGCAGAATTGCGCAGCGAGCTGAGCACGCTCGCCGGTACCCCCGAGCTCGCGCTAAAAAGCCCCGAGCTGATGGAGCTCGTGCTCCCGGTGCTGCGCGCCGATTTTGAGATTGCCGAGACCTATCTCAGCCCAACAACCCGCGCCTTGAGCTGCGCCATTCACGCGATCGGAGGCAACGACGACCGCATCGACAGCCAAGCGCTCTCAGCCTGGCGAGAACACACCCTGAGCGACTTCACGATGAGTGTGCTGGCCGGCGGGCATTTCTTCATTCACCAGAGCGAGCCAGAGTTGCTCAACCTGATCTCGCGAAGGCTCACTACGGAACGCAGCAGAGCTGGCGCGAGCACGAGTCACGCTACCCGCAGAGAAGGCCACGACGAGGTACAGCTCCATGATCGTGCCTGACGCCACTGAGACCCAAGCGGCAACGCGCGAAAAGCGTGCGGTCTGGCGTGAAGGTCTTCCGTTAGTCGTATTTCCCCATGGGTCCGCTCCACTCTCGGACGATGCATTGAGCGCGCTGAGTCGCTGCGCAAATCGGTACCTGCCGCGCCAAGGCGCGATACTGTTTCGTGGATTCAACATTGGCGACACCTCGGACTTCGCGCGCTTTGCCGGCGCATTCGGTGATCCCCTTGAACAGCCCACCCTCAACGACGCGCTCAGCCCCGCGGCGCCGAGGCCCTGCAGCGGCCAGTTCGTGCGTGCGCGCGCATACGGCCCACGTCCCCTGCTGTGGTTGCATTGGGCAGCGCGCCCGCGTTGGGACGAAGCGCTGATCGTCGACCATCGCGAGATCTATCGCCGCCTCTCCTTGGCGGTGCGCACGCGCTTCCTCAGCCGCGGCTTGCGCAGGTCGCGCATCCTGGCGCGTGCTGGCCAAACAGGCTGGCAAGCCATCTTCCACACCGCCCTAAAAAGCCAGGTCGAGAACGCTTGCCGTACGCTCGACATCGCGTTCACGTGGCTCGAGCATGAGCAGCTGCTCGTCTCGAGAATGGAACCCGCCGTCTTCGTTCACCCCGTCAGCAACGAGCCCGCGTGGCTGAACCACCGCCTGATTTCGGCCGTAGCCCAGCTTGGCCAAAGCCGGCGGTCGGACACAGGCGCACACCCCACTACGGAGACCCGCCACGCAGACGGAGCAGCGATTGATCCGCGGGACATCACTCAGCTGCGCGCAGCGTTCGACGTCTCCGCACGCATACTCCCGTTGGAAGCTGGAGACATACTCATGGTCGACCCACGAATCACCTGGCATGTGCACATGCCTCACCTGTTCGAGCCGGGGCAGTTGCTGCAAAGCGGCCACAGGTAAGCCACGGGCTTACGCAACGGCGCAGGCTTTCCCCTTCACTCGCGTCCTCCGCGGAGGATCTCAGCTAAGATACGACGGTAGCCATTCTGGCCGACGTACCTTATGGTTGGCGCGGACGAGGGTCGCAATGCGCAGGCGGCGCAAGGAGTCGGGATGCGTACCGCTGAGAAGCTCAAGAATGTTGGCCTGAAGGCGACGGGTCCTCGCTTGAAAGTGTTGCAGATCTTCCATGCGAGCGAGCAGCGGCACCTCACGGCCGAAGACGTGCACCGCCGCATGATCGACGCGCGCTCCGACGTAGGCCTGGCCACGGTGTACCGGGTACTCAACCAGCTAACGGAGGTCGGGATCCTGTCCCGTAACGTTTTCGAGCTGGGCAGCGCTGTGTACGAGCTGCACCAAGACCAACACCACGATCACTTGATCTGTCTCGAGTGCGGTCGGGTCGATGAGTTTTCCGACGAGGTGATCGAAGAGCGGCAACGCTCGATTGCAGCTTCGAGCGGCTACGCGCTAGCCCAGCATCAGCTCGCGCTCTACGGCTACTGTCCGAAGTGTAGAGAGCGCGAAAGCGAAGGCGAGTAGCTCACTCTGCCGCATCGAACGGCAGCGCCTGCAAAAACCGCGAGAAACGCTCGACTTCCGCCCGCGTAACATCCGCCGGCAGACGTACCACCGCCACAAAGTCAGAGCGCAGGTGAAAGTGGTGCTCCAGCGCTTGTCGCGTGCGTAAAGGGCTCGACTCGCCTGCACTCGCCGCTGCCTTCACGACGGCGGGACGCACGGACACTTTGGTGGCCGACTTGCGGAGCCGCTCGACGGCCTTTTCACTGCGGACAGGCGCCGCCACTGCTGCGCCCTTCGAGGATCGCGCCCAAACGAAGCGCGCCTTCTTGCCGGCCTGTCCGACCGAGAATTCACCTTCTCCGGCCTTCTCCAGCTCCTTCAACGCCGCCACGATGTCGTAGCGAGCGACGCTCTCATCGTCCAACTCCGCGACGAGGCGCTCAAGGCTCAAGCTCTCGCCAGCTTTCCGAAAGCGTGCCGCGATCCGAGCAGCAAGCGAGTTCGAGAGCGGAGTCGTGGGGCGTAGAGCCCCCTTCTTCTTCTTGGCGACCATGCTGCTGCGTAGACCGGTAGCAGCTCATGTCAAGGGCAGCTCCGCGTTGCTTCCCCACGCAATTGCGTTTGATTCTCATTTACAATACTGACGACTGAGCTACGTCTTCGACGCCATGTCAGGACCCCACACCCATCCCTCCCTTCCCATGGTGCCTCCCAGACCGTGGCTGATGCTGTCTCTGCTGCTGCTCGCCTGCGAGAGCCCTAAACCGCCCGTCACGCGCGGCAATGATCCCTGGGTGTTGCGTGCCACGCTGGATGAGCGACCGCGCATGCTGATCCTGGCACTGCATCCGAGGCTCTGGGTCGCCTACGACGCCGAGCGCGCCGCGCTCTACTGCGCCTCACAGCGCAGCATCAACTTCGACGGTGCCGTGTACAACATGCACCACGGCCCCCAACCCGCGACGCAGGGCAAGAGCCCGCTGATCAACGACTTTCCGGAGCCGTGGCGTGTGCTCCGCGACGGTAAGGAGCTGACTCCGCGCGCGCAGTATCGTGGACATCGCTTCGAAGGCAGTCAGGTCGTGCTGAGCTATTCACTCAGACTCGACGACGCCACCATCGAGGTAGAAGAGCGGCCCGAAGCGCTTGTCGCTCATCCTGAGCGCCCCTCGTTCGAACGGCGCTTCAAGGTGCGCGGTGTGCCAGACGGCGCGCAGCTGTTGCTCGACTTCAATGCGCCTGAGCTCGGCGCCACAGACGACGTGCGCTTGGTGAGCCGGGGAGCGCAGCTCGTGGGCCGCTTGAGACTGGCCGCCGATCGGGAAACACGCCTGCTGATCGAATTTCCCGAGCAGGCAGCCACAAGCGTGCCGTCCGCCGCAGCGGCACAAGCGCCCGCCGAGCGCCTGCTGGCCGAGAGCGATTGCTCAACCTGTCACAATCCGCACAGCCGCACGGTGGGCCCCGCCTACAAAGAGATTGCAGCTCGCTACAAGACCACGCCCGATGTCATCGCAGGCCTCGCCACCAAGATCCGGCAAGGCGGCGGCGACCTGTGGGGCGACGCGGCCATGGTCGCGCACCCGAGTTTGAGCATGGAAGACGCCACCAGCATGGCCGAGTACATCCTCACCACGTTCGACCCAGGGGACAAGCTCGGAGACACCGTCACCCATCCGCAAAGCGGTGAATTCAAGCCCGACGCAGATTTCGATCCTTCGAAGCTCGTACCAGGTGTCTCTGTAGAGATCTTCGAAGTGGGGCACGTGCTCACGGCGCTGCCGCGTATCGAGGCGCACACCAAGCCCAACCTCGCGTTCATCTCGACGAGCGCAACGCTGACGAACCCCGCCGACTTTCGACGCAGCGAGCCGAGCGCGGGGTTCATCGCGCGTGTGCGTGGCTTCCTGCGCATCGACGACGCGAACAGCTACGATTTCCGCAGCGAGCAGGCCGGGCTGGTGTCGTTCACAATCGACCAGCAGATGCTGATCCAAGAGACCGGCCCCACAGGCGCGAGACAACGCTCACCCTGGGTGGCTCTCCAGCTCGATAAGGGCCTGCACGCCTTCGAACTCGTGTACGCCTCTGACGGGCAAAGCCCGTACCTCGATCTGCGTTGGCAGCCGCCCAAAGGGAAGGAGTCGGGGGTCGCGGCGGCGGCGCTGCGCACCATGCCAACTTCGCCTGAACTTGAACCTGGCCTCAAGCCCTATCAACTTGCGGCTGGCGCTCCGGGGCACGGCAGACCGCTCACGCACGTCCACCCGAGCTTTGCGCTGCGCACGATTCGTCCCCACGATTTCAAACCCATGGTGGGCGGCATCGATTTCCTCGCCAAAGACAGGGCCGTGATCACGACCTGGGACGCGCGCGGCGCGGTGTACGAGCTGAGCGGCCTCGATGGAGACCCCGAACAGATCGTGGTCAAGCGCATCGCTGAGGGCTTGAGCGAACCGCTCGGCCTCAAGGTCGTAGATGGCCAGATCTATGTCCTACAGAAGCATGAGCTCACGCGCCTCGTGGACTCTGACGGGGATGGTCTCGTCGACGACTATCAGACGGTCAGCAACGGCTGGGGCTCTACGGGGAATTTTCATGAATTCGCCTTCGGCCTCGCCTATCGCGCTGGCTTTTTCTACGCCACGCTCGCCATCGGCATCGAGCCCGGAGGCGCCGCCATGACGCGTCAGCATCTCGATCGCGGCCGCGTGATTCGCATCGCCAAGGACACGGGCGCCGTCGCCTTCCTCGCGCGCGGCCTGCGCACGCCCAACGGCATCGGCTTCGGCGTCGACGGCGAGCTATTCGTGACCGACAATGAAGGGGACTGGCTGCCTGCCAATAAGCTTATCCACGTACGTGAGGGCGACTTCTTCGGTTCGTACTCGGTGGAACCCGAGGTCACCAAGGCGCTGCCCATGACGCCACCCGCAGCCTGGCTCCCGGTGGATCTGATCGCCAACTCGCCGAGTGAACCCGTCCTGCTCGACATCGGCCCCTACAAACAGCAGATGCTCTACGGCGATGTGACCTACGGCGGCCTCAACCGCGTCGTCCTACACAAGGTCGGCGAGCGTTACCAAGGCTGCGCGCTGCCCTTCACGCAGGGTCTAGAAGCCGGCATCAACCGCGTCGTCGTGGGCCCAGATGGCGCCCTCTACGTGGGCGGCATCGGCAACCCTGGAAACTGGGCGCAAGAGAACAAGCTTTGGTACGGCCTACAGCGGCTTGGCTACACGGGCGCTCCCGTCTTCGACATGCAGGACGTGGAGCTGAGATCCGATGGTGTAGCCATCACTTTCACGGAACCCATGCGCATCGGCGATGGCGACTCGACAGCCGACTATCAACTGCGCCAATGGACGTACGTCCCCACGGCCGACTACGGTGGCCCACGCGTCGACGAACACACGCTCCCGATAGAAGCCGTCGCGCTGTCGGCGGACCGCAAGCGCGTGTTCGTGAAGACCTCGGGCCTCAGGACCGGTCACGTGATTCATCTGGCAGTGCGCAACCCGCCCAGCGCCGAGAGTGGCCGCGCGCTGTGGACAGGCGATGCCTTCTGCACACTCAACACGCTACCTGACACATCAACGAATACGCGTGACGACGTAGTTCAAGCGCCTGCCCTGCCCAATCGCCTCAGCGCCCACGAACAGGCGGCGGGCGTACAGCTCCTGTTCGACGGCAAAACCATGAGCGGCTGGAAGGGGCACCGCGACACTATACGCACAGGCTGGGTCGCGCGAGATGGTTGGCTCACCACGCAAGGCACGCGCGGCGTAGACCTCGTGACACAAGCCGAGTTTGAAAACTTCGAGCTCGACTTCGAATGGAAGGTCGAGCCCGGAAAAAACGGCGGCGTCTTTTACCGCGCAACGCAAGAGCACACAGAGCTGTGGCGCGACGCCGTCGAGTACCAGCTCATCGACGATCAAGCCCAACCGAGTGCGCCGCTGCCCTTGCACCGCGCAGGCGCAGCCTACGATCTCTTCGCGCCAGGGCTCGCCGTCGCTCGCGAGCCCGGCGAGATCAATTTCTCACGTATCGTCGCCCGTGGCCCTCACATCGAACACTGGCTCAACGGCCACAAAGTTCTCGCCTACGAGATCCAGAGCGCTAGCTGGGAGCGCCAACTTCGACACAGCAAGTTCGAGACCCAGCTCGACTTCGGCAGCAGCCCACGCGGCCGCATCGGCCTGCAGCACCATGGGCCCGGTGTTTCGTATCGCAACCTGAAGGTGCGAGCAGCGAGCCCGACTACCCCCGT
>CAZEWA010000065.1:16543-25595 GCA_964515685.1 uncultured Polyangiales bacterium | reverse complement strand
CTGTGTCACTTGTAGAGCTTAGTCGACTCCCCCACCACGTCGCGATCATCATGGACGGCAATGGCCGCTGGGCCAAAGAACGCGGTAGCCCCCGATGGGAAGGTCACCGTGAAGGCGCCACCGCAGTCCGGACGATCGTGGAATCTAGCCGCCGCCTCGGGATCAAGGCGCTCACGCTGTACGCATTTAGCGAACAGAACTGGGCCCGCCCCGAAGAGGAGGTCAACGCCCTGATGACCTTGCTCGCGGAGTATCTGCTCAGCGAGCGCGAGCGTCTGATTAAGGATGGCGTCAGCTTCCGCTGCATCGGCCGGCTGCACCGGCTTCCCCCGCAGGTGCTCAAGCTGGTGAACGAAGTCACAGAAGCCACGGCGCACTGCACCGGCATGACCATGACCCTGTGCCTGTCCTACGGTGGGCGCGAGGAAGTTGCGGATGCCGCACTGGAGCTCGCACGTCAGGTGAAGGACGGCGAAATCGCGCTCGAAGACGTCAACGAAGACAGCATCAGCAAAATCCTGCCGAGCCTCAGCGTGGGTCCGGTCGATTTGCTCGTGCGCACGGGCGGCGAATTTCGCACCAGCAATTTTCTGATCTGGGCCGGCGCCTACGCCGAGCTGCATTTCAGCCCGAAGCTCTGGCCCGAGTTCGGCCAGGACGAGCTGTTCGAAGCAATTTACGCATTCCAGCAGAGGAATCGCCGCTTCGGACTCGCCGACAATGTGCAAGGTCCCAACGTGACCGCCAGCCAAGAAGTGCTGGCCAAAGCCATCGCAGGCTGAACTTCTTTCAGCGTGACTGTTTCGATACATGATCGACAGTGCTAGAAAGCGCGGGTCGACGAGAACCTTGCTATGTCCGCCGAAAGCAACGCCGCCAAGAACAAGAACTTAGCCCTTCGTTTTGCGACTGCGGGCGTCGCCGTGCCCTTTATCCTGTGGGCCCTGCTGATAGCTCCCCACTACGTGTGGGCGACGTTCGTACTCGGACCGGCCATGGGTGTTGCGGCACACGAGCTGTTCCGCATGGTCTTCCCCGAAGCGAAGCTGCTCCAAGCCTGGGGCGTCGTCAGCACCATGGCGATGGGCGGGCTCTTCTATCTCGCGATGGCAGAACCCGTCACGAACCCGCTGCTGATGCCAGGTGTGCTGGTGCTGGTCATGGCATCGCTGCTCATGTCGCTCACGCGGCCGATGCCCAATGAGACCGCCGGCCTACGCATGGCCTGGCTTTTGGCGGGGCCCTTCTATATCGGTTGCACCGTGTCGACCCTGGCCTCGTTGCACGCGCAACCCCACGGCGGCCAGTGGGTCATTTTGTCGATGATGCTGGCTTGGTTCGCGGATACCGCCGGCTACTTTGCGGGCCGCTTCCTCGGCGGAAAGATTTTTGGCAGCGCCAAGATGTCGCCCAACATCTCTCCCAACAAAACCTGGGAAGGTGCTGTGGGTGCGGTCGGCGGCGGACTCATCGGCGTGCTCACGGCGCACTTTTGGTACCTGCCGAGCTTGCCTCTGGCGGCTGGATTGGCCCTGGCGCTCACGGCCTGCCCGCTCGGGGTCTGCGGCGATCTCGTGGAATCACTTGTGAAACGCAGCACAGGTACCAAGGACAGCGGCAAGATCGTGCCCGGCCATGGTGGGCTCATCGACCGCATCGATGCCCTCATGTTCACGTCCTCGGTGACGCTGCTCTTCGCCCGCTTCCTCCTGTAGTCCACGAAAAGTGTGCCAGCACACGGATGGTGGATCTTCCGGTCCTCTCCGTTTGAGGGCGATTTTTGTGCGCAAAGCGTATTTAATCTTCCGGAAACATCGGACCGGGGGAACCTCCCAACCTGCTACGGCCGGTGGCCCGATGTGAGACAAACAGGAAGGGATCGGATGGCGAACAAACTCAGTTTGAATGTGCGACACAAGCTCGTGAACCTGGTACTCGGCATGGGTATCGCGCTGGCTATGCTCGCGACATCAAGCGCTCAGGCGGATTCCTCTGCCTCGACCCGCCGCGTCGGCGGACACCTGGGCTTTGCACTACCGATTCTCACGCTCGCCAAAGACCCCGACACCACCCTGATCGGACGCGACTTCATCAACGTCGGTGTGACGCCTGGCATCACGGTTCACCTGAGTGACCGCTGGTCGGTAGATTTCGAGTTCATCGCGTTCAACTCTTGGAACAGTGGCACGCAGAAGGCCACGTTCGTGGTCGACCCCGGCGTGGTGTATGCGTTCGATCACTTCTCGGCGGGCCTACGTGTTGCCACGGAGATCGGCGCGGCTCGCAACATCGGCCTCGTGCCGATCATCGTGAAGGGCTTCGATATCGGCAACGGCCTGAGCTACTTCGTCGAGCTCGACCTACCCGTGTTCATGCGCGACAACGGCGCCTCGATGAGACCGAGCCTTACTGTGCTGTTCCAATCGGGCATCGCCTTCTGAGTTTTTCCCGGCGCCGCCATTTAGCAACCTGTGTGCCGCATCACTAAGGCACACGGCAGATTATACTCGTAAGAGTATGGGTTCCATTCCACCGACAACGCAGGTGTTCCAGGCGCAGCTCGACGAGCGCCTCCTGGTGGACTTGGACGGACGGGTGATGGCCGTCAGCGATGGCTACCGCCGCGCCGACAGCACGCCCGCCTGCGAAACGGCTGCATTCGAGGGGCAGATCCTATGGGAACTGCCCCCGTTCGCGACCGAGTCCGCGCTACGCGATGAGTTGCACCACTTGCTGAGCACGACGCAACGCACGAAGGTCCCGCTTGCCATCCCGGTTACGCAGGGGCCATTCGCAGAGGTCGAAGCCTACCCCCTGCTCAGTCCCGACGGCGATGTGAGCCACTACGTGCTCACGTTCAAGCGTTCGCCCCAGAAGCCCGTGTCCAATCACGAGCGGCGCCTGCACAAGCTCATCGAGAATAGCTTCGACGGCCTCGCCCTGTTTGATGCCGGGGGCCGTACGCTCTTCACTAGCGCTTCATTTCGCGCCCAGCTCGGGTATTCGGAAAACGAACCGTTCACGCCGCTCCCCCTCTCGCATGTGCACCCAGACGACGCGGAGAGGTTCGGACAGGTGATAGCGACCCTAGTCGACACGCCCGACGGCCGCTTCACGACGCGCATACGTGTTCGAACCCAACAGGACACCTATCGCGTGCTCGACATCAACAGCCGCAACCTGCTGCACGATCCAGACATCGCAGCCCTCGTTACCCATGCGCGCGACATCACCGAAGACGTCGCACTGCATGAAGAACTGCAGCGAGCCCACGCTGCCACGAAGCTCGCCCTATCTGCTGCGCACGCCATCAGCTGGGACATCAAGCCTGGCAAAAAGGAAGGCATCTACTCGGAGAGCTTCGCTCAGTACTTCGGCATCAGCGAAGAAGAATTCGCCGAAAAAGGCGCGGTCGCCGCGCTGCACCCAAGCTCCCTCCAGGACGTTCCACGCATCATCGACGAAGTCACAGGGCACGAAGATTTCAACCTCGAGTTCCGCGGACGCGACCGAAAAAACAACGGGTCTCGCTGGTTTGCATCCTACGGTCGAGCGGTTCGCAACGAACACGGCGAGATCGTGAGGCTGACCGGCGTCACCTGGGACATCACCGCTCAGAAGCGACTGGCCGAGGAACGCCAAGCCCTCGATCAACAGATACGCGAGGGCCAGAAGCTCGAGAGTCTCGGCGTATTGGCGGGCGGTATCGCCCACGACTTCAATAACTTGCTCACAGCAATCCTCGGCCACGCAAACCTGGCGAGCGCACATGCAGACGGCTCACAGCGCATGCATCTTGCCCGCATCGAAGAGGCCTCGCTGCGCGCCTCTGAGCTTTGCCGGCAAATGCTGTCCTATGCGGGACGAAGCAAGTTTGCACTGCAGAACACCGACCTAAACCGTTTGATCGAAGAAACCTCCAGCCTGCTGCAAGTGTCGCTCAACAAGAAGGCGTCGCTCGCGCTCCTGCTTGCACCCAAGCTTCCGGCTATCGAAGGCGATGCCACGCAACTGCGCCAAGTATTGATGAACCTGGTCCTGAACGCAGGCGAGGCCCTGGGTGAACGAACGGGTCAGATCGCGATTCGCACCGAGGTCATCGAGGCAGAGCAGACCTATCTCGACAGCTTCTCCGTGCCCGATCTCAAGCCGGGCTCCTACGTGCAACTCAAGGTGGAAGACACGGGCGAGGGCATGTCTCCCGAAACTGCGGCGCGCATATTCGAGCCCTTCTTCTCCACCAAGTTCACAGGCAGGGGCCTCGGCCTCTCGGCCGTGCTCGGAATCGTGAAAGGCCACCATGGAGCCTTACGCGTCGAGAGCACGCTCGGCGAGGGCACGACCTTCAGCGTCTTGTTTCCGGTGAGCACGCAGACCAGCGAGGAGCCTGCACCCGAGCCGGCTGTGCTCTCCAATGAGGTGTTCACCGGCAGCGTCCTACTCGCCGAAGATGAAGACACCGTGCGCGCCGTGACCCAACAAATGCTTGAATCCTTGGGCTTCAACGTGATTTCGGCGCGAAACGGTGCAGAGGCGGTCAGTCACTACCAGCCGCATATGCGTGCGATTTTGATGGACCTAAAGATGCCCGAGCTCACGGGGGAAGAGGCCTGGCACGCGCTGCGGGCACGCGGGGTCACGACGCCCATGGTGGTGATGAGCGGACACGCAGAAGAAGCAGCCATGGCCCGACTCGAAGGCGAGCCCGGCGTGAGCTTTCTGCCTAAGCCGTTCACCTTGGAACTGCTGCGCAGCCACCTGAACCACGTGCTCCAAGCCAAATAGCGCTCAGTACTACAGCGTGATCTCCTCGTGGTGATCGTGGTTGGTCACGCCGCGCTTCCAGTTACCCGAGGCGTGCACGTGCGCCTTCAAAAGCCCGCGCGCTTGCACGAGGTAGCGGTACACACGCTGACTTTCCCCCGCTTCGCCGGTCACCCAGGCATACCCCTCACCGCTCGGCAGCGAGAGCTCCTGGAGAGCGGACAGCAAAAGCTCCGTGGCATCCGCCCCTGGTCCCGGTCGATGCACCCAGCGCACGTGGAGCGGACCCGCTGCGGTCAGCGCTTGCTCCTCGGCTGGGCCGTTCACGAGCAACACGGCAAGCGTCGCCGTCCGACCCGGAAGCTCCCGTATTCTGCGCGCCATTCCCGGCAGCGCCGTCTCGTCCCCTACGAACAACTGCCAATCGAACTCACGGTTCAGCACGTACGAACCGCGCGGCCCCGCCACGCCCAGCACGCTGCCGGGCACCGCCTGCTGAGCCCAGCTTGAGGCCACACCGTGCCCGTGCAGGAAAAAATCGATTTCGAGTTCCTGCGCGGCTGGGTCGTGACGCACCAGGGTGTAGTCGCGCCCGATGGGCTTTTCGCCAAAGGAGGGAAGGACCACACCGAGCGGCCCGAAGCTCGGCACGACCGGCTCCTCTGCTCCTGCCTTTGGAAAGAACACTTTGACGTGATCTTCGGGCGCGAGGGTGACGAAGCCCGCCAGATCCGGACCGCTGAACGTGACGCGCTGCACCTCTGGGGTGAGCCGGACGCTGCGCGTGACGGAGAGCCTCCGCACCTTGAGCGGATGGCGGATCAACTGAAATAGCGACTTGTCGAACCCCATGGAGCTCCCTCTCAGTGCCTCGGCGCCCCGCGGCGCCTAAAAAATCTGTGCCCCAGCGGGCGAAGTTTCAAGCCTAGAGTCATTGAATAGCATTATCAATTTCAGCATCTAGACAAGATTTCCAATGGATAGCTAGCAAAGCTAGTCCAAATGAGTTCGATCTTTAATTTTGAAAGTCATTTTCATATTTGCTAGGAGGTGGCTCAAGTGAACGTGCGCAACTGCGCGGAGGATTGAAATGCGAGCAAGCAAGCTCAAGAAACTGATCGGCCTCACGGCCATTTTGGCGGCGATGGCCGGTGCCTGTGGTGACGACGACAAGTCCGACAAGGGCGAGATCGTTGGCGACGGCGACGGCGACACGAACCCCGGCGACGGTGACGGCGACACGAACCCCGGCGACGGTGACGGCGACACGAATCCCGGCGACGGCGACGGCGACACGAACCCCGGCGATGGTGACGGGGATGGCGATGGTGACGGCGACCAGACAGGTCCCACGATCCCTCAGCTGCCCTCCGTGCTCTCGCTTACGGGCCGCTGCTCCGAAATCGGCGTTTCCCCGCTGTGCAAGGTCACGCAGACCGATGGCGCCGTCACGGCCGTCTGCGGCACCACGACCCTGACAGGTACGATCGACGAAGCTCGCCGCGTCAAGCTCAACGCCGCGGACGTCACGAACGCCGCTGGCTCGACGGTGGTTCTTGGTTGCACGGGCAGCATCTCGGGCGGTGGCCTCTTCTCCGGCAAGTGCACGCAGACCGTCACCTCGACAGAAGCTGCGGCCGAGCCGGTCAAGAGCGAGTGTGAGTTCGTCCAAGATCGCCAGATTGTTCCCGCCGTGACCTGCCCGCAGCTTCCTGCGGAGCTCACCCAGGTCTCGCTGTGCAAGGCCGAAGAAGCCACGCTCAACCTCGGCACCTGCAAGGTGACGCAGGATGGCTGCAACTTCCTCGCTGAATGCGCCGATGGCAAGTTCTTCTCCGGCACCGCGACCGCCACCGGCCTGTCGTTCTCCCACACGCTCCCAGCACTCGCCGACGCCGCTACGCGCGACGGCGTGCAGCCCGCATTCGTGAAGGGCGCCGAAGTTTCACACGCCTGCACCGGCACCATCGAAGGCACCACCCTCGCAGGCAGCTGCTCGGCGGGTGCTCTGGCCGCGACCCGTGGCGAGGACCCCCAGCCCGCAATCCCCGCAACCAGCGTGTGCACGCTCGACGGTAAGTTTGCCGCTCCTGGTGAGTGCGCACAGCTCGCGCCTGACTTCGAGCACCTGTTCGCGCTCGACAGCTGCGACATCCTCAAGAACGGCGAGGGCGGCGCTCCCGGCATCGGCGAGCCCGTTTGCGCCCTGCGTCAGCGTAACTGCGTCTGGGAAATCCAGTGCAACCGCGGCGACGATCTCCGTTTCGGCGGCGTCTTGAAGCCCGGCGCGACCAAGATCGAGTGGAAACTCGCCACGGGCACCCCCTGCGAAGCTTCTGTCGCACAAGACGGCAAGGTCACGGGTAGCTGCACGGTGCCCGGTCAGGCCGCCTGTGTCCTGTCGAGCAAGACCCCGGCCCCGGGCGGCGCCAACTGCCCCGCTCTGCCGGAGCACGACCGCCTTCGTAGCCACGGCTGCGCCGGTGGCAACCCGCTCGAATGCCGCAACGTCATCCAGCACGGCTGCAACTTCATGGCAGCTTGCGCATTCAGCAACCGCTTTCCGGAGCTGCTGTTTGCAGGCTCGACCTCGGCCCCTGGCGGTCTTGGCAGGCTGAGCTTCAACGGAGTCGGCAACTACTCCTGCGAGGTTAGCGACACGGAGAAGGATCCGGCGACCAGCAGCGACGGCCTGTTCTCCGAGATCGAGTGGCGCGGCCAGTGCCAGACGACCTCACTCGCCGGCGTGACGAGCGAGTGCCGCGCCGCTGGAGCCTTCGATGGTTTGGGTCTGTTCTTCGGCACCGCCATCGAGCAGTGACCTCTAGCTGACAGCTAGTCGAGTCGACTGACGAAGCCCGCCCTCGTGCGGGCTTTTCTAATTGTGAGAGAGCGATCTTATCCCAGGAGTGCCTGATGTCGTACAGCGCCACGTACACCCAAGTCGTCAATCTCGCTGAGCTCGAACCCCACAGATCCCGCCATCTCGACGATCTGCCCAGGGCGCAAGATGCGTTGATCGAGGTGTGGGTCGCGGAGTCGACGTACTTCCGCATCGACGTGGATGGCGAGCGAGCTGGGTACTTCATCGTCCACCAGAAAAGCACGCTGATCGAGTACTACCTCTCGGAGAGCTTCGAGCTCTATGCCCACGAGCTGTTGCCCGAGATCATCCGTGAAAAGGGTATCGAGAAGGCCCTGGTCCAGACCTTCGACCATGTGTTTCTGGCGCCAGCGCTCGACTTCCAAAAGCGCGTAAAAGTGCTCGGCGCCTTGGTGCGCGACTACATTCGCCGCGAGCTGCCGCCTCTGCCGAATGTTCGCTATACGAAACGCCTCGGCACACACGAAGACTTGCCACGCATCAAGCGCGTGGAACAAGACATCTTCACCCACCCCGAGCGTTTGGGCGGCGTGATCGACCGGAAACAACTCCTGCTGTTCGAGCAGGATGACCTGCTGCTCGGCTTCGGCATTATCCGGCCGATTATCGCGGGCCGCCCCGATGTCGAAGTCGGCCTCGCGGTCGACAAGCCCTATCGTAACGCGGGCAATGCCATGAGCATGCTGCAGGACATGTACGAGTTCAGTCTGCGCTCGGGCTACCGACCTGTATCCGGTGCAAAACGCGACAACGAAGCCTCGGTACGTACAGGTCTACGTATCGGCTGCATCGCGCGTTACCGCATCCTGGAAATCTGGTTCGTATGAAAAATCTACACCTACTCTCGCTCGCAGTGCTGCTTGCTGCCGCCCCCGCTTGCTCAGATGCAGGCGGGCCGAGGGGGCCGAGCGAGATCGATACCTCGGTAGACCCAAGCGAGGAGGCGAAAGATGCGGGCGCGGCTGGAGACGCAGCCGAAGACGCAGGCCCACAGCCCGATGCAGGCCCGAGCGAGCCTGAGCCCAAAGAACCCACGCTCGCCAACGTGTACGCCATCTTCGAACACCACTGCTCAGTCTGCCATATCACGGTGAACCTGGGAGATCTGCAGTTCACGTCGCCGAACGAAGCCCGCGCCGCGCTGGTCAATCAGTACGCCAGAAACCTCTGCGGCGATAAAGATCGCCTGCTCGTGGTGCCGGGTAATCCCGACGGGAGCTTGCTGATTCAAAAGCTCGAGGACACTCAGGACTGCGGTACGCCCATGCCGCCGCACCGGAGCGATGCCGTTCCTGCCGAGGAAATCGCACTCGTGCGCGCCTGGATCGAAGCAGGCGCAAGGCGGAACTAAGAAGGTGTTGCACAGAAAGTGGCCCGCCGTTCCCTAAAGCGTGGCTCCGCCAT
>CAZEWA010000065.1:0-16443 GCA_964515685.1 uncultured Polyangiales bacterium | reverse complement strand
TTCCCTAAAGCGTGGCTCCGCCATCGACGCAAACGTCTTGCAGCGTGATGTGCTTGGCGCGCGCCGACAGCAAAAACACCACCACCTCGGCGATGTCGCTGGCGGCTGCGATGCGACCGAGTGGGATGCCGGTGCGGTAGCTCGCGAGATCTCCGTCGATCACGCGGCGTGGACCCGTATCGTCGGTCCAGACCATGCGCTGCATGTCCGTATCCGTGCTGCCCGGCGAAACCACGTTGCAGCGCACGCCATATTTGGCGACCTCGAGCCCGAGGCACTTGGTGTACATCACGGTCGCCGCCTTCGAAGCCGCATAGGCCGCCATATGCGTGCGCGGCGTGCGCGCGGCGTTCGAAGCCACCGCCACTAGCGCGCCACGCCCCCGGGTCACCATGCGCGGCACCAGGGTCTGCGACAAATGAAACAGGCCCGTAGTGTTGGTCTGAAAGCTCTCGCTCCAATCCGAAGCGTCGAGCACGTGCCCCTGAACGCCCACGCCTTCGAGCGAGACCGCCGTTCCAAGCCGCAAGATGCCCGCCACCGAGGCCAGCGCATCGATGGGGCCGAGTGCTTGCTCCGCCTCGTCGACCACGCGCTTCACTGCATCCCGCGAGCCCACATCGAGCACAAAACCATGCGCGCGCGCAAAGCCTTCTGCGCGCAGCTGGGCCACAGCGCTATCGAGACGCGCGCCATCGCGATCACACATCGCAACGGCTGTTCCTTGCTGCACGAGAGCACGCGCCACCGCAAATCCGATACCCGTTGCAGCCCCTGTGACGAGCGCGACCTTTGGGTCTTCCGCGTGTAAAAGCTGCATAGGCGCCCCCTTTAACTCAAGGTCTCGAGGTATTGGCGCAGGGAGCCCAAGCTCTGGCACTCCATCAAGTCCAGCATACTCACCGAAAATCCAAGTACATGAAAGCGCTCGGACAACTCAAGCAGACGCACGGAATCAAGCCCGTGATCCTGCAAGGCATCGTCCTCTCCGATGGCCGCTGCCTCGAGCCCAAGTAACGAGAGCTCTTCGCGCAACAGTGCATCGAGATTGTGCGCGGGTTTCGTCCCGGTAAGAGCGTCCATGATCACCTGGCTGGGCACCACACGCCCACAACGCGTGGCCACGTAGGTCAGTGCCATCTCGTGCTCTGCACGCGAGAAGTCCCCTACCGCGTCCGCCAGCATGAAGGCCTTTATGTTGTTCATGAAGGCTTCGCCGGCCGTAAACAGGCAGCCGATGTGTGCGTACACACCGCAGATCCAAAGCTGGTCGCGCCCGCTATCGCGCATCAGCGACAAGAGCTCCGTGCGCTGAAAGGCGCTGTAGCGGATCTTGCGCATCACGCGCTCGCCTGCGCGCGGCGAGAGCTCCTCAGTAATGCTCTCCTGCGTCGGCTGGGCCGTGAGCCCCGGCCCCCACATATCGTCGAGCAAGCCTCGGTCGGCCACGCCTCGGTCGCCGGGCTGGGCTGAATACACGACCGGAATCCCGTGCACCGCGCACTGCTCGCGCAGACGCACCACGTTTTCGAGTACCTCGCGCATCGGGCTCTGCGTCTTGTCGTAGAAGCCCACGAAGTACGTCTGCATGTCGTGCACCAGCAGCACGGCGCGTGCGGGATCAGGTGACCAATCTACCTTATTTTTCGGCAGTTCGGTGGGCGTGGGCAGCACGTAGGGCGCAATCCTTGGAATGGTCATGTCCGATTCTCCGGCGAGGTGTGTGTGCGGCCTGTTGCGGGTGCTGCGCGCTCGGCAGCAAGCGAGCGCAGTTGCTTCTTGTCGATCTTGCCCACAGCCGTCTTGGGCATGCTCTCCACGAACTCGAAGCGGTCCGGGATCTTGAACGCCGCGAGCCCGCGTGCGCGCAGATGCGCCGTGAGCACGGCAGCCGTTACGGGCTTTCGCAGCACCACGAAGGCCCAGCTACGTTCGCCCAAGAAAGCATCGGGCACGCCCACCAGCGCCACCGATTCCACAGCTTCGTGCAGCTGAAGTTGATCTTCTACCTCGGGCGCCGCGATCTTTTCGCCGCCACGATTCACTTGGTCCTTGGCCCGGCCTTCGACCACCAAACTGCCGTCGGCGAGCCTACGCACCAGGTCGCCCGTGCGATAAAAACCGTCGCGCGTGAAGGCCACGGCGTTGTGCTCTTCGGCGTCGAAATAGCCGCAGATCGTGTACGGCCCGCGCGTGAGCAAGTGCCCGACGCTGCCCTCCGCAAGCTCGACGTCTTCTTCGTCGACGATGCGTACTTCGTCGTGCTCGCACATGGGCTTGCCCTGGGTGGACACGACTTGCTCGAACGGCGCATCGAGCCGCGTGTAACAAACCAGGCCCTCGGCCATGCCGAACACCTGCTGCAAGCGCGCGCCAAGCTCAGGCTCCACGCGGCTCGCTACAGAGTCGTGCAGCTTGGCACCTCCCACCTGCACGAGCTTGAGACTCGACAGCCGTCCCTTGTTGCGCGCCGCAGCACTCAGGAAGCTATTGAGCAAAGATGGCACAAGCGCCGTCACCGTGACCTGCTCGCGCTCGATCCACGCGAACGCTTCATCCGGCACCGACGTTTGGGAGAACACCACGCGCCCGCCTGCGAGGAGCGCTCCCAGCGAGCCCGGCGAGCTCAGCGGGAAGTTGTGGGCTTGAGGCAGCGCCACCAGGAACACGGTGTCTTCCGTAAACTCGCACACCCGATTGCTCTGCCGCACGCTGTACAGGTAGTCCTGGTGCGTACGCGCGATGAGCTTGGGCACACTGGTGCTGCCGCCCGACAGCTGAAACAGCGCCACATCTTCGGACTTCACCACATGCGCGATGGGCTCGCCGTCCACATACAGCGCAGAGAGCGGCGTGAGTTCTTCCGCATCGCCAAGCACCAAGGTGTGCTTGAGCTCCGGACATTCGCGCCTCAGCTCACGCGACAACGCGCGGTAGTCGAAGCGCGCGTGCACATCGCAGATCACGTGCGCGATAGCTCGAGTACGCCGTACAAAGTGGGTGAGCTCGAGCGATCGATGGGCCGGCTGCGCCATCACGGGCCGCGCTCCGATACGAAACAGTGCAAAGCACACTTCGACAAACGCCGCGCAGTTTGGTAGCTGTACCACCACCGCGTCGCCTGCCCCGATACCGAGCCCCAAGAGGCCACGTGCAAGGCGCTCCGAGCGCAGAAACAACTCGGTGTACGACACACGTGCACGCGCGTCGACGAGCGCTATTTTGTCGCCGTGCCGCGCTGCAAGCTCCGAAAGCACGCTCGTGAACGTCTCGTGCGTCCACAGGCCAAGCTCACGGTAGCGCGCGGCACGCGCAGCAGGATAGGACACTACCCCAAAGGACAGCTTGTCGACCGCCGTGCTCATGCTCACGCGCCTGCTTTGGCTTCGCTGAACAAGCCCTTCTGGCTCATCTCATCCAGCGCCTCGCTCACCGCCTTGATGGTGAACGTGATCTGCGCCTCGGTGTGCGCGCCGCTGATGAAGTTCACATCGCGACGCAAAATCACGCCCCGGTGCGCCATGGCGCCGACGAACGGGATCGCGAGCTTCACATGCACATCCATCTGCGGCGCAAACATGAAGAAGGGGATCGCGTCGTAGCCACGGATGCGCAAGGGGTAGCCCTTGGCCTCTGCGTAGGCGTTGATCGATTCGCGCAGGCGCTGTCCGAGCTTCGCGATGTGCCCCACATGGTCCGTCTCGCGGTAGATCGCGAGTGCAACCCGGCACGCCTCGAGCGAGAGCAACTCGCCACCGAACGTGGTCGACACCTGGAGATCGTCCATGCGCGCCATGAGCTCACTTTTGCCCGTGACTGCGGAGAGCGGCATGCCAGCTGCGATGCCCTTCGACAGACAAACCAGGTCGGCCGAGATTTGGTAGAACTCCTGGGCGCCGCCGCGCGCAAGCCTAAAGCCCGTGACGACCTCATCCATGATGAAGAGCACGCCGTGCTTGGTGCAGGCCTCACGCACCGCGAGCATGAACGCGCGCGACACGCAGCGGTTGTAGGGCAGCGACAAGATGACCGCCGCAAGCTCCGAGCCCTTTTCCGCGATCAGATCGAGCAAGGGCGCTTCCTGCGCCTCGAGCTGTAGCGGCATGCGGAAGGTGTAGTCGGTGAGCGCTTTGGGCACACCGGGCGTGTCGAACATGAAGTGATCGTGCCAGCCGTTGTAGCCGACCGTGATGATGCGCTCTTTCTTGGTCAGATGACGGGCCAGACGAATCGAAGCCGATGTGGCGTCGGCACCCGTCTTGAAGAAGCGCGCCATCTCTGCGCCCGGAATCATCTCGATGAGCTCACGCGCCGCGTGAATCTCGATCTCGGTGGGCAGCGAGTGCAGAAGCCCCTGGGGCAGCCTCTCCTTGAGCGCCGCAATCAGGCGAGGATGATTGTGGCCGAGCGTGTTGGCGCCGAGCCCCGTGATGTAGTCGATGAACTCGTTACCATCGACGTCGCGCACCAGCGCGCCCTGTCCGCCCTCGAGGTACACTGGAAACGAGCCCAGGCAGAACATCTCGGGCCGCTTCATCAAGGACTGCGTCACGCCCGGCACGAGCTTGCGCGCCTCTTCGAGCAGCGCGAGTGAACGCGTCAGATTCAGCTCGCCCGTCACCCGTGGCAGCTCTCGCGTGGCAAAGTCAGACGCATTCGAAGTCTCAGATGTCGGCATGATTCATTCTCCGGTGGCGCACGTTGTGGATGGCGGAGGCGGCAGAAAGCCGGAGCTCACGCAGAAATCGAGGTAGCGATGCACGAGCGCCCGATCGACGCTCGGAAAGTTGAGCTCAAGCAGCGCAAGGCGCGCCTCGGTGCAGTGTGTGGCCACGCCCTGAACGCGTGGCGTCTCAGGCGCGCCCTCGCTTGCGTGCGCATCGAAGAACGACAGCGTCGCGGCATCGCCTGCGTCCTGTCCCTGCCCCACCTGCGCACGAAACTCAGGTAGCGCGCAGTTGCGCAGCGCGTAGCCGTACTCGGAAACCCAAGCAAATACCGAAGGCAGCGAGACCTGAGACGCAGGCGTCAGGTTGTAGACCTGTGCAGGCGCAGCCTCTTGCGCGAGCTTCACGATGGCACGCGCCACCCGGTCCACCTCGGTCCACGGCTCGGACACGGGCAAATTCGGTACCACGCCCGCCCGAATTCCCACACGCAGCAGGCGCCACACGATATCCTGAGGGTTTACAAAGCCCGTGCTGCGCGGCCCCACCACGCGCCCAAGCCTGTACACCGTGGCGGACACACCGCGCTCGATCGCCTGCGCCACCAGGCTCTCCGCGAGCCACTTGCTCTGCGCGTAACCGTCGCGCAGCGCGGGCTCAGTCGCCACGAACGCTTCGGGCACGTCGCCCGCTGCACCGGAGGCTGCCGCCACCGTCGACACGTGATGGAAAGTCTTGAGCTGCCCCTGCACCGCAAAGCGCAGCAGCTCCTGGGTGCCGAGCACATTGGCCCCGCGCAAGCTCGCGTAGCCGCGCACCAAGCTCACGCTGGCGCCGCAGTGAAACACGGTGTCGCAAGCCTCACTCAGACGCATGTAGTCGGCGTCGCTCAGGCCCAAGCGCGCGGCCGACAGGTCTGCGGGCAGCACCTCTACGCGCGTCTCGAACGCGGACATCGACAGCCCCTGCGCAGCGAACGCCTTTTGCAGCCTGAGCTTGCCGTCAGCCGCATCCTTGGCGCGCACCAAGCACACCACGCGCGCTTCGGTGTGTGTGAGCAGCTCGTTGAGCAGATGCGCGCCTACGAAGCCCGTGGCACCGCTGAGCAACACCTGCGTCCAGTCGACCTTGGCGTGAGCACCGGGCGCCGGGAAAATGTCGGCTGCAAGCTCGGCATCGCCCACAAACAAAGCATCCTCTGCGCCTCGGTCTGCGGCCTCACCCGACAGCGCCCGCGACAGCCCCGAGATCGTCGGATGCCTAAACAACAGCGCCGCGGGCACCTCTCGTCCCAGATGCGCGCTCAGGCGGTTTACGACTTGAATCGTCTGCAGCGACTGGCCGCCGCGCTCGAAGAAATCGTCGTCTGGCGACAGGTCGGCTTGCCCCAGCACTTCCTGCCAGATCTCGCACAGCGCCTGCTCGAGCGGATTCAGCGCGTGCGCCGCGGCACGCACAAGGGTCACTTCTGTATCGCGTAGGCTCGCGCGATCGATCTTGCCGGAACTTGATCGAGGCAAGCGCGCTCGAAACACGAACACCGAAGGCACCGCAGGCCCACTCAGCGCACGCCTGGCGTGGGCGCGCAGCGACTCGAGGTCGGGCGCAGGTTCGCTCACCACCAAATGCGCGACCAAGCTCTTGCCACCCGTTGCGGCGCCCTGGGCCACGACCGCGCACTCGAGCACGCCCGGATGGGCAGAAAGTACGTTCTCGATCTCGAGCGGATCGACGCGGTGTCCGCTGATCTTGAGCTCGTCGTCCACACGCCCCACGAACACGAGCTGCCCTTCCGGCGAAATGCGCGCGAGATCTCCCGTGCGGTAGGCCCGAGGCGCAGCTTCCACCGCGTGCAGCGTCACAAAACGTCGCGCGCTGAGCACAGGCCGCCCGAGATAACCGCGCGCAAGGCCCGGCCCAGACAGATACAGCTCACCGACTTCGCCCGGCGCAACCGGCAAGCCACTCGGCGCCATCAGCCGTGCCGACACACCGGGCAGCGGCACGCCAATCGGCGCGATTTCAGCCAACGACGCAGCCGTCAGCACCGCACTCGTGGCGACCACGGTGGCTTCGGTGGGACCGTAGGTGTTCACGAGCGCAACATGCGGGCCGACGCGCGCGAGAAAGCGCCGTGCATGCTCCGCGAGTGCCGCTTCGCCACCGATGATGACGATCCGTACGCGCTCCGGAAAAACCGCGCCGGCCGCATCGAGGTGATAGGCAACTTCGTGCCAAAACGCCGTGGGCAAGTCGAGCACGCTGATCTGCAACGCCTCGCACAAGCTCAAAAAGCGCGGCACCGACTCGACCATCTCGTCGCTGCGCAACACGAGCGTGGCGCCCACACACAACGTGACGAACAGTTCCTCAACGCTGGCGTCGAAGTGCAGTGGCGCAAACTGCAAAACCCGATCGCTCGCGGCAAAGCCGTAGCGCTGCGAGGCAGAGGCCGCGAAGTGCGCGAGCGCCCCACGCTCGATCATCACGCCGTTGGGCTTGCCCGTGGAGCCCGAGGTGTAGATGACGTAGGCGAGCGAGGCCGCCGACACGTGCGGGAGGCCCGGCGCAGGACTTGGCGCGAGCACAGCTTCCAGTTCTGGCTCCCGCTGTGGCTGCAGCTCCGCCCACAACACCACGCGCACCTGCTGGGAGATGGCCTCCGCGACCTGCCCCAGCGCGAGTAGGCAGGCCGGCTTGGCGTCCTGCAAAATCGCGAGCGTTCGGCCTTCGGGGCCGCCGAGATCGAGCGGCAGGTAGGCTGCGCCCGCCATCAGCACCCCGAGCATCGCGGTCACCGCCTCCAGACTGCGAGGCATCGCGATTGCTACCAAAGACTCGGGCCCGAGCCCTAGGCCCGCGAGCTGCTGGGCCGCCCGCTCGGCGGCTGTAACCAACTGTTGATAGCTCAGCGTGCGCGTACCCTGTTCAACGGCGATACGCGCTGGATTCTCGAGAGCCTGACGACGGATGCGCTCGACCACATCGAGCCCTCCTCCTGCCAGTTCGGGGCCCGAAAGCAGCGCGCCTCCCGTGTACGCCCGATCCCCCTCGGGCCGGCCGAGCACGGCCAAGGCCGCCTGGGGTCGCAGCGCAGCCTCTGAGATAAACGCAATGAACTCATCGAGTTTGGTCTGAATCTCGGATTCGCTGTAGCAGGCCGGATTGGCATCGAATGCGATCTTGGGGCCGCGACCATCGGCATGGGCGTAGACCCCCACCGCAAGATCCTCCACCGGACCCGCCGTGATGTTGTGGGTCGCCACGTACTGGCCCGCAAAGCGGAAGCCATGGTCGAATGGCATCACATTTACTACAGGTCCGAACAGGCGTTTGTTGCCGCCCACGCGCATCAGATCGCGCCGCAGGTGTTCGTACCGGTATCGCGAATGCGGCATGAGCGCGCGCACCTGATTGCGCACCTGACACACCAAGCTCGCAAAGCTCTCCTCAGGCGCAACGCCCAGGCACAGCGGCACGATGTTCATCACCATGCTCGGCACGCGCAGTGCGCTCGAGCCCATCCGGCCCATCACAGGCAGCCCCAACACCACCTCGCGCGCTCCTGAAACCCGCCCCAGATAGGCCGCAAAGGCAGCAATCACCCCGTCGACCCAGCTCACGCGCGCAGCCCGCGCGAAGGCGTCCAGGGCTTGCTTCACCTCGAGCGAGAGTTCGGCACTGCAGCGAATCGAAGTCGAAGACGACAGCGACTGGCGCTCCGTGAAGCTCACGGGCTCCGCAAAATTCGCGAGCTGCGCCTCGAAAAAAGCCCTGTCGCGCGTCCGCTCCGGCGACGCTTGGTAGGCCTCGTCCTCCGCGACCACCGCTGCCAAGCTACCAAACGTGCTGCCCGGCACAGGCTTGCCCGCGACCTGCGCACTGTACAGCTCCGATACGCGCTTCTGGACCAGCGCAAAGCCGAAGCCGTCGAGCGCGACGTGGTGGGCTGCGAAGTACCAAAGCGTGTGCGCGTTACCGAGCCGCAGCAACGCGTGTCGAAACAGCGGCCCCGTGCGCAAATCTAGCAGCGTCCGCGCGTCCGCCTGCATAAAGCTCTGGGCCTGCGCCTGCGGATCCTCGGCGTGGCTGAAGTCGATGCGCAGCACAGAAGTAGCAGCGACCGCAGACAGCCACTGGCGCGGCCCCCCCTCGCCCCCGGCGAAGCGCACACGCAGAGCCTCCGCTTCCTCCATGCAGCGCTGGATCGCAGCCTCGAGCGCCGCCTCGTCGACAGCAAAACGGAACTCCAGGTACTCGGCCGCGTTGTACAGCGGACTTGCCTGATCAAGCTGCTGGCCCAGCCAGATGCCCGCCTGGGCCGCAGTTAGAGGCCACGAGTGATTGCGCAAAGAGTCCTGCATGGGGCCATTCGTGTCGGGCGGTACCGTTCCAACTAGTAAATTAGTGATTGCGAATATCGTTTTCAACTCAAACGTAGCGACTTTAGCCTGGAACGCCTCTGAAATAACGCAGGTATATCAGTGAGACTGCCCAAACCGGGCTTTTCCCTTGTCGAGCTTGCAAGTGATTTTCATCTTCGCTATGAACGCACAACCTCAGTCAACGGTCGCTCACTCGCCTCGATGTCCACGGCGGGCTCGACGCCCGGTTGAACTGCGCAGCGAGGAGGGCTTGTGTCCCTACTTGGTAGTATCTCCATCCAAGGTTCCAACGGGTCTTTGCCCCGCGTTCCGCGCCTTTCGCTGACGCCGAACTCTCCCTTCGTGTTCGCGGGCCCCACCAAGACCTTGGTCGCTCACGATGAAGGCTCCTCTGTGGAGGGCTCGCTCGGCGATAGCGAGGCGCTGATCCAGGCGGCCGAACACAAACTTCGAGCGAGCGGGCCGAATGGTGTTTTGGTAGGCGCCGTACCTTTCGGAGCCGACACCAGCGCGCGCTTGTTCATGCCGCGCAACCTGACACGCTACGGACGCTGGAACGCCTCGCCACAGCTGGTCCCGAGTACGGATCTCCCGCGCGCTTCCATCCTGCCTACGGCCAATGAGACCGAGCGCAGTGCCGAGAGCTTCGCCTTTGTACGCAATGTGATCGCGGCCACAGACGCCATGGGCCGAGGCGAGCTGCGCAAGGTTGTTTTGGCGCGGGTCAAAGATTTCGCGCTCAGCGAGAAGCTCGACACGCAGGCGCTGCTGCGGATCTTGCGCAGACAGAACCCCCACGGCTTCGTGTTCTCACTGGGCTTACCGGCCAGCACAGCAGAGGGGCGCACGGGCTGCGCATTGCCGTCACGTACGCTGATCGGAGCAAGCCCGGAGCTTCTGCTTTCAAGGCGCGGCAAGCTCGTGGTCAGCGCACCGCTCGCAGGCTCGATTCCGCGCGCCCAGGACCCGGTAGAAGACCAAGCACGCGCGCGCGTGCTCCTGCAGTCGCCCAAGGACCGCCACGAGCACAGCTTCGTCGTGGACCAAATCCTGGAAAACCTGCGCCCGCTGATGTCGAAGCTGAGCTTTGAGCCCGAACCGACCGTCGTCTCCACGCCCGCGATGTGGCACCTCTCGACGCGCATCGAAGGCGTGTTGCGCGACCTCGATACCTCGGCCCTCAGACTCGCACTTGCACTGCACCCCACACCCGCCGTGTGCGGCACGCCGGCTCCTGCGGCCGCTGCGTTCATTCGCGGCGCCGAGACGTTCGACCGAGGCTTCTTCACGGGCACGCTCGGCTACATGGACGCTTCGCTCGACGGCGATTTTATCGTGACGATTCGGTGCGCGGAAATAAGCGACTCTTCGGTGCGCGTTTTTGCGGGTGCTGGGATCGTGGAGCACTCGGATCCTGAAGCTGAGCTGCGCGAAATCGACGCCAAAATGCAGACCATGCTGCGTGCCCTGATGGCAGGCAGCACGGTGGGGAGCGCGACGGGGAGCATCCAGTGACGCTCCCGCTCGACAACGAGCGTAGCCTTATCGATCGCCTCGATGCCGCAAGGTCGCGGGACGAGATTTTGTTGTTCAAGCTGCATGCCTACGAGCTCGTTCCCGGGGGCGCCTCGCGGATTCTCGACGTCGGTGCAGGCACAGGCGACGACGCGCTCGCACTCTCCGAACGACTCGGTCCGGACACCGAGATTGTAGGCATCGAGTCTCGCAGCGAGCTGGTCGAAGAGGCCAAGCGCCGCGCCCGCAACGTCGCCCTCAATGTACGCTTCATGGAAGGCGAGCTGCTCGCGCTGCCGTTTCTCGACGGGGTCTTCCCCATCGTGCGCGCAGATGGCTTGCTGGGGCGTGGCCTCGCTCCGGAGCCGCTGTTTCGCGAGCTCGTGCGCGTGCTCTCGCCGAGCGGAACCTTACTCGTCCACGAATGGGTGCCCGATCTGGAGCAGCTTTCCGCGCCTGCGCAACGCCCGACACCAGACAGCATCGTGCAGGCATTGACCTTTGCCCTTGAGCGCGACCTCATTCGCACATCCGTTACGCTGCGCGCGCTCAGCTGGCCCGACGCACAGCTGCGCGAAAGCCACGTGCATGAACGCGCAGAGACCGTTCCGAGCGGGAGCGGATTTTCCCTCGTTGTATCGAGGACCGAAAGTCGGACGAATTCGCGATGAAGCTTCGATGCACGCCCGCCATCCACCGCACCTTGTCTGTGTGGTTGCTTCTGGCTTCCCTTGGTTTCTGCTACGCGCGCAGCGCACAGGCGCAGAGCCCGAACGCACAGGCTGACGAGGACACACAGAAAGAAGCTTCTGACACGCCGCAACAAGAAGATGCTGCGAGCGAACCCGTAGCGACACCTGACGCAGGGGCCACGGAGGCGCAGCAGCTCAGCCCGGATAGCACCGAGGGCGCTGATCAGATCCACAGCGACAGCGCGCCTCCTCTCGCGCAATCTGAAACCGAGCTCGCACCGAGCGCCGAAGCCGAAGTTACCCCCGTAAGCCCCGCAAGCGTAGAGCCTCCCGAGCCCGCAGCGCCGAGCATCGAGGTCGTGGCGCGCGGCAACTCACGCGCAGCGCGCCTCACCGAATCTGCACGCGCCGTGCAGGTCATCGACCTGGAACGCGACCGTGCGCGCAGCGCAGACCTGGGGGAGATTCTCGCCCGTTCGTCTGGACTCAGCATTCGTCGCAGCGGTGGTCTCGGCTCCGAGACGCGCCTCATGCTCAACGGCCTGAGCGACGACCAAGTGCGCGTCTTCATGGACGGCGTGCCCTTGCATCTTGCGGGCTACCCATTCGGCCTCAGCAACATCCCGGTCGGCTTGATAGATCATGTGGCGGTGTATCGCGGCGTGGTGCCCGTGGCGCTCGGTGCTGACGCGCTCGGCGGCGCGATCGACATCATCACGCAGGAAGATCTGCGCAAAAACAAAGCCGAGCTCAGCTACCAAACCGGCTCTTTCGGAACCCATCGCCTGCTGGCACAGACCACGGGCTACCTACCGCAGTACAAGCTGTATGGTCGCGCCTCCGCGTTCTTCGATCATTCCGACAACGACTACCTCATCAACGTGATGGTCGCCGACAACGACGGCGTCGAGCGTCAGCAAAAAGTCCGACGCTTCCACGGCGCCTATCAAGCTTTCGGCGCTCATGTCGAGGCGGGAGTGCTCGGCCATTCCTGGGCGCAGAAGCTGCGCGTGCGCGCCTTCTACACAGATAACGATAGCGAGCTCCAGCACGCTCCGAACATGCGCATCAAGTACGGAGAGGTAACGTTCGGAAAGCGTTCCTTCGGTGCTCTCGCGCAGTACAACCAGAAGTTTTTCAAGAACTCACGCCTCGATGCCACAGCCGGCTACACACAGATCCAAACCAGCTTCCGCGACATGGCGGCCTGCGCGTACGACTGGCACGGCCGCTGCTTGCGAGAACTTTCACAACTCGGCGAGATGAGCCGCGGCGAAGCCTTCGATCAGTCGCTGACGCAACACAATGTGTACGCGCGCACGAACTGGCTGTGGACGCTGCATGCCGATCACAAGGTCCGCTTTGCGCTCGCGCCCACCTACACGCAACAGCAAGGGCGCAATCACTACCGTGATGCGGAGATCGACACCATGCGCTCCGACCGCGCCTTGCTCAGCGGAATCGCGGGTGTGGAATACGAGTCGAGTTGGTTCGACGGGCGCCTCGAAAACATCGCCTTCGGCAAGGGCTACTTGCTGCAGCTCTCGGCGCACGAGCTGTTGCCCAGCCTCGAATGGCGCCAATATGACCGCACCACAAAACGCCTCGGCGCGGGCGACAGCATGCGCGTCAAGCTCAGCGAGGCCATCTACGCCAAGGCCTCCTACGAGTACGCCACGCGCTTACCGAACCCTGAAGAAGTGTTCGGCGACGGCATCCTGACCATCGCCACCTTGGACCTCAAGCCCGAGAAGAGCCACAACATCAACCTCGGCGTAGCCGTGGAAAATCGGCGCACCAAGTTTGGCGACGTGCGCCTCGGCGTGCACGGCTTTGCTCGCTCTGTAGATGACCTGATCTTGAAGCTCGGCGCACTCTACTACGAGTACAAGAACGTCATGTCGGCGCGCATCTTGGGCGTTGAATCCAATGCGGGTTGGACGAGCCCAGGCGAGTGGGTCTCCATCGATGGCAACATGACGCTGCAAGACCCACGCAATCAAGCCGAGCACGGCCCGCATGCAACCTACAAGGGCAACCGCTTGCCCCATCGACCCTACGCGCTGGCCAACGGCTCGGTTCGCCTCAAGGCCAAGAACGTAAGCGCTCCCGGTGATTCGCTCGAGCTGATGTGGGACACGCGTTACGTGCACGAATACAATCGCGATTGGGGAAGCTTGGCGACCGACAACACGATTCCAAGTCAGCTCACGCACGCGTTAGCGCTCGTGCATACGCTGCGCGGAGACCCGCTCGCAGCCACCTTCACGCTCGAGGCTTTGAACCTGACAAACGCCAAGGTGTACGACTTCTTTGGGACACAGCGCCCAGGACGTTCTGTCTTCTTCAAGATGACCTTCACACTGTAGGAAAGTGGTGACGACGATGACAGCGATGTATTCCGGCAGGCCAAAGAGCCTTGGCCTTTTGTCTGCGCTCGCAGCGCTCACACTGACTTGCACAGCTTCCCTTTCGGCCTGCGGCGACGACAACGACGACAACGTCACCCATCCGGGCGACGGCGATGGCGACGGCGACAACAATGGCGACGGTGACAACGGCGACGGCGACACGAGCCAGCCTGGAGAACGGCCCCTGTATGCCATCACCACCCAGGTCGCCAGCGGCGACACCGGGCAGTGGATAAGTAAGATCATCTTGGCCGACACACTCACGGCAAGTAAGGCCACCAAGCTGAACCTCAACGACGGCATCTCCGTCAACGGTCGTGCGCTCAGCATGACCCCCGGGACGAACGAAGGCGTGCTGTACGTCGCGAGTGACGACGGCCCAACCATCACCGAGTTTACGCTTGATGCGGGCGACAAGCTCAAGGCAGGCCGCACCGTAAACTTCGAGGCGCGCGGAATCAGCAAGTTCACCGAGTATTCCGGCTTGTTCCCGTTCGCCTCTGCCGAAAAGGCCTACGTCTTCGATGGCGCCACCGCGCAGATCGTGGTCTGGCACCCGAAGGAGATGAAGCTCGGCCGCGGGATCTCGCTCAGCGAGCTCAACATCGACAAGCAACTCCTGTCGTTCTCCAACGATCCTATCGTCGTCGACAACCAGATCATCCAGTTCGCAGGTTGGCGCGAGGGGCTCTTTGTTTACTCGATGGCCGGCGTCGTCGTCCTCGACACCGAAACCGACGTCGCGACTGTCGTCAAAGACGACCGCTGCGGCTACGTGCGCAACGGCGTGCTCGGTGAAGACGGGAAGATCTACATGGCCACCGAGGCCTTTGGCTCCGCCGCCCACTACGTAAACGACGTCAAGTCGCCCAAGCCCTGTCTCCTGCGCTTTGATCTCGCGACGAAGCGCTTCGATTCCAACTTCCATGTCGACCTCAACGCGCTCTTCGGCGGCAAGGCCAGCGGCACCATCCTCGCGGGCCCCGACGGCAAAGCCTACGTGAAGGTGCTCGACAGCTCGCTCATCCCAGATAGCCACGCGGGCAAAGACCACCCCCGCGTGCTCGCGAGCTTGGGCGTCTGGAAGTGGGGAACGCTCACACTCGGCGACGAGCCCACCGGCAAATCGATTCCGGGCGACGCCACGCTGGGCAGCGTCATGCCTTTCCACTTCGGCAACGTCACGTATGCACCGTTGTTCTGGAACAACGAGCGCACCACGTTCTTGCCGATCACCGAGGATGGCCCGGGCAAGGCAAACCTCGAAGTGTCGGGCGTCGTGTTTTCAATCGCTAAGCTTCGGTAGGTAAGATGGAGTCGACGTCACCTGATCAAAACGCCCCTGCTACGGCTCGAGCCTCGAGCCCCACCGCATCTAAAAAGCGTGTGGTCAAACGCGGTAGGGGGATGCGCTTCGTGCGTCGGCTCCACATGTACTTGGGGCTCCTGCTCTTCCCGTGGGTCCTATTCTTCGGGCTAAGCGGCCTATTGTTCAACCATCCGAACATCGGCCGCACTATCGAGCGCCGTGGCCTGCCCGCGGAAGAGCTAACGCAACGCACGGGCTTCAAGGGCTGGGATCCGGCTAAAGCGGCAGAGGCCGTCACGGCGCAGCTCAATCGCACGTTGAGCGAAGGTAATGAAAAAGCGGGAGCGTACCGCGTCGACCCGAGCGTGAGCCCTTCGTTCTACGGCTTCACCATGTTCGCGACCCAAGCCGAAGACGGCGGACGCTACATGATGATCTTGGACCTTGAAAAAGGCCGCGGTGGCGTGGGCAAGCGTCCGCCCGAAGAAGCAAACCATGCGCCCCTCGACGGCCTAACGCTCGCTGCAAACGCCTACAGTCTCGAGGCACTGCAGAGCAATTTCCAAAACTTGCTCACAGACCTCGGCGAGAAAGCCAAGTCCCCGCTCAGGCCTCATCCGAAAACCCACCCTGAACTACGCTTCGTGGTGCAGGACGCACAGGGCAAGCGCTGGAATGTGTCCTACGACCTCGCCACGCGCAGCATCGCCTCGCGCGACGCTCACGGCGACTCGGGTGTGCCGTTCGTAGAGATCCTGGAGAAGCTGCACACCCAGCACCACTTCCCGACCTACCCAGATATGACGCTCTTTTGGGCGATATTCGCAGACCTCACGGGCCTCACGCTCGTGCTCTGGGCCGCCACCGGACTCGTGATGTGGTGGCAGATGAAACCCTCGCGCGTGATCGGCGCCGTGGCTGTGTCCATCGCCCTGGGCATCGGCGCGCTCATCATGGTGGGCACCGCCAAGCACCTCACATTTGTGCCTGGTGAGGCAAACGGCCCGTAGCCAGCGCGAAAAAGGGCACCTTCAGCATAGCAGAAACGCACAGGCCCTAACGTAGCGCGGAAAGTGCCTCGCCTAGGACTGTCGTTGGATGCGCAGCTTGTTGCTTAGCTGCACACACCTGAACTTTCTTGCAGGTTCGGGGCCCCGTGGCACCCTTTCGGCATGTCGCGACCGTTCGAGCTGGTCACCAAGTTCGCTCCCTCGGGAGACCAACCCACCGCCATCGAAGCACTGACTCGCGGACTCGGGCAGGACGAAAAGCACCAGGTCCTGCTCGGCATCACAGGCAGTGGCAAGACGTTCACCATCGCCAATGTCATCAGCAAGGTGCAGCGCCCGACGTTGATCATCACGCCCAACAAGACCCTGAGCGCACAGCTCTACGGCGAGATGAAAGAACTCTTCCCGAACAACGCGGTGGAGTACTTCGTCAGCTACTACGACTACTACCAGC
>CAZEWA010000064.1:12752-26104 GCA_964515685.1 uncultured Polyangiales bacterium | reverse complement strand
CTAGCAGTGTCGCGCCTGCGATCCTCCATGTAAGCACACGATTTTGTGTTGTCGGCTATTCGGCCCGGCTCGTGCATAGAGATGCCCCACGAGATGGAACTCGAGCACGAAGGAGCCGAGCATGATCATGTGCAAGCGAACGCAATATGTGGCGACGATGACGGCTGTGGGGCTCTTGAGCTTCGGTGTCGGCGCGTGCGCAAAGTCGCAAACAGGCAAAACTGCCAAGCGCGCGGCTGAGACCAGCGGGGAACTCGTCTATTCAGATTCTGTCACCGCAACGGTGGAGGACGTGGACCGCAAAAATCGCACAGTCACATTGCGCGAGCCTGAGGGCGATGTGTTTACTGTGGCAGTCGGGGAGGGTGTGGCGCTGGAGCGCGTGGAGCGCGACGATCGTGTGAACGTCGCGTACCAAGAGTCCTTGGCGTTTGAGCTTCAGCCGCCGGGGACTTCGCCCAAGACGGGCACCGAGAGCACTTCGGACAGGCTGCCGGAAGGCGTGCAGTTCGGGCGCAAGGTCACGGCGACAGTGGAGATCCTGGCAGTTGCACCGCAGGGTGCAGCGGCAACCTTCCGCAATCAGGAAGGTGCTGTGCGCACTGTGGAAGTGGACAATCCTGCCAATCGCGACAAGGTTGCAAACCTGAGGCCCGGCGACAACGTCGAAGTGACTTACACCGAGAAGCTTGCTGTGCAGCTCGAGAAGTAAGGTCGCAGGAGCGCGGCAGCTTCGCCCCCTCGGCACCCTCTCCGAGCCTAAGAAGGTGTTCCACAGGAAGTCGCCGCCTCAACGCCGATCCGGGCTACTGCCTGTGGAACACCTTCTAAAATAGGCTGCAGAGCAGAGGAGATGCCGGGGGGCTTGTCTTTACGGTCTCGCGTGGAGTGTCCGGGGTCCCAACAAGCCTCCAGGTATTTTGTCCAGGCAAGGCCGCGGCGCATGCTCGAAGCCATCGTACGCCACGCACTCGCGTACTATACCGCGTGCAAGGCTCGCCTACTTGGGGTGAGCTGCGGGTAGGGCGCGGGGCAGGTGCAGTGCGATGACGACCGAAGAGAAGACGAGGCAGGCGTGGCCTCTTGCCGCCATCCTGGTGCTCATCATCTGGAGCGCGTTGGTCTGGGTGATAAGCAAGTACACCTGGGGGCACGGGCAGCTCACGTTCTTCATGCTGGTCGGGCTCGTGGTTCTGCTCAGTCAGACTCCTCGCGTGGTGCGGTGGCTCGGCCGCATGGAACCTGTGCGAATCCTGTCTGGGATGCTGGGCCTAGCTTTGCTCATCCTGCTGCTCTCGTTGGGCAACGGCCTGGTCGCCGAACTTCAGCATAAAAAGAACGACAACTGGGCCGTTGATATCGGCGTGAATACGTACCTTGCGGGTACGGCTTTTCTGAACGGGAAAAATCCATACGAGGAACGCGCGCAGGCGTGGCACGCCATCAAGCCCGGGCCCAACGTTACGGTCGAGGGCCGAGAAGTGCACATGTTTGGCTATCGCTACACGTACGGCTTTCCTTACTTTCCCGTGATGTTCTTGAGCTACTTGCCCGGTCGACTGTTCGCATCCGGTTACCACGCGTTGCGTGTGGAAAATGCCCTGCTGCTGCTCGCAAATTTGGCAGGTATCTTCTGGCTCGTACGTTCGACAGCTCGCAAACCGGAGTCGGTGGCGCTCGGCCTCTTGGGCTGCGTCGCCTATCTGGCAAGTCCCGTGTTACGCGAGGAGCTGTTCCGGTTGGCTATCACTGACATCGTGATCGCAGCCTATGCGGTGTTCGCGTTTGTCGCGCTGAGGGGCGAGCGCTGGTTGCTCGCGGGCGCGCTTTTGGGCTTAGCTCAGGGATGCAAACTCCTGCCCGGCCCCTTGCTCGTGCTGCCGGTTCTGGTCTGGCTCTGGCCCAAACCTCAGGTTTGGAGAGTTCTTGCCGCCTACCTCGCGGTGTCGCTTGCGACGTTGCTGCCGTTCGTTCTGCGCGACCCCGAACTCTTCCTCTCGAGTACGGTCCTCTTTTACCTGACGTTCCATGCAGTGGGAGACAACACGTCGCTTTGGTTCTTTCTGCCCGAGTCGATTCAGCCTGTTTTTCGTGGCCTGGGCTTGTTGCTGACGCTCGCCGTGGCGGTGTATCCCTACTTTCGTCGCACGCAAACTGTGATCGTTCCGCTTGTCTGTGCCTTCCTGTCCTATGTCGTCTTCGTGGCGTTCAGTAACATGACCCACCTGAATTATCTTTGGGGAGTCTTCTCGTTGGGGGCGGCAGCGGCTGCGTTGTTGATAGGGGAGGGGCTAACCCGCGACGCGCCTGAACTTGAGCGACGAGGGGGCTGAGGACATGCTGAAGCAAGGCTGGATTCAAAGATTGGCCAGGGAAGAGTTCTGCTTTGTGTCGCGCATGAACAGGTACACGAAGAGCGACGCCGCGATGCAGGCTGTCAGGTAGTAGTAGAACCAGCGCTCATGTCCGGCTTGTTTGCACGCAAGCGCAATGGACTCGACCGTGCCTCCAAACAGGGAGACAGTGAGAGCGTAAGGTAGGCCCACGCCCGTTGCGCGCACTTCCGTGGGGAAAAGCTCCGCTTTGACCACTGCGTTGATGGACGTGTAGCCCGACACGATGAGCCAGGCAGCGCAGAGAAGAAACAAGGCCGACAGCGCGTCCCGTGTTCCCTCTAGGGCTGTGAGCAGGGGAACCGTCAGCAACGTACCGCCCACGCCAAAGCCGATGAGCAAGGGCTTACGTCCGATGCGGTCCGAGAGTGCGCCGTACAAGGGTTGGAGCAGCATGGCGAACAGCAGCGCGGCGGCGGTGACCTGCGTGGTTTGTGCGGGAGAGAGCCCCACCGAGAGCTTGAGAAACTTCTGCATGTACGTGGTGAATGTGTAAAAAGCCGCGGTACCGCCGGCAGTCAGTCCCACCACAATGGCGACTTCGCGAGGATAGCGGGCCAGGGCCTTCAGCGGGTTTTCTCTGGTTTTTGTGTGCTTTACGGCTTCAAACTGCTCGCTCTCCATCATGTCTTTGCGCATGAAGGCGGCGACTACCGCGAACAGGGCGCCCAGCACGAACGGGATGCGCCAGCCCCAAGCACGGAGTTCGGCATCGTCGAGCAGCAAGTTTTGCAGGGCAAGCAGGACCAAGATGGCCAAGAGTTGCCCGCCGAGCATGGTGACGTATTGGAAGCTTGAGTAGAATCCGCGGTGCTTCGGTTCGGCTATCTCACTGAGGTAGGTCGCGCTGGCACCATACTCGCCGCCTAGGCTCAATCCCTGCAGGATGCGCGCAAAGACCAGCAAAATTGGCGCGGCAGTCCCAACGCTTGCGTGACCGGGTGCGATGGCGATGAGCAGCGAGCCAAAGCACATCAGTAAGACACTGGTAGTCAACGCGCGGCGGCGCCCGTGCTGGTCTGCCATGCGTCCGAACAAGTAACCGCCGAGCGGGCGCACCAGGAAGCCGAACGCAAAGATCAGCGCGACCGAGAGCTGCTGCGCGAGCTCATCGCCTTCCGGGAAAAAGACATGGGCAAAGTACAGACTGAAAGCGGCGTACGCGTAGAAGTCGTACCACTCGATGAGGTTGCCTATCGATCCGACGAGCACGCTGCGGAGCCTGCGGCTGCGGCTAGGGGCAACGAGCGCATTGCGAGTCGACTCGGAGTGAGAGGCCATCTCCGTAGCTATAGGTGTTTTTTCGTCGAAGCGGCAACGTTGCGCAGCATGACCTTACGAAAAGGTTGCGGCGCAACGCTGCTGAGCGCGCTTCAGATATCGAGGTTGCGCACGGCGAGTGCGTTCGTCTCGATGAACTCGCGGCGTGGTTCGACTTCGTCGCCCATGAGCACGCTGAAGAGCTGTTCCGCCTCCACCGCGTCGTCGATGCGGACCTGGAGCAGCACGCGCGCGTCGGGATCCATCGTGGTTTCCCAAAGCGTGTCGGCATTCATTTCGCCGAGACCCTTGTAGCGCTGGATATCCAGGTTTTTACGCGAGCGAGCATCGACGTAGCGATACACGTCGTCTGCATCTCCGATGATGTCGGCATTCGCGAGATCTTCCCCGTCACCGTGCAGCGCGTAGAAGGGGGCGCGACCCAGGCCGCGAACGCCTTGCTCGATTTCACGCAGCTTCTCGAATTCTCCGCTCGAGAGGAACTCGAAATCGATCTGGGTGGTGCGCACGTTGGCGGCCACGCGGCTGTGCACGATGAGCTTGTGGCGCCCGTGCTCTTCGTCGCGCTCTACCTTGCCCTCAAACAGGCCGAGATCAGGGTACTTCGCGAGCAGGTAGCCGTGCATGGTCTCGAGCGCGGCTTCGACCTTGGCGACGTCGGTCAGGTCGTCACGCGTGAGGTTGGTTGCGCGCACGCAGGCTTCGAAGATACGGCTGTCGTTCTTGCGGCCGAGCTTGCCTAGCAAGGCCTTGAAGCGGCCGAGATCGTCGATCAGGCGACGCAATGGTTCGCCTGTGATGGGAATGCCACCGCTCTCCGTGCGAAGCACCAGGCCGTCGACACCCGCGTCGCGCAGGTAGCGGTCGAGCGCATCGGCGTCCTTCAGGAACTGCTCCTTCTTGCCGCGCTTGACCTTAAACAAGGGCGGTTGTGCGATGTACAAGTAGCCGCGCCGAATGACCTCGGCCATCTGGCGATAGAAGAAGGTGAGCAGCAGCGTACGAATGTGTGAACCATCGACGTCTGCGTCGGTCATCAGAATGACGTGGTGGTAGCGCAGCTTCTCGATGTCGAAGTTGCCGCCGCCGTCTACGCCGCAGCCGAGTGCCGTGATGAGTGTGCCGATTTCGGCGCTCGAAAGCATCTTCTCGAAGCGCGCACGCTCGACGTTCAGGATCTTACCGCGCAGGGGCAAAATGGCCTGAAACCTGCGGTCGCGGCCCTGCTTGGCGCTGCCACCTGCCGAGTCACCCTCGACGATGTACAGCTCGCTGCGCCCCGGGTCGCGTTCCTGACAGTCGGCGAGCTTGCCCGGCAGGCTCGAGATATCGAGCACGCCCTTACGCTGCACCATCTCGCGTGCCTTACGGGCCGCTTCGCGTGCCTTGGCCGCAATCAGCGTCTTGGCGATGATTTTGCGCGCTGTCTGAGGGTTTTCTTCGAAGTAGGCGCCGAGCCGTTCGCCGACGACCATCTCGACGATGCCCTTGACCTCGCTCGACACCAGCTTGGACTTGGTCTGGGAATCGAAGCTCGGATCGGGATGCTTGATGGAGAGAATCGCCGTGAGGCCTTCGCGCGCGTCTTCGCCGCTCATGGCGGAGCCCTTGAGCTCCTTGAGCAGGTTTTGCGACTCACCGTAGGTGTTGATGGTGCGCGTCAGTGCGGTGCGCAGGCCCGTGAGGTGCGTACCGCCGTCTTTGTTGCTGACGTTGTTCGTGTAGCAAAAGATTTGCTCGTTGAACGCGTCGCTCCACTGCAGCGCGATGTCGACTTCCACCGCATCGCGCGTGTCGTGGACGCGGATGACGTCGTCGTGCAGGGCTTGGCGTGCCTGGTTGAGCTGGGATACGAACTCGGTGATGCCGCCTTCGAAGCGGTACTCCTGGGTCCGGTCGTCGCGCTCGTCCGAGAGCTCGATGCGAAGGCCTGCGTTGAGGAACGAGATCTCGCGCAAGCGGTGGTTCAGCGTCTCGAATGAGAACTCAGGATTCGTGAAAATCAGGGTGTCAGGCTTGAACGTGACCTTGGTTCCCGAGCGCTCGGTGGTGCCGATGGCAGCCAAGGGAGCCTGCGGAACGCCGCGACGGTACTCCTGGAGGAAGGTCTTGCCTTCGCGGAAAATCTCAAGTCGTAGCGACTCGCTGACTGCGTTGACTGCGCTCACGCCCACGCCGTGCAGGCCTGCGGAGACCTTGTAGCTGTCGTTGTCGAACTTGCCGCCCGCGTGCAGCACGGTCATCACGAGCTCAGCGGTGCTGACGCCCTTGGAGTGCATGCCGGTGGGGATGCCGCGACCGTCGTCCGAGACGGAGAGCGAACCATCGGAGTGGATGGTGATGAAGATGTTGTTGCAGTGCCCCGCCAGGTGCTCGTCGACGGCGTTGTCCACGACCTCCCAAACCAGGTGATGGAGGCCTGTGCCATCGTGCACGTCGCCGATGTACATGCCCGGGCGCTTGCGGACTGCCTCGAGCCCTTCAAGCACCTGGATCGAGCTTTCATCGTAGCTCGAGGCCTGGGGATTGGGACTCTGTTTCGCTTCGGTCATGGTCGCCTTTGGTTCTCGACGGTTGCAACGTGCGGCGCCGACTTCCCTCTTCGAGGTACTCTCGGAATCCCACGCACGCGCGCGCGTATAAAGATGCAGGCAAGTGTACCGACGGGGGTCCCCCACGGCAAGCCCATAAACAGGCCTAAATGCCCGAGATTCTTTTCATTCGGCGCCCGTCTGGACGCGCGCGTTTCGTGTGCTTCAGGGGGCCGTTTCGGGCTCCACCAAGGCGCCCGAAAAATCGTAGCCGCGCAACGTGGCGTGCACCCTTGCCACCTCGCCACTGAGCGACATCTGCAGGGAGGATTCGAGCTCGACCGGGCCCACATCGGGGCAGAAAACCGTGCGCACGAGCTTGCCGACACTCGTGCTGCGCTCGACCACCTCGACGCATTGGTTGAAGTCGCCCGCGGGCGTCGAGACGCTTTTGTCGGTCGCAGTAACTTCTGCTTCCCCGTCCGCGCCGGCGTCCCAACGAGCGCCCTTCGTCACGGGGGCTTTGAGGATGTAGGCGTTGCGATCCGGTCGGAACAGCCCCTCTGGGCGGCGTTCGTACACGATGGGATCGGCGCCGCTTGTGACCTCGATTCGCCCGTCCGCGCTGGCCGTGACACGGGTGATGGCGAGCGTGGTCAGCGTTTGGCCCGTATCGACATCGTAGGTCCACACGGAGCCTGCGCGGAGCGGATAGAGGCGCTCGATGCTCAGCGGATCGCTGGGCTTGATGGTGGCGACGGATCCGGCGCAGGCGCTGAGTCCGAGTAGGCCACAGGCGAGCAACCGCGTGCTGAGGCCGAGGCCGTGCGGGCGGGGGTTGGTTAGAAAGTGGGTCACGGCCAGTAAATGTACACCAGGAGTGCCACGAGACCGAGCCCGACGGCACCCACGGCGGGGAGAAACCAATCGACTTCGCGTTCAGGGTCTCGTCCTGGGGACACTTCGCTGGACTTCGGAGTTTGCGCCATGCGGAGAGGGACCTTACGACAGGGCGGCTTGGAGGCCCAGTAGGAGCGAGCACACCGTGGCCGGCAAAAGCCAAAGCGCGGCCAAGAGTGCGCGCCGACGCAGCGCTGATTTGAGCTGTGTGAGGTCCTTGCTCTCGCAGTGGTGGGCCTTGGTTTCGGCGAGTTTTTGCCGGATGCGCGCTTGTGGCGGCAACGCGTAGGCTATCCACAACGCGGTCCACAGCAGGCAGGCACACAGAGCGAGCGGTGCCCAGACAGGGAGGCGCGCCCGCAGTCTGCGGTGCAGCGAATCGTCGAGCCGGATGCCGGCTTCGTCGATGTACGACGTGAGGATCGTGCCGTCTTGCATGTGGACTTCGAGGGCAAACGTGCTGTCCGTTTGGGCGCTCGAGCGCAGCTCGTCGGAGAGGCTGCGTGGGCGTGCCGCGCGAACCTCGGCAATGGGGCCGGGCGGTAAGGGCAGCGTGCCGACGCCACCGCCATCGCTCGCCGTAATCGCGACGCTGTGTGTTTCGAGCACCAGCTGGACGGCGCTTTCAGGCAGGTAGCGCTGCTGGGGTTCGGGCTTGGCCAACATCGAGAGAACGATTCGAGCATCGCGTGGCAGCTGGCCTATGGCGGGCAGGGCCGGGCGCGCGAGTGCGAGCAGCGCAAGCAAGGGGCCTGACATCACGCCCATGAGCAGCAGACTCCACACGAAGGCGCCGCTCTTTGAGGGGGCCGCTTCGGACGGGACCGCCTCGGGCAAGGTCACGCCGTCGCGCAGATGCAGGTAGCTCGCCACCATCATACCTTGGCCGAGTGCCAGGCTGACGGCGACGACAGGGAACAACACGATGGCCCAGCGCAGGCTGACCTCGAGCGAGGCGTGGCTTGCGGCGAGGTAAATCGAGACCAGGCCCGGACCCATCTGCAGGGAGTGGGCGGCCAGGCTCGTGAGCCAGGTCCGAAAGGGACCGGTCTCGGCTACCAGGCGGGCACTCTCTAGCAGCGCGGCGTGGAGGCCTCCGCCACGATCGATCAAGATGGCCGGCGCGTGTTCGAAGTACATGCTCAGCGCGATGACCAGGCCGCTCACCAGCATGAGCACCGCAAAGCGCATGAGGGGCGGTTCGGCGCCGGTGGGAGCGCCGAGCGAGATGCCGCCAAGCAGCACGTCGGGTCCAAGTGCGAGCAGCGCGAGCGCAGAAATCGTGGCCAAGACGCCCACGGCCACGACCTGCACGGCGCCCGCGGCAAACCACGAAGGCGTGCGCTTGACTGGGTAGGGCCCTCCCGTGCCAAGGGCTATCTGAAGTGCGAACAGCTCACACAAAAACCACGGAGTTGCCACGACGCCTAGGCCGCAGAAGACCGCGCCGAGTGATGTGACGAGCGCCACGCCTAGGCCAAAGGTCTGCCCTCGGCGCTTGCGGAAAAGCGCGACAGATTGCCGTAGCGCAGGGTAGGGCAAGAGGGCGCGCATCAATGCGACGTTTACCATGCTTCAAACGCTCGCGACCGAAAAGCGCGCTGCAAATGTAGATGCGTGACGCTAGCTTGCGCTGGCTTCGAGGTCCGCGCGCTGCTTGCGGCGTAGGTCGATGAAGTAGGCGATGACGACGGAGACGTAATAGAGCCCAACCAGCGGGATCAGCAGAAGCAACATGCTGAGTGCGTCTTGGGTGGGCGTCAGGATGGCAGCGATGACGCTGGACACCACGAGCCACCAGCGCCCGAAACCGATGAGCTGCTTGTAGTTTACGAGGCCGGCCAAGGAGAGAAACGTGATGACGACGGGGACCTCGAAGGTCACGCCGAACACCATCAGCATCTGCGCCACGAAGGAGATGTACTCGCCCATCATCAGCGTGGGCTCGATCTCCACCACGCCTCCCGGCAACTTGCCCGAGAAGTCCATCAGGGTTTCGAAGGTGGGCGGAAAGATAACGAACCAACCGAAGAGTCCACCGATGGTGAAGCACAGGGTCGACGCGAATACGAAAGGCAGTACGAGGCGCTTTTCGGTCGCGTAAAGGCCGGGCGCAACGAAGGACCACGCCTGGTAAAAGACCCACGGGCTCGATGCGAGGAACGCGACGATTGCAGATTGCTTGAGGTAGACGACCATCGGGTCGACGGGGCTTGCGAAGTGCAACTTCGGGGTGCCGAGGCCCATCGACTGCCACGCTTGATTCAGCGGGATGACGAGCACCGAAAAGATTTCCTCCCGAAAAATCCAGGCGGCGACAAACGCGGGGATGAAGGGAATGAGACTGCGTGTGAGGCGAGTGCGAAGTTCGTCGAGATGTTCGAAGAACGTCATTTGCAGATCGCTCTCGGGCTCCCGATCAATCACGCTTCCTCACCAGACTGAGACGCCTCCTGAGCCGGTCGAGGAACAAATCCAGCGCCGAAATTCGCGGGAATGCGCGCCTGCATTTCGCTTGCCGCGCGCGCCTGGGCCACATCGATGCCTTCACGCGGGTTCTCGCGCTCTCGGTCTGAGGGCAAGAGTGTGTAGCGTTGGGGTTCGATGTTGCGCAGGGGCTGACGCAGGTCGTCGTCGCGCAAGAGCTCGTCGATGCCGGTGGAGCGTCGTAGGTCCTCCGAGGCTTTCTTCACCTCGCGCAGTCCCTTGCCTACGGTCTTCATCAGCATGGGCAGTTGCCGCGGCCCAACCGCGATCAAAAGGATGACGGCGATGATGAACATTTCGCCGAAGCCGATGCCGAACATACGCCTCCGGGTGTAGCAGCTTTTAGCGGACCGGCCCACGGACAGATGGGCTCGGTCGAGAGGCGCTACCCCTGTACGAGCTTTATCGGGTTACTGACCTGACGCGGCCAGGTTGTGCAGCCGCTCAGCAGCGCCACCGAGCGATCGCATCTGACGCTCGAACTCGCGGACGAGCTGCTGTGCGCGTATGGAGGTCTGTGAAAGTTGTTCTGCTTCCACGGCGCGGTCACGCTGTGCGGTATTGAGCTGGTTGACCATGGTCGAGATCGACTCGATGGCTTGGGTAACCTGCTTACCACCCCGTGACTGCTCCTGGGAGGAACGCTCGACGTGCTGGGTGATGACGCGCATGCGCTCGGCGCTCTTGATGATGAGCTCTGAACCGCGTGCCTGTTCGCTGGTTGCCGCCGCGATCTGCTGTACGGTTTCCGCGATGCGACCGATGGCATCGGTGACTTGCTTCGAACCCTTGGCCTGCTCCACCGTGGCGCGCGCGATGGCCCGCACCATGTTCGTGGACTTCTGCGAGGAGTCGAGGATCTTCTTGAGTGCGGCTTCGGCTTCTGCCGAAACCTGAACGCCGTGGTCGACGGTTGCGTTGGAGCGCTCCACCGTCTTGATTGCGTTCTTCGATTCCGCCTGAATCGTCTTGATGAGCTCGGCAATCTCCTTGGTGGAGGCGCCCGCGCGCTCTGCGAGGTCTTTGATCTCGTCCGCGACGACCGCGAAACCCTTACCGTGTTCGCCGGCCTGTGCTGCGATGATGGCGGCGTTCAGGGCGAGCAGGTTGGTCTGCTCGGCAACGTCGTCGATGACGTTGAGGATGTCGCCGATGGCTTCGATGCGCTGACCGAGAGTCGCGATGATGCTCACGGTCTCGCTGGAGGTCTCCTTGATGCGATTGACCTCTTCGAGCGTCTTGATGATGGCTTCTGCGCCGCGTTCTGCGTCGTTCGCCACTTCCTCGGATAGGCGGGCCGTTTCGTTGGCGTTGGAGCGCACCTGGTCGATGGACACATCCATTTCGTTCATCGACGAGGAGGTCTCTTCGGCCGTGAGCGAAAGCGCGTCGACGTTGCGCGCGACTTCCTTGATGCTGTACGCCATCTCTTCGATGGAGGAGACGGTTTCACGCACACTTCCACCAAGATTCGACATGTTCTCAGCGACTTCCGCGTTGGTTGCGGTCATCTCGAGAATGCTTGAGCTCGATTCCTCTGCGCTGGACGCGAGAACCTCGATGCTGCCGGCGATCTGCTTCACGCCTTCCATCTGAGACGAGACCGCACGCCCGGTTTGCTCGAGCGAGGCAGAGAGCTCGTCGAGCCCGTCGCCAAAGCCTGCAATCACGTCGCCGACCTGCTTTTCCAGGTCGAGGGCTTCGCTGCGCAGGTTCGCCACGCGCTGGCGGTAGGTTTCGTTTTCCTTGCGGAGTTGCTCGAGATCGCCGCGCGTTCCGCTGAGCTCGGCATCGAGGCGTGCGATGCGTTCCGAGCTGCGACTGGCGTCGCCCGTCGCGCTGTCTTTTTGCGATTTGAGGTTGTCTACCTCGCGCAGGGCTGAATCCTGTGCTCTGCGCAGGGCGTCCAGCTCGGCGCGTAGGCGTTCGACCTCGACGCGCTGCCTATCGGACTCGCTCTGATGGCGCTCTCCTTCGGTGCGAAAACGCTCGCCGTCCGTGCGCTGGCGCTCGATGCGCTGCGCCAAGGTGTCGATGTGTTCGTAGAGCTGAGACTCCTGGGGTCCTGCGTTGAGCGGACGTGCCGCGCGCATCCCATCTCCTGCACCGCGCACGGCGCTCAGGAGATTGGTAAGGTCGCCTCCCGAGACCGCAGAGAGTGCAACGAGAACCGAGCCGAGAGCGGCTACGGCGCCGACGATGGCGCCTTCGTTTTGCTTGAGGTAGTAGCCAGCCGCAGCTCCTATCGCGATGGCGACGAGGACGTAGATGCGACGGTCCGGCGATATCTTCTCGAACATGCCTGAGAACCCTTTGGGCACGAGACCACATTGGCGGTTTTTGAGCGATGCGCTGCCACCCCAGCGGCGCGCCCAAGAGTACACCGACCACGTCCACAACTATCAACTTTGGCGCGCATTTCGTTTCCGATTTGGACCTCCCGAACGAGGACGGTCCCAGATCGGTGCCTTTACCGTGCTGGAGTCAGCGTAGGTAAAGTCCGGAAACGTGTGCAGGACGGGCGGCGGGAGGCCTGTGAGACGCGAGGTCAGGCCTGCGCGGCGCGGAAGAACGCCGGCGCACGGGTGGGGCGACCTTCGTCGAGGGTCGGGATAAGGCCGGTGTCCGAGGCGCTGACAAGCTCACTTGCTAGCTCGGCCTCGGCCAAGCCGAAGGGCGTGTCGGCCATGCTCGAGAGCGCGCGCTCCACGACACGGGTGTTGAGGGGGCGTGCGTTCGGATCGCGTGCCAGGAGCTCGCGCACGAGGCGTTCGAGGGCACGCGGGATACCGGCGCGAAACCGGCTGACCGAGGGAGCCTCTTCGCTGAGCGCGAGGCGCAGCAAGGTGCCCACACTCGGTCCGGCAAAGGGCGGTCGCACGGTCAGCGCTTCAAAGAGCGTGGCGCCGAGTCCGTAGAGGTCGCTGCGCTCGGTGGCAGGTTCAGTCGGGGCGGCTTGTTCTGGGGCGAGGTAGCCCGGGGTCCCGAAAACTTGGCAACCCGATTTTCGGGTGTCGCCGCCGACGGGTGGTTGGCAGACGCCGAAATCGAGCAAGGAGACTTGGAGCGCACCGCGATCGGAGGCGAGCCAAATGTGCTCGGATTTCAGATCGCGATGCACGTAGCCTGTGCGGTGCACGGCCGCGAGTACCTTCGTGATGCGATAGGCCACGGCGATGAGCTGGGGCACGCGCATGGGGCCGCGCCTCCGAATCAGCCGCAAGAGGCTCTCGCCTCTCAAACGCTCGAAGACCACGTAGGGCGAGCCGTCCCAGAGTCGACCTTGGTCGAGACATGGCACGACACCAGGGTGTCGAATCGCGCGCGCAGCGTCGGCCTCGAGCATGAGGCGCGCTGCTAAATCTGCGCGGTGCGCGAGCTCTCGGCGCAGCACTTTGATGACGACATCGCGTTCATCGCTGATGCGCGTTGCGGCGAGTACGACACCGGTCGAGCCGCTGCCTACTGGCTCGCCTACGCGGTACAGACCGTCGAGCGTGAGTCCCTCTAGATCGGGGCGTCGTGCACCAAGCATCGGCGAAACGATGCCGCCTTACCGACCCACGCCGCCAAAAAGCTGCATAAATGCCGATTTTTTGACAGCGCTGCCGAGGGTGTTTTAGGCAGCACCCGCTCGGTTGCGAGGAAGCTTTATTTGGTTGCCGCTGTCGACGCTTGGCTCGGGCGGAGCCATTTCACATGGTTTGAGCGCTTGGCTTGCGCATGGCCGTGGTCCAAGAGGAGCTCAGCGCAGGCGCAG
>CAZEWA010000064.1:0-12652 GCA_964515685.1 uncultured Polyangiales bacterium | reverse complement strand
TGAGCGCTTGGCTTGCGCATGGCCGTGGTCCAAGAGGAGCTCAGCGCAGGCGCAGGGCCATCAAATGTTCGCCGCGCGAGGCGCCACCCTGAAAGTCAGGGCGCGACTGGGTCGCGAGGGCGAGCGGCACGAAGCCCAGCTCCGAAGCCACGTCGGCCACCAGCGCGTCGGCAGGCACGCGCTCGTCTCCGTGCTGGCCATCGCCCATCAACATCACAAGCAGGCCGTCTGGCCGCAGCACTTGCGACATCGCCTTGAGCGCGAAATGCAGCTCACGCGCGAAGCGGTCGCTGGTTCCGCGTCGCCGGGCGCCGATCTCTCCGGCTGCGAAGTTCGTGGGGTCGAGGCCGAGCCAGGCAAACCTTCGCGCGTGATGACTCACGTAGTCGTACGTCCCGCCGTACGGTGGCGAGGTGACGATCAGATCGACGGGGCCATCGACGAGCTCCGGCAATCTGCGCGCGTCGCCTTCGCGAACCTGCGGCAGCGGCCCCTTGGCTTCGAGTTCGTAGCCCTGGAGACGCTCAGCAAGTTCGCTGGCCTTACGCTCAAAGAACTCGCTGACCAGGCCCTTGCGTACGCGACGCTGCACCGCTTGTTCGGCGGTGTCTGAGCGCTGCCGAGAAAATTTCACGACCAACGACGAAAACACGAGGCGCAGCGCCGCGCGAATTCGAGGGTCTTGGACCTTGTTGATCTCCTCGAACAGGCCCGCCATTTCCTTCACGACATGCGTCTCGTACCAGGCGAGCTCGCTCGGCGGGAGCTTGGCGCGAACCGGGTCGCGAGCCTGTACGCGCTCCTCGGACTTGGCGCGCACGTCCTGGGCCGCGAGCACCAGGGAGGTGCGCATGTCAGCGTTGAGCGGGTCGGTCTTGAGCCGGGTCAGCGCCACGGCGAGGGGGTTGAGATCGCTACCACTGCCCCGGTAGTCGGCGCTGCGGGCTTCGACCAGGACGGTGCCACTGCCACAGAATGGGTCCAGCACGTGGGCGCCGGTCATCTCGAGCCCCTCGAGCACACGCGCGGCCGTGGCCCAGTGCATGCGGGCGGGGTAGCTGTGGAAGCCGTGGGTCAGACGATCGCGGTCCAGGGCGCCGGTATCGAGCGCGTACGCAAGCATGTCTGCGATGCGGGGTTCGCCGGCGACTAGGGTCCTGCCTCCCGTATGCGTGAGCGCCTGTTTCGGACGAGGGGGACGGGGGGGTAAAGACATCGTGAAGCTCTGGGCCCTTCCTACTCTGGATAGGTGCGATTGGCGAGCGCGCGCCTTCGGCAGATGCGCCCCAATGCCGACACATCTGAGTAGGTGATCGGGAAATACGGACGTTAAACAAATAGTTGCCAGTGGGCCTGCCGGGTCGGTCGTCTCGGTGGGCCCTGCGTTTTGCGTCCCTCATGTGCGGGGATCATGCGCTATGAGCGGAACAGTAGAAGTCTCTCCATCTGTGTACCGGTGCGAGACCCACGGCGTCAAAGGTAGACCATTGCGGGTAAGGAACGTGCGGCGTGCCACATAATCTCGATCTCATCTTGACCCTTACGGCGGGCCTCACCGGTGCTTTGGCCTTTGGGCTCTTCAGCCAGAAGCTGCGATTGTCTCCCATCGTCGGCTACTTAGTGGCAGGGGTGCTGGTCGGGCCGTTTACTCCCGGGTACGTCGCGAACTCAGGACTCGCCGAGCAGCTGGCTGAGGTCGGCGTGATTCTGCTGATGTTCGGTGTGGGTCTGCATTTCCACATCGAAGAGCTGCTGGCGGTTCGCAAGATAGCCATCCCGGGTGCGCTGGTACAAAGCACGATTGCGACCTTGCTTGGGATCCTGCTCGCTTACGTCGTGGGGTGGGGCGGCGCTGCAGGTCTCGTCTTCGGGCTCTCCATCTCCGTTGCCAGCACGGTGGTCTTGCTGCGCGTTCTGGCCGACAACGACGCTCTTCACACACGCGCCGGGCACATCGCGGTGGGTTGGCTTGTGGTCGAAGACGTGTTCACGGTCTTCGTGCTGGTCTTGCTGCCGGTGCTGGTTGGCGGGAGTGCCGCGACCGCGAGCGGTATGGATATCGCGTTCTCGGTGGCAGTGGCCATCTTCAAGATGGCCGGTTTGGTCGCATTCACGTTTATCGTGGGCCGCAGGTTCTTGCCCTGGCTGCTGACGCATGTGGCGGCGACTCGCTCGCGCGAGCTCTTCACGCTTACCGTGCTGGTGATAGCGCTCGGCATCTCGGTGGGCGCTGCGCAGGTATTCGGCGTATCGATGGCGCTCGGTGCGTTCTTGGCGGGCATGGTGGTGGGCCAATCGGAGTTCAGCACGCGCGCCGCGTCGGACGCCTTGCCCATGCGCGATGCTTTCGCGGTCCTGTTTTTCGTGTCCATGGGCATGCTCTTTGACCCGGCACGACTCACGGCCGATCTGTGGATTACCCTCGCCACCATCGCCGTCGTCATCTTGGCGAAGCCGGCTTCTGCGTTCTTGGTGATGAAGCTGTACAAGCAGCCCGTGCGCGGTGCTCTTGTGGTTTCGTTTGCACTCGGCCAAATCGGCGAGTTTTCGTTCATCTTGGCGGCCATGGGGCGTCAGCTCGGTGTGTTGCCGGAGTCTGCGACGCAGGTCATGGTCATCGCGTCGATCGTCTCCATCACGCTCAATCCATTTCTCTTTCGCAGCATCAACTTCTTGACGACCAAGTTCTCGCGCGGGGTCAAGACCGAGCTTGAGCCTGAGACCACGGACGATGATGAGGACGACGATGAAGCCCATCGCGTGGTCGTGGTGGGATACGGTCCAGTGGGCCGCACGCTTACGCGCTTGCTGCGCGACGCGGAGATGCACCCGGTGGTCATCGAGCTGAATCACCGCACGATTCAAGAGCTGCGCGAAGACGGCATCGAGGCGGTCTACGGAGATGCGACCCAAGCCCAAACGCTCGAAAATGCCGGCATCCGAAGTGCAGGCAGCATCTTGTGCACATCGTCCGGCATGTCGCCCGAAGCGGTGATTCGGGCAGCACGTGAGCTCAATCCCAAGATCTTGGTATTGGCGCGCGCTTCGTACATTCGTGAAGCCGATGCGCTGCGCCAGGCCGGTGCGGGTGCTGTGGTGGCGGCAGAGGCCGAGGTAGCCCTGGCGATGTCCGAACGCTTGCTGATAGGCCTTGGGGCAACGCCTGAGCAGCTCGATCGCGCGCGCGATCGTGTGCGAGCGGAGCTCGCTTCCGCCTAGCGTTCGCAGCGTGCGGGCCGCGGCTTCCTTTGCTACGCGTACCGCCTGGGCACACAAGGTGCCTAGTCCGCATCTGTGCAAAATCTATGACCGCACGCTTTTTTGGGCTCGATATTTTGCGTGGTGTGCTGCTCGTCCTGATGGCCGTGTCGCACCTGCCCACGCGCTTCCGCGCCTACAGCCATGATTTCTTCGGGCTCATCTCGGCTGCCGAGGGGTTCATCTTCATGGCGGCGTTCTTGGCGGCCTTTTTGTACACGCCCAAGGCGCAGGCACGCGGCTGGGCCCATGTGTCCGGGAAACTCACTGCGCGTGCGCGGGAGCTCTACGGCTATCACTTGATGTTGCTGGGGCTCGCATTCGCGCTTGTGTTCATCTTCGCGGAGCGGACCGCGCTCGAGCGCCTGTTGTGGTTTTATTTGGAGCAGCCGGTGCAAGCGACGTTCGGCGCGGCTCTCTTGCTGTATTGCCCGTCTCTCTTCGACATACTCCCCCTGTACGTGATCTTTCTCGCGCTCTCGCCGTTCATCCTGAAGCGCGCTTCGGTGCGCGGTTTCAGTGGCATGTTCGTCGTCAGCGTCGCGCTCTGGGGCATTGCGCAGCTTGGGGTGCGCCAGCACTTGCTCGGGCTTTCTACGCAGTTTCACGGGATTCCGGCAGAAGCCTTCGGCGCATTCGACCTTCTGGCGTGGCAGCTGTTGTGGATGATAGGGCTTTGGGCAGGCGTAAAAACCGCCTCGCTGAGCTCTGTGACGAACCTGATGCCTCCGCGTTGGCTTTGGCTGAGCGCACTTTCGTTCTGCCTACTGTGTCTCTATCTGCGCTACGGCAACCTGCCGTTCGACCTTGAGCATGAGGCGCCGTTTGCCGTCGATAAATGGCGGCTTGCGCCCCTGCGTATCGCCAACCTGCTCGGTCTCTCCGTGCTCGCGGTGCGCTTTGGGCCAAGGCTTGCGCGTCTGCCATTTTTGCGCGGATTTGCCTATTTGGGGCGCTCTTCGCTACAGGTGTTTTGCACGCACCTCGTACTTTGCCTCCTGTGCTGCGTCCTCTTCGACGACATGGTGGAGGAGCTGACACTACTCGAGGAGCTGCTCATCTTGAGCGTTACGCTAGCCAGTATGGTGGGTGCCGCCTTCGTGCGCAGCGAGGGGCTTTCTTCGCTAAAGGCGCGCGCCGCGTAGCGAACTTGTGCAAACCTGTGTACCGAGGGGTCGAGGCCTACGGGCTCGGCGCTTCGTGCTCCTTGGGAACGAAGCCGAAGAAGGCCCGCAATGCCAGGTAGTCGTCGGATCGGGCACCCTTGGCATCACGCGCGACCCAGGCTTCGTGGACGAGCGGTGTCGAGGCTTCACTGGCAAAGCAAAGCGTGAACACGCTGAAGAGTGCGTTCTTTTCATTCGCTTCGTTCGCGCGCGGGATGACGTCCCTGCGCCTGAGGACGTGAAGGCCGAGCTCCTGTGCGCTGTCGAGAACTCGCTCGGGAAAGCGTGCATCGGCGCACACTACGATGCGCCCCGAAGGGGCAAGACAGCGGCTCGCCGCAGCGAGGTAGTCTTCCACACCTCCTCGATATTCTTGCCGCGCGAACGCGCGCTGCGCATCGCTCGAAGGCGTGGCGCTGCCCGGTAATACGTAGGGCGGCGTGCCGGTAATCAGGTCGAAACCGCCCGCTTTGAGCTCGGGCTGCGCTTGATCGCGCAGATCGCCGAATATCGCGCGCACGCGCTTGCTCAGGCCATTGCGTGCGATGTTCTGCTGCAGCAGTTGGAACGAGTTGCGCTGTGCTTCAATCGCCACGAACTCAGCTTGCGGCAGCTTGTAGGCGAGCATCAGCAAGACCGAGCCAATACCGCTGCCAAGTTCCAAGGCGCTCTCTGCCTGAGGCGCTGCACAGGCGGCATCCCAGGCCGTGATCACGTCGTCCAGCGAATAACGATGGCCGTGCACTCGCTGCAAGATGCGAAACGATTCCGTGATCGCGTCGTCGCTCAGCGGGCCTAGATCATCGGGTTCATCGGGGGCGTCTTTGTGTAAACGCGCGCTCGGTGGCAGCTCTCGGGGCACCTGTGCAGCTTACAATGGAGACGCGGGGACGGGAAAGGTGCGGCGCTTCAGTTTTCCTCGCGCAGCCCGAGTTCCTTCATTTTGATCTGCAGGCTCTTGCGTGAGATTTTCAGCATGCGCGCCGTGTGGGTCACGTTGTTGTGCGTTTGTCGTAGCGCCCGCAGGATGAGTTCGCGCTCGATGCGCGCGGTGGCCTCACGCACGGCCTCCTTGAGGCCTCCCTCTTCGGATAGAGGCTCTCCCAACTCGTCATCATGGCTCTCAATAAGTTCTCTCGACGCCGCACGTTCGGACTTTGGCGTGGGAACGCTGTCGACAGGGGAGAGCCCCTTGAGCTCGCTCGGCAGATCGTCGAAGCTGATGGTTTCGCCGTCGCAAAAAAGCACGCAGCGCTCGATGGTGTTCTCGAGCTCACGGATGTTGCCGCGGAAGGGATGTGCGAGCAGAGCGTCCATGGCGCCCTGCGATACGCCGAGCACATTCTTCTTGAGACGCGCGTTGAAGCGACGCCGAAAGTGCTCGATGAGCAGCGGAATATCGCTCTTACGTGCCCGAAGCGGCGGAAGATTTACGTGCACCACGTTCAGCCGGTAGAACAGATCTTCTCGGAAACGCCCGCGCTCGATCTCGTCGGGTAGGTGGCGATTGGTGGCGGCGATCAGACGCACGTCCACGCGCAAGGTTTTGAGTCCGCCGACGCGCTCGAACTCGCTCTCTTGGATGGCGCGCAGCAGTTTCACCTGCATGCTGACCGGGATTTCCCCGATCTCATCCAAAAACAGTGTGCCGCCGTCTGCAAGCTCGAAGCGGCCTGGTTTGGAGGTCACGGCGCCCGTAAACGCGCCCTTTTCGTAGCCAAAAAGCTCGCTCTCGATGAGCTCAGGCGGAAGAGCTGCGCAGTTCACGCGAATGAAGGCTTTGTCTTTGCGCGAGCTGTGTTCATGAAGCGCGCGCGCGATAAGCTCCTTGCCTGTGCCGCTCTCCCCCGTGATGAGCACCGTGCTCGGCGTGTCGGCTGCCCGGTCGATCAGCTGATAGACCTCCTGCATGCGCGGCGATTCCCCGATCAAGCGATAGCGACCCCGCTCCTCGCTGCTGCCGCCCAAGTAGAGCTGGCCCGTGAGCTCTCGCGTGCGCGCGGCCTTATCGACCACGCGCTGAAACTCCGCGCGATCGAACGGCTTGGTCACGTAGTCGAAGGCGCCCAGTTTAAGCGCTTCGACCGCCGTGTTCACCGTGCCGTGGGCCGTGATCATGATGACGGGGATGTCGGGGTAGTCGGCGACGATGTGCTTCAGGAGCTCCATGCCATCGAGCTTGGGCATGCGCAGATCGGTGATGACGACATCGATATGGTGCTCGGCCAGGACACGCAGGGCCTCTTCGCCGTCCTCCGCGCCGTGCACCTCGAAGCCGTCGCGCGCGAGCTGAGCTGAGAGCACCTTTCGGAGGTTCGGTTCGTCGTCGGCCACGAGGATTTGCTTTACTTCCGCGCCCATACGGCCACCTTGCTGCGCTCGCTCTCGACCTTGAGACACGGCCTGCGTAAAAAACCAGGCTCCCGATGGTATCCGGCATTGGACCGCGCGGCATCTTCTGTAAATGCCGTGCCGCGGGGGTTTACGTCGCGGCCCCTCCTCTCTGGCCCGGCCCGTATGGGGGTTCCGCGCCCCGGGCTGCCCCGCGCGTCTCGCATTTGCTCCCGGCTCGGCGGTCGCTTTCGTTGACACCCCCGTATAGGCGTGGTTAGACGGGCCAGGTCAACGCACAGTGCGGGCAGCGGAGCGCCAGGATGCCTCCGAGAGGACCCGCGCGGAGTACGCATGGACACGCTGATTTTCGTCAATCTCGTGACCCTCAACGCCACGAGCGCCACGGGCAAGCGCCTCGACCCCCTCGAACTCGTTTTGCAGGCCTCACCGACGGTGAAGCTTGTGATGGTGGTCTTGGCCCTGATGTCGGTGGTCTGCTGGTTCATCATCGGCTCGAAGCTGTTTCGGCTCGAGCGGGCGACGCGTCAGAGCAATCGCTTTCTCGACCTGTTCTGGGAATCCTCGCGGGGCCAGAGCTGGACGGCGGAGCGCCTCGAGACAATTTACGCGCAGCTCTCGAATGTGAACGCGTCGCCGCTCGCGAAGGTGTTCCATGCGGGCTATGTGGAGCTCGCGCGCGTGCTCGGTAGCGCGGGTGGGCGCGGCGCCGGAGCGGGTGAGCTCGACAATGTCGAGCGCGCGTTGCGCAGGGCATCCATCAATGAAGTCACCGGGCTCGAGACCATGATCCCGTTCTTGGCCACCACAGGTTCCACGGCACCCTTCGTAGGGCTGTTCGGCACGGTGTGGGGCATCATGAACTCGTTCATGGAGATAGGCGCCCAGAAGAGCGCGAGCCTCGATGTCGTTGCACCCGGGATCGCCGAAGCCCTCATCGCCACAGCGATTGGCCTCGTGGCCGCCATTCCGGCCGTCATGGCCTACAACTACTTCCTGCGCCGAATTCACGTGCTGCAGACCGAGATGGACGCTTTCCAGAGCGACTACCTCAACATCGTGCGTCGGCACTTCCTGGTGAACTGAACAGGAAGGGGGCCTCAGATGGCGTTTAGCGGAGGCGGGGGCAAAGCCCCTTTAGGCGAGATCAACGTCACCCCCTTGGTGGACGTGATGCTCGTGTTGCTCATCATCTTTATGGTGAGCGCGCCCATGATGAACACCGGGGTCGATGTCGACCTGCCGGCGGCCCAGGCACCGCAGGTGGAGCTAAACGAAGAGAAGCTCCTGCTCACGGTGACCAGCGATAACAAGGTGTATCTCGGACGAGACGAGATCCCCTACGACAAGCTCGAGAGCACACTGCTTGCGAACGATCGCATGCAGAAAGAAAAAGAGCTCTACGTGAAGGCCGACGAGACCGTTCCCTATGGGTTCGTCGTCAAAGTGATAGCGATAGTGAAAAAGGCCGGTATCACGAAGCTGGGTCTCGTCACCGATCCCTTGGCGTCCGAGTAGGAGTTGTCCCGATGAGGTTCGCGCCAGTCGATGAGCGTCCGCCCTCTCTGCTCGAACGAAAACCCCTCGGAGCGGCCACGATAGCCCTCGGGGCCACGTTCGCGGTCGGGGCCCATGTGCTCGTGCCCTTCTTGGTGCTGGCTTCGCAGTGGTTATTGGTGCAGCTAGGGCTTGCCGTGCCGGTCGAAGAGCGCCAGCGCCCCCTGATGCCCGACAACGTCATCGCTGCCGAGTTCGTGCGCCTCGGCAAGCCGCTCGATCCCAAGAAGCTCCCGACCCGTCAGGTGCCGCCGGTGGCGAAGGCCAAGCCCGACGGGGTGGTGGTCTCGAAGGACGCGCGCGAGCCGGTCGAGAAGAAGCCCGAGGAAAAGAAAGACAAGGTCGACGCCCAGCAGTCGCTGCTCGACAACCTGGTCGATCGCACCAAGGACTTTGCCGAGGACGTAGAGTACGAGCGCGAGGGCGACCCGAATGGCCTGCGCGAGGGCACGGCGACCGAGGCTAGAGAGGGTGACCTGTATCGGGGACAGCTCTTGCTGTTTTTCAGGCGTCCTTGGACGGTCCCCAACGTTGTTCAGAATATGAGCAGCAAGAGCTGCGTCGTGTCCGTCAACGTGGCGCAAGACGGTCGTTTGAAGTCGGTGGCACTTTCGAAGTCGAGCGGGGATCCTCTGTTCGATCAGAGCGCAATCGATGCCGTCGAGGCGCTCATTCAGGCCAATGCCGTTTTGCCCGAGCCGCCGTCCTCATTGCGGGCTGCGTTCTACGGGACCACCATCGGTGTAAATTACGACGGCCGCAACGTCCGTTGATCACATCCGCGCTACCTTGGAATATCGGCCCCCTCGGCTGATGTCGGAGAGACATGAAGATCCTTTCACGCGTTTTGTTGGGTTCTGGATTGCTCGCTTTGGCGGCCACCATGGCGCCTCGAGCGGATGGTCAGGCAAACACGCAAGACGCACCGCTGCCTGTGTCGAGCCCGGTCATCGATGTGACCTCGCCCGAGCAGGCTTTGTACCGAATCGCGGTACCCGATCTGCAAGGCGCAGCCGGGCTCGGAGCGCAGGGCGCGGGCGTGATGCGTAGCGATTTCTCCCTGATCTCGCTGTTCAAGGTGCTCGACCCGGCGTCTTTTGTCGCCAACTTGGAGACCGAAGGCCTCGGCGTGACGCCCGCATCCTGGCAGACCGTGGGCGCCCAGGGCGTCATCAAAGGCAACGTGCAGCAGGTAGGCGGCAGCATCTCGCTCACCATGCACTTTTTCGAGCTCGCACGCGGCACGGAGCCCACGCTCAAGCGCAACTACTCGGGCAGCGCCAGCGACCTACGTAAGTTCATGCACCAGTTTGCGAGCGAGGTCGTCAAGCTGCTCACGGGCGAGGCGGCTGCGTTCGACAGCCGTATCACGTTTGCCCGTCGCGAAGGCCCCGGCAAGAAGGACGTCTTCGTGTCGGACTTCGACGGCGCCAACTTGGGTCGCGTATCCGGTGGGCGTGGCGTGTCCATGCTGCCGAACTTCGGACCCGGCGGCATCTGGTATTCGGTGCTGTCGCCCGAGGGCATGTTCATCACCAAGGCGGGCACGAGCGATCGCCCGGTGGTCAAGGGCAGCGGTCTCTACATGGGCGTTACGGCCTGTGGCGGACGCGTGGTGTTCAGCTCCACGCGCGACGGCAACTCCGAGATTTACAGCGCCGCCGCCGATGGCAGCGACATTCGCCGTCTGACCAACGATCCCGGCATCGACGTCAGTCCTGCCTGTGGCCCGAACGGTCAGATTGCCTTCGTGTCCAATCGCCACGGCTCACCGCAGATTTGGGTGATGGACAGCAACGGCGGCGGCCAGAAGCGCGTGACCTACAAGGGCGAGTACAACCAGACGCCTGCCTGGTGTCCGAATGCGAAGAAGCAGCTCATCGCGTTTACCGGGCGTGACTCAGCCGGCCTCGACGTGTTCACGGTCGATGTTGCCACCGGCCAGTACACGCGCCTGACCCAGGCTCAGGGTATCAACAAGGACCCGGCGTTCTCTCCCGATTGCCGCATGGTTGCCTTCGCGTCCTCGCGCGGTGGCATCTACATCTCGAATCCGCAGGGGCTCAACCAGATTCGCGTTGTCAGCGGGGCGGCAGAGACCGTGCGCTGGTCGCACTGAGCGCGCGGAATCGCCCCTCGCGGATGCCGCTCCCGTGTGCTTCCATAGCCTTATGGCAGAGGGCATACGGGTGTGGCTCGCGGGCGCAACGGGTTTAGTCGGGCGTGAAACCCTGCTGCAGTTGCTGGAAGAACATGCCGTCACAAGTGTCGTCGCAGTCGTGCGGCGCCCGAGCGGCATAAAGCATCCCAAGCTCGAGGAACGCAGTGTGGACTTCGAGGATCTCGAGGCATCGCTCGGCTCGGGCGAGGCGGATATCGCCATTTGCTGCTTGGGCACGACCATCAAGCAGGCGGGAAGCCAAGAGAAGTTTCGGCGCGTTGACCACGACTACGTGCTCGCCTTTGCGCGTGCGGCGCATGCAGCCAAGGTGCAGCACTTCCTGGTCGTGACGGCCCTGGGCGCGAACGCAGCTTCGCTCACCTTCTACAATCGGGTCAAAGGGCAGGTGGAAGAAGAGCTTCGAAACCTCGGCTTCCGTGCGCTGACGCTGGTGCGGCCGTCGCTCTTGCTCGGCGATCGCAAGGAGTTCCGTCTGGGAGAGCGTGTGATGGCTCCCATCGCCAAGCTCTTGCCAGCGAAGGTGCGCGGCATCGAAGCGCGCACGGTGGCGCGCGCCCTGGTGTCGTTGGCCCGCGTGCCCGCTCAGGGACAGCGCATCGTTTCGTCCGACGAGCTGCAGCGGCTGGGCAAGTAGCGGCCCGCGCCTAGGGCTTGGCGCTCGCCTACTTGGACCGGAGTGCGGGGCGTAGCGCGTCCGGCTGCGCTGCTTGTCCGCGCCACATGCTCCACAACAGATACGCCATCCATACCAGCAGAAAGCCGTTGGCTATCTTCTGGGCACCTGCGAGCCACGACGCGTAGTGCGCGCGCTGAATGCCTTGCCGGATGTACTGCAGCAACGGGATAGCGGACGACAACATCACGAGCGCCGACAGCGTTTCCGCGACGCGGTCTCGGCGTGCACGCAGCGCGAGCGTGAGCAGTACGACTGCGACCAGGCCTGAGAGGCACGAGAGAATCACGAAGACTGCGTGCCACAGCTCCGAACTCGCCGAAGGCACGGCGCTCACGCCCAGGAGACTGAGCGCGCACAGGCGACCGAAGCTCACGGCGCGTCGGGCCTCTGTGGAATCGCCCGCAAAGCGCGCGCCGAGCGGCCAAAACAGAAACATGCTCAGCGCAAAAGAGGCGAAGGCTGCGCGAGCCAACCACGATCCGAGCCCATGCTGGCCGCCGCCAATGGCGACGGGGCTTAAGAGGTCGCACCAGAAGTTTTCCCAGAAAGAGAAGCCTACTGTGCTTGGGTCGTCCCAGATCCCGCCCGGGTAGAGCCGCGCCGAAGCCATCATGCAGCCGAGATAGCCGAGAAGCCCGAGTAGACACGCGCGCATAGGCCGAGCCTGCCGTGTGTGATGGGCCTACGGCAAGCGCTCAATGCGGGCAAAAATCAGGGTTTTGGCGGAACTTCTGTCCAATGGCGGCGGTCGCCGACCCATTGCTTCGGTTCGCCGTCGTCTTCGTGCTCGTGAGTCACCACAAACCGGCCTTCGTTATCGGGCCCGCCGCGTAAGACCATACCGGCAAGGGGATCGATGGGGATGTGGGGTGCGCTTGGCTCTGCGTCGCGCTCGAGCCAAGTCCATGCTTTCGGTCGATAGTTTCGCTCGCGTCGATTGGGCATCGTCTTCGATGGTACCTAGGACGACTCGGGATCAGAACAACTTGTGACCCAAGCGTAAGTCACTTCACTCACTCGCCTCCCGATTAGAATGGGGCGCAAATTGCCTAGATGTGCGCACTTTGTGCGCCTCACAGGGGCATCGCCAGGTTCGTGCAGCGGCGGATCCGCTTCCCAGATGGGGCAGCGGGTGGTGCCCTGTGATGCGTGTTCGAGCGTCGAGCCCGGCGTTGTGCGCACTGCCCGCTGCGGCGAGCCGTAGCTGCGTGTGCTGCCCTTGCAAAGTCGGCATGATTTTCGCGACGTCCCTGTGGCGACCGAGAGCGACCTGGCCTTCGGGCCTTGTGGATCTGCGTGGGGTTTGCTACCGACCCGGCGGCGCGAAGGAGCTTAGGACATGGCGAATACTCTCAGCTTTCACCCCCCACGACCCGATCAGCGCGGCTGGACCGTCGAGCGACATATCCTGGAAGGGCAGCGTGCGGTCGCGGGTGCAACCGGAGAGCTCACTGCGTTGCT
>CAZEWA010000063.1:21283-26171 GCA_964515685.1 uncultured Polyangiales bacterium | reverse complement strand
CGCTTCCTAAGCGAAAGGTCCCAGGTTCGAATCCCGGCGGGAGCGCCAAGAAAATCGCGGGTTGGCAGACGCCGGCCAAAGCGCTCCCCCGCGCTGCTGGTAGGAAAGCTGCTCAGTTCACGCCGCGCAGCAACTCGAGCATCTTGTCTGCTTCCACGAACTCGGTGACGCGGACGCGCTCGTTGCCTTGGCTGTCATGTACAACCACGAGAGGCAGACCGCGCGCGCCGTAGCCGCTGAGCCACCCCTTACCGCGCTCTACATTGGGGCCGGGGCTGAGGTCTATCTTGACCTTGATGAAGCGGGTTATCTCGCTGATGACGCGGGGATCGCTGAAGGTGTAGCGCTCGAGCTCTCCGCAGGCTTGGCACCAGCTTGCGCCGAAGTCGATGAGCAGCGGAGCGGCTTCTGCTTTGGCTTTTGCACGCGCCGCGTGGAGGTCTGCTTCCCAGCCTTCGTGATTTGGCCGAGCTTCGAGGTGGCCCATCATGAGCAGCATGCCGAGGCTTGTGGCGAAGATTCCAAGGGTCTTGCGCGCGCGTGCGAGGCCGCCGTCGGAAAAGCGCGCGTGGATGGCTCCGAGCGCGATTCCGGCCGCGACACACACGAGCGCTCCGTAGAGGTACGCGGATGCGCGGGGAATCTGGTCGTAGCCTGGGATCCAGGCGCGCACGAAGTAGAGCGCAGAGCCTATCATGATCAGCCCGAACGTCCCCTTGACCCATTCCATCCAGCGCCCGCTCTTGGGCAAGGCCACGGCAAATGTGCCGACCACCCAAAACAAGAGCCCCATGCCCAGCGCGTAGGCCACCATGCAGGCCGCGCCGAACGAAACGTTGCCGGTGGTGCCCACCCAGGGCAGCAGCAGCCCGAGGACCGGCCCCACGCACGGCGCCGCGATGATGGAGCTGACCATGCCGAGCACGAACGCTCCGCGATAACCGATACCGCCCATCTCGCTGAGCTTGGTGGTGATGGTGTAGGGCAGTGCGAGTTCGAAGGCGCCAAACATCGATGCAGCCATCACCAGGAATACCAGCGCGAGGCCGAAGGCGATGACGGGGTTGCCGAGTTCATCACCAAAAATGCCGCCGGTCAGCGCTGCTGCGATGCCGAGCACGCTGAACAAGACCGTCATACCGGCGACGAATGCGGTGGAGAGTAGAGCGCCTTCAGCGCGTGTTTGTACGGCTCGAGCTCCGAACACGCTGACCGTGATGGCGATCATCGGATACACACAGGGCGTGAGCGACGTGGCGATACCGGCCAAAAACGACAGGAGCAGTGCGTTCCCCAGGCTGCCTCCCTCGAGCGCCTGCTGAAAGGCAGCGGACACACCGCCATCGGCGAGGGCCACCCCAGCCGGAAGCGAGGCGAAGAGCGTGAGTAGGAAAGGAAAGACTGCGCGCATGGCTCTGTGTTTATAGCCTGAAGACTTGAGGAAGGGTGCTGTCGCTTGGGGGCACGCTCCCCCAGCGAAGCTGCGTCATCGGGGGATGCCGCCCCCATCCTACCTTCAACTACGCCGCGGAAAGGCTGCCCTTTTTGCGCGTGACCGGTTGGCCCGAGCATTGCTTTTCCAAGGCTTTGCAGCGGTAGAATGGGCGCGACGTTGGAGGCAGAGCATGGTGCGGTGGCAAAGGATGCGGCGCGGAGTCCTGGGGCTCTTGGGGCTGTCGATCGCGGGGGCCTGTACGGGAGCGCCCAAGGACGAGAGCGTGCTGCCTGGCGTTCCATCGATTGTGTTCGTGAAGCGCGCCTTCATCGGTGCGGATGGCGAGCACGAAGTGACAGGCGGGATGGGGCAGGTTGTCGACTACGACCGCTACAATCCCGGCAAGGGCGCAGGCCTGTTCGTGCTCACGCCGCCTTCGCCTAACGGCAAGCTTCGAAACCTCACCGAGGACTTCAAGGGCGTCGACATCAATGGGCTCGACCTTTCCTTCGACGCAAAGAAGGTCGTGTTTTCGATGCGCACGGAGGACGACGACCGCTATCACCTGTATGTCGCGAATGTCGATGGCAGCGGCAAGGTGAGGCAGCTCACCTTCCACGATGCAGACGACGTGCAGCCTGTGTTTTTGGCCAAGGGGCGGATTGCGTTCGTCACGAACCAACCGTTTACAGAGAACGGCACGCGTGCGGACGAATACAACCATGCGCGGGGAGTCACGCAGCTCGCGACGCTTTCGGAGGCCGCGGGCGATGCGGACCGCAGGCTGTGTTCGCAAAACCTGTCGCATGCGACGGGGCCCTTCGCGATGGCGAATGGGCTCGTCGGGTATTCGCGCTGGGAGCATCTCGGCCCCGTAAACGACCTCAAGTTGTTCAGCATGCGCCCAGATTGCACGCAGATGCGCGCGCTCGCGGGGCAGCACGACAAGCCTTTCAACAGCTTCGTGCAAGTACGGGAAACGGGTCGCGGCGAGTTCTTGGGCATTGCGACCCAGCGCGATGGCACCATTCAGTCGGGCGCTCTGATGCAGGTTTCCGTGCCTGTGAGCAAGGCTGGCAGCTCTGAAAGCGTCGAGTTCTTCGACGAACAGGGGGCGAAATTCAAGAACCTCACGCTGCGCGTGCCTACCGATGATGCGCCGCCTCCGATGGGGGTAGGGCGCTACCGTGCGCCGCACAAGCTAAGTGGTTCGGACAAGATCCTCGTCTCGTGGGCCGATGGCGACGTGAACGATCGCAATGAGCTTGCAGGTACTGCGCCAAAGTTTGGCCTCTACCTTTACGACGCAAAACGCGACAAGCGCGAGCTCGTGTACGACGACCCAAACACCTGGGACTTGTATGCCATCCCAGTGGTCGCGCGCGCGGAGCCAGCCCACCTGCCTGCTGTGGGCGACGGGGCCTACGATTCCAACACGCCGGCCACCATCGGCTCCATCCGCATCGACGACACTTCGCTCGATGAGACGGTAAATGGAGGTCAATTCGAGAACGAAAAGCTGTCGGCGGCGTTAAAAAAGACGGTGCGAGTGCGCGTGATCGAGGGCTTTTCCTCGGAGATTGGTACTGTCGGGCAGTTCGGACTCACCATGCACGAAGGCGCTGCGATTCTCGGGGAACCACGCGTGTACAGCGACGGTTCATGGCAGGCGGACATTCCTCCTTACCTGCCCGTTCACCTGCAGCCCATCGACGAGTTCGATCTCGCGATTCGCAACCAAATGCTGTGGATTCAAGGCATGCCGGGCGAGAGTCGAATCTGCGGCGGTTGCCATGAGTCGCGCAAGGGCGTGACGCAGAGCCCAGGCACTATCGCGCAAGCACAAGGCGAAAATTTGGTGAAGCCCGTCTCGGAGCGCATCGAGCTGCCGTGGTTCGCGGCGACGACGGGCAGCAACGTGCAAGATGTGTTCGACGCGCGCTGTGTGAGCTGCCATTCGGGCGGCACCGATGACCCGTTCGCCGGCAAGACGTACACGGTGACCGTGACGGTGGAGCGAGGCGCGATGGCAGGCGAGCCGCTGACCTACGAGATTCCCTGGCTCGATCTGTCGTCTAAGCCGCTCAACACCTTCTACGAGAATGAAGCCGTCACTTACCCCGCGTCGTACGTTACGTTGCTCTATCCGTCAGCGATGATGGGCGAGATTCGCGTGGAGGGTACGCCCGTGGAGTGGGTGATTCCAGGCAATGCGCGTGCGAGCCGCTTGATAGCCAAGATCAACATCAACGCGAAGTCCTACGACGAAAAAACGAATAGCTGGGTAGAGTCGCCAGATAGATGGGCGTTCAAGGGCAAGCCGCATCCCGAAGACTTGGGCGAAAGCATGACGCGCGAAGAGCGTGTGACGCTGATTCGAGCGGTCGACTTGGGCGGTCAATACTACTCACGTCGCAACGCCGATGGGTCGGGCGCGACCAGCTACGAGCCATGAAGGGAGGCACGAACATGCGAACCATTCAAGTTGTGGTGCTGGCCTTTGCGATGAGCTTGGCATCGATGAATTACTCGGCTGCGGACGACATCGTAGAGACGCGCGAGTACAGTCGACGCGGAGAATTGAGCCCCGGCACCGAGGCCCCTACGCGCGCGCAGCTGCTGGCGGTGATTGCCAATGGATCACCCGAGAAGCTCAAGGCCACGCTCGAGTACGGCGAGCGCGTGTACTGCGCAGAATGCGTGCCGCTGTTAGAGAAAAAAATGCTCGAAAGCGCGAGTCCGCGCGTCCGCGAGCTGAGTGCGTGGTGGCTTCGCAGGCAGCCCTTTGCGGCGCCCGCGCTGGTCATCGGCTTGCGCAAGCAGGTGCTCGCAGATGCTGATCCCAAGCGCCGAGCGCGAATCGCCGAGGCCCTCGGTGAGTTCATGGATCCTCACGCCGTGCCGGAGCTCTCAGATGCCGCGCTGCACGACAAAGACGTGCAGGTTCGGGTGGCCGCGGTACGCGCGCTCGCGCGCCTCAACAGCGAAGTCGGGTTTGCGACGCTCTCAGATACGCTCACCGATACCGCGCCCGAGGTGAAGCTTGCAACCCTCGCGCAGCTTACGGCCTTCGGAGGTTTCCGAGACTACGGCGTCCTGATTGGCTTGCTGGGCGACCGAAATGCCGATGTGCGCACACGCGCTGCTCGGCTTTGCGGAGAGTACCGCGTGCGCGACGCCGAGGCAGCTTTGGTGGCCATGCTCGCTGGCGATGAGGCGGAGAAGGCTCGCAAAGCCGCAGCTTGGGCCCTCGGGCGTGTCGGCGGTGAAGACGGCCATTCGGCCCTGACGGAGGCCGCGGAGAGCGAGAGCAGCCAAGGCGTGCTGGATGCGATACGAATCGCACGCAGGATGCCTGTAAGGTTTTAGGCCGGTAGGCAAACCCGATACAATCCCCGAGTGCACACAAGCATGAACCTACGCCTTGGCCATCGGTTGCGCCATCGGTTGCGC
>CAZEWA010000063.1:0-21183 GCA_964515685.1 uncultured Polyangiales bacterium | reverse complement strand
AGTGCACACAAGCATGAACCTACGCCTTGGCCATCGGTTGCGCCATCGGTTGCGCGCTGCGACAGCGGCAATGTTTGTTTTGCTCGCTGGCTGCGAGCCAGAGGCAAAGCCTGCCTTTAGCTTCTACGACGCCCGCATCGCGCCGATTATGGGTGTAGGCTGCGTTCAGCAAACCACAGGTTGCCACGTCGCAAGTGCTGCTCAGACGGCGGTCGGGAATCTCGACCTGTCTAGCTACGATGCGCTGCTGCGACGCAAGGATGTGCTCGCTCCTTCGGGCCCCTATCCGGTCGGATCGCTGCTGCTCAAAGGGGGCGACCCAGTACAGATTGCTGTCCAGACGTTCGACCCGCCTGATGCCGCACACAAAGACGAGCGCTTCGTCTCCATCACGACGGATGTTCGCCACGGGGGAGGGCGCTCGCTGCGTCTCGGGTCCGATGGTTATGCGACGCTCAAGAGTTGGATAACCCAAGGCCATCGCCGGGATGGCGCCATCGAAGAAGTGCTTTCTGAGAACCGAGGCCTGTGCCGAAAAGGCGTAGGGCAGCATCCAGGCTTCGACGAAATGCAGGCCCCCACAGACGCAAAGAGCTACCAGGCTTTTCTTCGCGACGTAGAGCCGGTGCTCGTCGAGCGTTGCGCTGGGTCGTCGTGCCACGGCTCGAAGATTGCCGACCTGTACATCACCTGCGGCGCGAGTGAAGCCGAGCATCGCTGGAACTACTTCGTGACCCTCGCGCATCTCGACGTGTCGGTGTCGCAGTCGGAGTTGCTGCGGCGGCCTCTATCTAAGATGCGCGGCGGCACGTTTCACGAGGGCGGGACAGTCTTCGCGAACGTGGACGACGCTGGCTACAAAGCGCTGCGCGCTTGGGCCGACGACGTGGTGACGCGTGTTCCGGAGAGCGTGCGTTACGCGCCTGCCGATGAAGGGCTCCGCTTCTTTGGCAATTATGTGCAGCCCATGTTGGTGAAAAAGGGCTGCATGTTCGGCAATTGCCATTCGCCCTCGATGTTTCACGACTTGCGCTTGCGAACTGGGTCGCAGGGCGTCTTCTCGCGCATCGCCATCGACCGCAACTACGAAGCAGCCAAGCTCATGCTGGCGCTCGAGTCCGAGAACCCGAACGACAGTCGCCTGATTGCGAAAAACCTGTTCACCCACGATCGTGGCCATGGGCAGGGGCTCCTGCACCGCGGCGGCTCGCTTTTCGAGGAGTTTGCCGAGCCGGCGTCCGCCGCTCAATGCGCGGCTGTCGACCTTGCATCGATCCCGCTCGACGAGGTCCCTGCATATTGCGTCTTGGTCCAATGGCATGCACTCGAGCGAGCACGGGGGCTTGCGAGAGGCGAGCTTCAGGCGGGACCCGCGTACGGGCTGCTTTGGGTTTCGCGTCCGCTCGACGTGGGCGACGCGCGCGATTTCGACACCTATCGTCCTGGCGCAAATCTTATGCGCGCAGAGGTGTCGCTCGACGCAGAGGGCAAGCCTTCGCTCGGTGAGGCACGCAGTTTGCTCGAGGACTGTGGGCTCACGGAAGCCACCGCGGATGTGCGACGACCCGCCGTGGCTTGGGATGGAAAGCGCATCGCGTTTGCAGCGCGGAGCTCGGCAGATGAGCCCTTGCGACTGTACGAAGCCCGTGCCGATGGCGCGAGCTGCGCGAAGCTAGGAGAGCTCGCGGCGGACAAGAACCGCGTAAACGGCATCCTCACGCACGACTTCGATCCCGCCTATGCACCCGATGGGCGCATGGTGTTTGCTTCTACGCGCGGAAACATCGGCGGTAAAAATTTCGCGTATCAGGGTCCTCAGCGGACGCCGTCGCAACTTGCGCCCAACGCGAATCTGTACGTCTGGGATCGAGGCAAGTCCGGCAGCGCTGCCCTACGCCAGCTCACTTACTTGCTCAATCAAGAGCTGATGCCGAGCTTCATGACCGACGGGCGCGTGATCTTCAGCGCGGAAAAACGCGCGCCCGAGTTCTTCCAGCTGGCCGGGCGTCGCATCAACCTCGACGGCGGCGACTACCACCCGCTCGTTGCGCAGCGCAGCAGCATCGGCTTCGAGCGAGCAACGGAAATCATCGAGCTACCCAACCGTGACTTCGCGCTGGTCGCAGCTCCCGCCGGCGCCAAGGATGGCGCGGGAAGCATCGCCATCCTGAACCGCTCGCTCGGTCCAGATCAAAGCGATCGAGATCCCAAGGACCCGTACTACTTTGCCTCTGTGAGCCTACCGAAACGCGGCGCGCGTGAGGGAAAGGTGGGGGCCTATCGCTCGCCTGCGAGCTTGCCGTCGCGCTTCCTCATCGTGTCCTGCGATAGGTCGGCTACCGACCTCGAAAAGGGCGGCTTCGATTTCGATCTGTGCGCCTTAGACCCGCTGAGCGGCGCCTTGTCGCACCTGGGGGGGGAGGCCGGACGCTCTGAGATCGAGGCGGTCGCCATCTATGCGCGGACCGAGCACAGCGTGTTCCGGTCGCGGGCAGACGAAGCGAATGGAAACACGGCGGTGTACGCGAGTGCGACCGACGCGGAGGTCCACGTGCTCGACTTCCCGGTGCTCGCCACCTTGCTGTTTGCCAACACCCGTACGGGCCGTCCCATCGACCCGCGAATCGAAGGCGTCGACGTCCTCGAGTCCTTTCCGCCGCCCAGCGACGTGCTCGATTTCTCGAAGCTCGATCCCAAGCGCGTGAGCGAAGACGCCTTCGGTCGTCTCTTCACCCACTACGAGTCCCTGGGACCGATGCAGCTCAAGGCGGATGGGTCCGTGAAGTTTCGCTTTGAAGGCGGCCATCCCATCGTCCTGCGGCCCACCGACAAGCTCGGGCGCTCGCTCTCTTTCCCCGACGAGATCGCCGACTTTTCAGGAGACATGGTCCAGCGCGAGGAAATGCAGTTCTACCCAGGAGAGCGTGCCAATCAGAGCTTTCCGCGCGAGCGTTTCAACGGTATGTGCGGCGGTTGCCATGGCTCGCTCTCGGGGTACGAGCTCGATGTGGCAGTCGATGTGGACGTGTTGACCCAGGCCTCGACCACGGTTGCGCGCGACCTTCCGGCAATCGATTTGCGGTAGCGCATTGGCTTTTGGGACCGTGTGCTAATGTCCGGCCACGACTTCCGACGCTAGGGTTGTTTTTGCCGCTTCCCACGCAACTTTTGCTGACGTTTGCTTCCGGTCTTCTCGCTGCCCTCGCGGCGCGGTCCGATCTACGGGGCAGCCCCAAGCCCGCGTTCGTATCCCGAGCGTTCTTCGCGTACCTGCTCTTCGTGAGCCTGGTGATGGTGCCGGTCTCGGCATACTTCTACATCTTCCACGGGGATTGGTTCCTGCTCTACGTCGCCGATACGGAGCGGGTGCCGAGCGCGCTGGCGTTGGTCGGCGGGGCCTTCGAGATTGGGCTTGGCGCCGCTGGCTTTCTCATCGGGGCGACGTTCGTGCGGACCCAGAGAGAGCAGTGGGCGGGAGCTGCGATCGGTGCAGCGCTGTCTCTTGGGCTCGGTATGCTCCCCGTGGTCCGGCAGCGGCTGATGGTGGTCGGGACCTACCGGCAGTTCCACGGCGATTTTGGGCTCGGGCACTACGGGGGGGCGCTTCTGCAAGGAACCCTCGTAATGTCGCTGTGGATGTTCGTGGGACTCGCCTTCCTGGTGTACCGGCTTGGGCCAGGAGCGCGTCGCGGTTGAGGTCAGGGGGGGTGGGGGAAGGCCGCCTGGCGTCGGTCCGCAGGCGCCCCGCTTCAGCGGCCTTACTTACACTCGGCCACACCCCAGTTGACGGAGTATCGGCTTGTTGTTAGCGTCCGCCCGGCTTGTCAGCGAGTTTCGCTGGGTTTTCTGGAGTCACGCGTGGTCGAAGGCCGGGATTTGGGAATGCACGAAAGCGCCCCTGAGCAGCGGAGAGCGGCCTACCTATGGCTCGCCCTTGGCCTAGTGGGGCTTTGGGGAGCGAGCGGTTGCTCGGCGTCTGCGTATGCCGTTCGCTCGAGCCAGGCCGCGCGCTCGGTGGAGCATGCTCGGCATGCCCAAGCAGGGGACTACGCGACCTACGAGTTCACCTTGGCTGAGGCCTACCTCGCAAAATCCCGCGAAGAATCTTCCGCGGCGGCCTATCAGGACGCGATCGCTTTGGCCAAAAAATCTAAAGAAAACGCGGACAAAGCACTCGAAGTCACAAAGCAAGCACACGCAGGGGGGCGGTGACCTGATGGGGCCACGTACCTCTCGCCTCCTGCTCCTCAGCCTGCTTCTTCCTGCCTGCACCGAAGCTCACGTTCTCCAGGGGCACATCGACGGCCTGCGTGAGATTACGAGCCAAGCTGCGAAGAACGGGGCGCTCCAATGCGCTCCGCAGGAACTGGCATTGGCGGAGGTCAATCTCGAGTTTGCCGAGCTAGAGCTTTCGCAGGGGGATAGGTCCCGCGCGAGTGAGCACCTCGTGCTGGCCGAGACCAACGCCCATGCGGCCCTCAAGCTGAGTCCAGAGGCGCGCTGCAACGGCGTTCCGCTGCCGGGCGATCGGGACCGCGACGGTATTTTGGACCCGGATGACCAATGTCCGGATCAGCCGGAAGACTTCGACGGCGTCGACGATCTGGACGGCTGCCCGGAAGATCAAGACACCGACGGCGATGGCTTCATGGATTCCATCGACCTGTGTGTGGCTGAACCCGAAGATGTCGACGGCTATCTCGACACCGACGGCTGTCCGGATCCGGACAACGACGGGGACCAGGTGCCCGATGTAAGCGACAAGTGCCCATTGCACGCCGAGGACCCGGATGGCTTCGAGGACGAAGACGGTTGCCCCGACGACGACAACGATGGGGACGGCATCGCCGACCGGGCGGACCTATGCCCGAATGAAGCCGGGCCCGAAAGTGAGCAGGGCTGCCCGAAGGTTTACAAGGATGTCGAGCTCACTGGCAGCCAGGTTGTAATTCGGCAGCAAGTGCACTTTGAAACTAACAAGGCGAAGATCCGTTCCGAATCTTTCTCCTTGCTCGACACCGTAGGCCAAGTGCTACGAGACTTTCCGATGATTCGAGTGGAAATCCAGGGCCACACCGACTCGGTGGGTCCGGATGCCAAAAACCTAAAACTTTCGCAGCAGCGCGCAGACGCCGTGCGGGAGTACCTCATCGGGCGCGGCATCGAGCCGTACCGCATGACGGCTCAAGGATACGGCGAAACGCGGCCCATCGAATCGAACAAGACGGCTTCGGGGCGCGCGGCCAATCGCCGGGTCGAGTTCCGGCGAACAGATGAAGCCTCGCGAACGACCCCTGCTCAAGCACCGTGAGACAACCCAGCGCGGTGCGCGCAAAGCGGCGTGCCACCGGAGTACGAACACCATGCGTCGACTGACACTTATCTTTGCCCTGATCCTCGTGACCCCGAGCCTAGTCGCCCGCGCGCAGTCCAATCCGCGACAGCTCGCGGATGCGAATCGCACGGCGATGGACGCCTACAACAATCTCGAGGTCGAGGTTGCCAAAGCGACGCTCGAGCGGGCGATTGCTGGGGCGGAGAGTAACGGGCTTTCCGGAAGCGGCCTGGCGCGGACCTACGCCAATCTTGGTGTCGTCGAAGTCGGCGGTTTCAGCGACTCGGCAGCCGCGCTGGATGCGTTCATCCGTGCGCTGCAGGAGGATGCGACGGTCGAACCGGATCCGCTCGTGTCGACGCCCGAAGTGCTGCAGGTGTTTGCGCAAGCGAAGCGCAAGGCAGGTCAGGGTGGCGCGAAGCGCGGCAAGCCCACGGCCCCCCCGGCGGCGCCTGCAGTGGTGGAAGGTAATCTCGAGCACGTTCCGGCGGCTGAGCAGCTCAAGAACACGGGCCTCCCGATCTACGTGGCTGCCTCGAATCCCGAGGTCGCAAGCATGAAGGTGTTCTACCGCTCGGTGGGCATGCCTAAGCCGAAGTCGGCTTCGTTGCGCGCTACGGGCGATGGTTTTGGCTACGAAATCCCGTGCGGAGATGTGTTCGAGCCCAGCGTCGAGTATTTCGTGCTCGCGTACGACGAAGCTGGCGAAAAGGTGGGCAACGCCGGAACACCGGAAAACCCCGTGTCGGTCCCGGTGGTCTCGATGCGTAGCCAGCCTGCGCCGTCGCTGCCTGGCGGCGTGCCGCCCAGCCAATGCGGCGGCGGTGAGGCGGCTGCTGCGCCATCGGTCGCGTACATGGGGCGCGAGGGCGTGATGGGCGACACCTGCAGCGTCGACAACGAGTGCGGCGAGGGGCTCGTGTGCCACGACAACTTCTGCGCGCTGGGCGACCGGAAGAACAAGAAGAAAGACAGCGACGGCGAGGCGCCACGTTTCTACTTCGACCTCGGCATTGGTGTGGCAGCGGTGCTGGTCACCAACAGCTCGGCGACGGACTCGAATCCACCCGAGCCCGTTTTGCAGGATGCCGAGCAGCGCGCGACCGAGGCATACACGGGAGCCGAGCGCCTGCAGGCGGCTCAAGCCTACGCGGCAGGCTACGGCTGGAACTGCGAGGTGGGGGAGACCGCCGAGCAGCGTCTTTCCTTTGGGAACTGCACGACGAGCGTCGGTGGTTCGGGCTTTGTCACCGTGCCCGTGCTCAACGGCACCTTCGGCTACTACGTAACGCCGCGTCTCGGCTTGGCAGTGACCGGTCGTTACCAGTTCAAGCACGGCGAGGGCAGCAGTGGCATCGGCGCTGGGCTGCGTGCAGACATCTTGCTCACGGAGCCTGCGGAAACGGGCTTTCAGGCCGGATTGATAGCGGGCCTGCGCTTCGGTAAGGTTCAGGCCAAGGCGCCGGATGTCGCGCAAGCTGCGGGCACCATGCCGACCCTTCAGATCGCAGGACCCTACGCTTCGTCAGGCCCCTTTGGTCTGCAGGCAGGTCTGCGCCTCGGCTATCGCTTTACGCGCCATGTGGGCCTCGTGTTTACACCCACGGCCAACCTGATGATGGGCAGCTTCCTGTTCAATCTCGACCTGACCGGCGGCCTGCAGTTCGCGTTCTGAACGCGGTGCACGCAGCGGCGTGAGACTCGGCTACAGGCCTGCGCGCTTTCGCGCACGCAACGCCGGGTCGCTTATCCAGAATCGAAACAAGTCCCGCGCAGTCTCCTCACTGCGGTCGGTCGCACCTGTGTCGCGGCTACGGGCTAGGCACTCGAGCGAGCCACCCAGGTCGTCACACAGCAGGGCTGCGATTCGCGTGGCTTCGCGCTCGCGGCTCTCGACCCACTGCACGAGGTCCACGCCGCCCTGGCCCGCATAGCGCTGCACGGCGTCGTCCGCTGCCTTGCGCGTGCGCCGGGAGAGCGCCTTGGAGAGCCTGCGACCGTGATCGTCGAGGATGTCTTCGCTGGTGAGTCCGGCCCCGAACGACGGAGCCCAGTTGCGGGCGTACGCTGCAAACGTCACTTCGAGTTCGCGCGGCGATAGCTTGAGCAGCGGATGGCACTTGCGCGCGCAGAGCACGAGCATCCTGGCCAGCATGAACGTTTGCTGCGACTCGCTCTGTTCGAGGATCCAAGCGGGGACGACCAGCAATGGCAGTCCATCGAGCTCGACCCCCGGGCCTCGGCCTCGGGCCCGATGCAGATAGAGCTCAAACTCCGTCACGCCGACGAGCGCGGCGATTCGGTCGGCAAGGACCCGCAGCGGGTGGCCCGATCGAGGTGTGAGGCGTTCGCGCGCGGAGCAACCGTAGCCGAGCAGGTCTGGCGGATACAGCTTGTCGAGCCCCTCAACCAGATGGCCAAGCAGTTCGCCTGCGATGCCCGTCGCCAAGAGATCCGGGCCGATGTCATCCACCGCGCTGGCATCCCAGAGGCCGGTTACGGAGGGCAAGGAGGCAGGCTTAGGGCCATCGATGCCGCGCGGTCCATGGCCCATGAGCCGCAGGATCTCCTTGGTGCGTGCCGCCGCATCGCGCAGCTCCATGGCTTCGAATGCGCGCCCGAGATCGCTCCAGGTGGCGGCTCGATCGGGGTCGAGCAGCAAGAGATTACGCAGCTCGTTGACGCACTCCTCGGCTTTTCCCGTTTCAAGCAAGAGCTGCGCGTATTGGGTTCGAACGCGGAGGTCGCCAGGGTGCCTCAGCACACCCTCGCGCAAGGTCGCAACCGCTTGCTGTTTGGCGTCGAGCTCACGAGCCTGGACACGAGCCAGCTCGATGTAGACGTCGCCGGGGGCTGGGTGCAGGTCGCCCGTGCTTTTCACGTGCCTGCGCAGGGCCCGTTCGTAGTCCGCGAATGTGAGTGCGGTCCCGATTGCTTCGCGCATGGCGGTTCCGGCGCCACCCTGCGGTCCGTCCAAGATCACGGCATCGGTCAGCGCATTCAGGAGGCCCTGCGAATCGCCGCGACGCTGCTCGAGCTTGGCCACGTGCAGCAGCGTGCTGACATGGGCCGAAGGCGAGGGACTTAGGTCGAGCAGGCGGCGGGCCACAACCAAGGCTTCGTCGTGTTGGTCTTGGCGGGAGAGCAGGGCGGACAGACGGTGGAGCAGTGCGATGTCATCCCCACGCGTCTCCAGAGCTGTGCGCAGATGGTGCACGGCGCGCGTTGGATTGCCGAGCTGATCTTCAAGCAGCGTAGCGAGCTCGACGTGGGCTTGCTCTACAACGGCGGCGTCTTTGCGCTGCTCCGTGATGCGAGTGAGCAGCTGAGCTGCTTGATTGAACTGACCGTCGCGCTTGAAGAGGCGAGCGAGCTCGCTCATCACGTGTGGGTCATCGGCCTTGAGTCTCAGGGCGCGCTCGAGCGCGCTGACAGCGCCCGCCAGGTTGTTCTGTGCGCCTCCGTAGAGGCCCGCAACTTCACGCCAGATGGCCGTGGCGCGGTCCGCGTTGGTGCAGGAGTTCGCGGCGCGTGCAAGCAGCTCGGTCAGGCGCTCGTAGTCCGAGGTGCGCTTGAGCGCATGACTCAGGGATGCGGCTGCATCCAGGCTCTCCGGGTCGAGCTCGAGTGCACGCTCGAGCGCGTTGGAAGCGGCATCCTCATCGCGCGTTGCCTTGGCGGCCCGCACATACAGAGCCGATGCGGTCTTTTTGTCGGACAGGACCTCGGCTTCGCGGCGCGCGGCCTCGACAAGTACGTCGTAGGCATTGCTGTGCACCGCCAGGCGTGAGAGCCCCCGTGATGCAGCCAGGTTGTCGGGGTCGAACTCGAGCGCACTCCGATACAGCACAAGGGCGCCATCCGGATTGGCCTGCTCGGTGAGTTCGGCAAGTCGCGTCAAGTGCGATGCCCGCAGGGCTCTGTCGCGCGAGGTATTCGCCAGCTGTTGATTGACCTGGCCCAGCAGGGCCGCGTCACGACTCTCGAGCGCGATCAGTTCGAGCGCACCCAAGGCCTCGAGATCATTCGGCGCAAGATCTATCACTTCCAGGTAGGCAGCGAGGCGACTCACGGAGGCATCCGCGCGCGAACCGAGTCGCGCGAGCTCACGCAGCGCCGCCGTTTTTGAGTCGATGTGACTGAGGATATGGGCCGACGTGGTGAGAACCTCGCTCAGCTCATTCCATTGATGGGTCTTGCGGTAGAGCGCTTCGAGCGCAAGGAGCGCACCGCGATGGGATGGGTCGAGCGCGCGAACTTCCTCAAAGCATGCGATGGCGCGCCGTACATCACGTAGCTGGTCACGCAACACCTCGCCGAGCTGCATCAGCAGCGCAATGCGGCGTGAAGGAGCCTTGGCGAGCTCAAGTGCACGGCCGAGGTCTTCGCAGAGCTTATTGTGTTCGCCCCGTGAGGCACGCAAGCGTAGACGAGCTTCAAGGGCGAGTAGCTGTGACTCGTCTTCGTTGAGCGCCTTGTCGTAGGCCTCGAGCGCCGCATCAATGCGCTGCAAGCGGTACTCGTAGACCTCGCCCACCCGAAAGTGGATGGCGGCACGTTCGACGCACTCTGCGTGGTTTTTCACGTCGCGCAGCAGAACCTCGATGAGCTCTTCCCAGCGACTTTGCTCGCGTAGCTTTCTGCCAAGCGCGCGCAACGCTGTGCTCGAGGTCGGGTCGAGTGTGACGGCGCGCCGGTACAGCTCGGTGGCCTCGGGATGGCGTCCGAGACGGTTTTCCGCGATTTCTGCCATCTTGAACAGCAGCTGAGCCGCACGCGGCGTTTCGCCCAAGACGGCAAGTTCCGCTTGATACAGAGACAGAAGGTCGTCCCAGCGACCTGCATGGTAGAAGATTCGGCCTAGCGTCGTGAGCGCTGGTACGTAGCGGGAGTCGAGCGCGACCACTCGGCGCAGCATGTGGACCGCTGCGTCGCGGTCGTTGAGGTGTTCGTCGAGGACTTCTGCCGCGCGGTGCAAGAGGGCTACACGCTGCTCTCGGTCGTGGATGAGCTCTGCCTCTTGTACTAGCGCTTCTGCTAAGTCCGCGTAGCGTTCCGCGGCTTCCGATGCGCGCTGAAGTGCGTGCAATGCCCCGAGGTGTTTTGGGTCTCGCTTCAGCACGCGACGATAGGCGTGCATGGCCTGCGTTGGGTCGCCGAGCTGATCTTCGTAGAGACTGCCGACCTTGAGCAAGTAGGTGAGGGCGCGCTCGGCTTCTACACGCTCCACCGCGCGTTCGTAAAGCTCGATGAGCTCGCGAAAGCGCCGGGTTTGGGAAAAGAGCCGCGTCAGCGCCTTGAACGAAAGCGCGTACATCGGAACCGCCGACAGTGCGCGCGCGTGATGCTCGACGGCACCTTCGACATCGTCGAGCTTCTTCTCGAGAATCTCCGCCACACGTGCGTGAGCCTGAGCGCGTCGCGTCGGATCCAGCGTGGCCCGCGCCTCGTCGAGGTGCATGGCCATCAGCGCATCCCACTGCCCCCTGGATGCATAGAAGACACCCAGTGCTTGTAGCGATGGGACGTAGCAAGGGTCCACGCCAAGTGAGCGGGCAAACCACTGTTGGGCGCTGTCGGGATCGGCCAAGTGCTCATCGTAAATCTGGCCGATTCGATGTAGGAGACCCGCTCGGTCGGGAACCGTTCCTAGCGCGTCCGCGAGCTGCGAGAGCACGGCGGCAAGGCCCAGGAAATCGCGCGAGGCCTCCTTGAGCTGCGCGAGTTCTTCGAGCAGAAGCCTGTTTTGCGGGGAGGCTAGAAGCGCACGTTCGAGCGCATGAATCGCATCAGGACGATTGCCGAGCTTGTCTGCGTGCAGCCGTGCAACGCCGTGCAGGGCTGCAGTGCGCACGGAGACTTCGTCGCTGCGCTCGGCCTCAAGCTCGAGCACACGCATCAGGTCACGATGACGATTGCGAGCGTAGTAAAGCCGCTTGAGCGCTTCGAGTGCGTCGTGGGCGTTGGGATCTATCTCGAGCGCGGTTTCGTATTGCGCGATCGCGCCCTCGACATCCTTGAGCCGCGTTTCGAAGAGTTGTGCGCGCTGAATGAGCAGTGCCGCCCGTTGCTCAGGATTCGAAGACACCGCGTTGGCCTGTCGGCTCAGTGTCGACGTCAGTTCCGGCCAAGCTTCGGTAGCCAGCTCGCATTGCTCGAGGGCTTTGAGCGCAACCGTGTCGGAAGGAACCAGGTCGAGCGCGGCGCAGTAGGCCTTCTGGGCTTCTTGGCGCAGTGCGAGCGCATCCTCCAGCAAGCGTCCTTTGGCGAACAAGAGGCGCGCTTTGTGGTGGGGCTCAGGCGTAAGCCGTGCTTCGGCGTCGAACAGGTCGGCTGCCTGGCGCAGGGCCCGGCGCGCCATGAGTCCGCGACGCAGACCGCGAATGGTTGGAATGTGGTCGGGCGTGCGTTCGAGAGCTTGCTGGTAGTGGTGAACGGCCTTCTTCGAGTCGTTGAGCGGATATTCCCACAGGCGCGCGATCTCGTAGTGCAGGCGTGCGGTGCGCGGTGGCGGCGGCTGCTCTGCGAGTAGAACCTCGCAGCGTTCGATGAGCGCAGTGGCTTGCTCCTCGGGTGACAACTCCACGACGAGGTCGGGCAGGAGCTCGGGCTCGCTCGAATCGGCAGCGCTGCATGCAGCGGGTGCGCCCGGGGCCAAGGATGGTGGCGGAGGCGGCGCGGTTACTGCATTGGCGGAGGAAACGACGGGCGCTCGTTCCGCTGGCGAACGCGGCGCCGCGGCCACCGGCCGACCCTGAGGCGGCGTGGCGAGGGGAGTGCGCCCGCTGCCGGCTTTCGCGCTGGGCAAGGGAGGAGGAACGGGCGGCGGTGGGGCAAGAAGGGGAGCCGTGGCCTTGGCGCCCTTTGCTTGCAACGGTGGAATGGCAGGCAGAGGCGGCGGCCGCGAAGACGGGCTGTCTCCGGGCCTTGGCTTCGTCAGAGGCTCCGAGATTGCGACGACCAAATCCTTGGTGCGTAGCTCTCCGTTGCTTTCACTGGCAGGCGCCCCATCGCCCACAGGACCTGCGGTCCGTCCATCCGGCGTCATTTGTCCCGAGTGTACCGGGGGTTGCCTTACGAATGAAATGGCTCTCTCTCAAGAACAGGAGTGTGAGTGAGCCAGGGGCGAGTCGCGTGCGTTCCGAGGCGCGCGCGTTCAGGCGCTGAAACTTGATCCGCAGCCGCAGGTCGACTTGGCTTGCGGGTTGAGAAACTTGAAGCCCGCGCCATGCAGGCCCTCGACATAGTCGATCTGCACGCCTTCAAGGTATTGGTGGCTGATCATGTCGACGAAGAGCTTGACCCCTTCGGACTCGTACTCCTCGTCCATGTCGTTGATTTCGTCTTCGAAGTAGAGGTCGTACTGGAAGCCCGAACATCCCCCGCCGATGACCCGAAGACGTAGGCCCTGCTCTCCAAGGCTCTCCGTTTCGCGGATTTCTTTGACCTTTGCAGCAGCTTTTTCGGTGAGCGTAATCATGGGCGCGGTCTCTCCTCGTGACAGGCCAAACTATGGGCCCGTTCGCCTCACTGAGCAATGATCGGGCACTCTTCAGGTGAAAGTCCGACGATGGAGCGCACCGTCCACTCGAGCTCACCCGCCCGCACTTTGCCTCCAACCTCAGCTAAGGGTCGCTTCAGATAGGCTAGGGCTAGGGTTGTCGGTCCCGAAGGCAACTGCGTTACGGCCACACTCGTGAGCTCTCCTACACGCTTGCCGTCTGCGTCGACGCACTGGGTGCCAGGCGGCACGGACAGCGCTTCTGCGCGCTCGAGCTGGACCAGACGCCGATTGAGCTGCCCCCTGTTTTCCAGCATACAGATCACTTCTTGCCCCAGATAGCAGCCCTTGTTGAACGAGACGGCGCGCTGCTTGAGGCCTGCTTCCTGCGGATAGTTGGTGTCTCCGAAGTCGGTGCCGACCCGCGGCACTGCGGCGCGAACATGGGCTTCGTTCAGCAAGTCAAGCGTTGTAACCAGCGCTCCGCCCACAGCCTCGGCGGCTTTTTGAAGTGCGTTTTGTGCGGCCTCGAGCTCGGCTTGGGGCACCCAGAGGTCAAAGCCTTCTGCACCAAGTCGTGCTGCTCGGTAGCTGAACACCTGCAAACCGGCCTGCTCGACGACAGCGTGAGCCTTGGGGCCTTGCACCGTAAGCACGCGCAGATCGGGGTCGAGAGCGACCTCGACGTCTTCCATGATGATGTGCTTGTCGAACGACTCGAGCACAGCTTGCGTGCGAGCGTCCGGCAGCGAAAGCGCCAGGTCTGCGCCGCGTTCCAAGGCCCAACCGTCGCTCAAAATGCGCCCCTTCACGTTGATGGAGAGCACGTAGATGGCGGTCTCTGTGCCGAGGGCTTTCAGGTCGCTTGTGACCTGTCCGTTCAACCAGCTACGCGCGTCGTCGCCGCGGATATGCAGGACCCGATCGGGTGTCAGATAGACCGCCGCATGTTCGAACGGGCCAAACGGGAAGACGGGGGCGCTGGGGGCTACGGAACTGGACTCGGCCATGGTGCGCACAAGCTGGGGCCGAAGAGCCTCCTGCGCAAGGGCTGCACGTGAGGAACGCTGTGCCGCTTCAGACGACCGGGCGCAGTGTTCCTGAAACCACGCTCTTCAAGCCCTGTGGCGTCCGCAAAAGCAAAGCTCCTTCGGGAGAAACCCCTTCGACGTAGCCCTCGATGCCATCGCAGCTTGCGAGTTCTTGGCGCAAGGCGAGACGCGCCGTGAGGGCTTGGACGATGGGGGTAGGGCCGTAGGTCACGTACCTGTCTACCCAGCGTTCGAGATGCCCGAGCAGGGCCGCAAGTACGAGAGCGCGGTCTAGCGGCCGGTCTTCCACAAGCTTCGCTTCCAGGGTCAGCGACGTCGGCGCGGTGTCGAGTCCCGCAGGAAAGTCGCGACGATTGACGTTCAACCCGATGCCGATCACGACCTGTGGGGTTTCGCTGCCCATCGAGGCGCTTTCAACTAGGATGCCCGCGCATTTTCTGCGCTCCACCCACACGTCGTTGGGCCACTTGACCGAGGCTTTGAGCCCCTCTGGCAAGAAGCCTTCCACCGTCGCGGCAACAGCGATTCCCACTGCCAAGGTCAGGGGCGGTAGCTCCGCGATGGAAAGCGGCACTCGCGCTATCACGGATAGATACAAGTCGAGTCCAGGCGGCGAGACCCAAGTTCTGCCGCGTGAGCCCCGGCCCTGGCTTTGGCTGTTCGCGACGATGACATGGCCATCCACGGCGCCAGACAGCGCTGCCCGACGCGCGTCGTCATTGGTGGAGCCTGTCTCGTCTACGAGCGTCAGTGAGCGCCCGTAGCGTGCCGTTGCCAGTTGTTCTGCGATGCGAGCCTTTGTGAATTCCACGCGCGCTCAACCTTCCCAGTCGAGGCCGATGTCGACCGAGGGGGCCGAGTGCGTGAGTGCGCCCACGCTGATGATGTCGACCTCGAGCTGAGCGAGCCGCGCCACACGCTCGATCGTGATGCCGCCCGACGCTTCAAGCAGGGCGTTCCGCGTGCGTTTGCGGTTTCGCCGCACGGCTTCTTGCACCATGCCGTCATCGAAATTGTCGAGCAAAACGATGTCGGCGCCGGCTTCGAGCGCCACATCGAGCTGTTCGAGCGAATCGACTTCGCACTCGATGCGCGACGTGTGTGGCGCGTGGGCACGACAACGCAAGATGGCTTCCGCGACGCCGCCGGCTGCAGCCACGTGGTTGTCTTTGATGAGCACCGCGGAGCTCAGGTCTTCACGGTGGTTGTGCCCGCCGCCGGCTCGCACAGCTTGCCGCTCAAGTGCACGCAGGCCGGGCGTGGTTTTGCGCGTGTCGGTGATGCGCGTGGGACTGCCTACGGGCAGGGCATCGACGTAGCTTCGCGTAGTTGTCGCGATGCCGCTCAAGCGCTGCAGGAAGTTCAATGCGACGCGCTCGCCCTTGAGCAGCGAAGCCGCCGGGCCCGCAACATGGGCGATGACCGCGTTTTTCTCGAGGACGGCTCCTTCCGCGGCCAGGTCCGTCACCCGCACACTGCGATCGATCTGCTGGAACACTTCCGTGATGATAGCGACGCCGCTCACGACCAAACGACTTCGTGCCCGGAAGCTGCAGCGACCTTGAACCTCGTAGGGGACGCAGGCATCGGTCGTGACATCTCCGCGGCCGAGATCCTCCTCGAGGGCAATGGCGACGACGCGGGCTAGGTTGACGGGGGGACGCTGACTCACTGGGAACTCCGAGGGGGCAAGCGCATCGTTCAGGCAGGCAGCGAAGCGCAAACAACAGTCGAGGGGCTAACGGTACGAACTGGGAAGGCTCGGCTCAAGGCGAGCCGCGCACCGGCGGCGCTTTGTGTCGGCATCCAGGACGACGTGCAGGGCTCAAAGCCAGCCTCGCGCCAGGAGCTCCGAGAGCCCGTTGCACATGGCATGAAACCAAACGGCTGCCCCGATGCCACCACGCCGCGCACGGAAATAGCCGAAAAGGAGGCCCGGAAAGAACACGGCGAGTCGGCTGCCTTCAAAGCCCACCAGGAAGTGAAGGCCCGCAAAGAGCAGGGCTTGCGTGACGAGCACGGGCAGCGAGAGGTCTGCACCCAGAAAGCGCCAATTTGCAGGAAAGATGTCTGCCAGGCGGGTCTGAAAATAGCCGCGAAACAGGGCTTCCTCGGGCAGCGCGACGACTAAAAGCTGGCTCAGCGCGAAGTCGAGCGGGCGGGGAGGGGCGTGAAAGGTGAACGGGTGCGTAATCCCGTGAAAAAGCATGAACAGCACGACAAAAGGCGGAAACACCACCACGGCCACCTTGAGCGCAAACCCAAGCTCCCGACCCATGGAAGGCAGGCTCTCCCAAATCGAGGCCAGCAGGCCCTGTTCTTGGCTACGTGGCTCCAGCACCCCCTCTAGGTCGATGCCGAAATGCGCGACCCCGCGCGGATCCCTGCGCGCGAGCCACAGGGCTCCGAAAAGAAAGGTCGCCGCCAGAGCCAAGTGCCCGACCGAGGCGGCTTGTTCGAGTGGGATGTGCGTAACCGCCCACGTAATGAGCGCCACCACCAGGTAGGTTGTGGCCAGTTCCCTCACAATTGCCGCTCGCGTCACCGAATCAGTGTAAAGCAATGGCTTGACCATGCCGGGCTCTCTCTCTACATCGTGAGATAACGATGCTCGCCGAAGGAAAGATCGACGAGATCCGTGGGAGTGTCGACCTGGTGGCGCTCATCAGTGAGTACGTGCCTCTCAGGCGTCAGGGCGCGCGCTTCGTCGGTCTCTGTCCCTTTCACCAAGAGAAGTCCCCATCCTTTGGTGTCTCTCGCGGTAAAGATTTTTACTACTGTTTCGGCTGCCAGGCGACGGGCGATGCGTTCACGTTCCTACGTCACGTGGAAGGGCTGAGCTTCGTCGAGGCCGCCGAGAAGCTTGCGGAGCGAGCTGGCATCGAGTTGCCCAAGGCGGACGACCCCGCTCAGGCTGCCATGCAGCGCGTGCGCATCCAGCGCGAGCGTTTTGCAGAGGTCATGCTGGCCGCGCAAACGTTCTTCGAGGCGGAGCTCACGCGACATCCGCATGCGGAATTTGCGCGCCAACAAATTGAAAAGCGCGGGATTCGTCCGGAAATCGCGCAGCGCTTTCGTCTGGGGTACGCGCCTTCGGGCTGGGATGGACTCGCGCAACATTTTACGTCGCAGCGCATCGATCTGCGGGATGCCGTCGAAGTCGGGTTGATCGCGCCTCGCCGTCAGGGACCAGGCCACTACGACAGGTTTCGTCATCGGCTCATGTTTCCCGTCGCCGATCAGCACGGACGCGTAATTGCGTTCAGCGGACGTGCACTCGATGCTCCGCCCGATGCGCCGGCCGAAAACATGCCGCCTGCGAAGTACATCAACAGCGCGGAAGGGCCGCTCTATAAAAAAGGCCAGGTCCTGTTCGGACTCGAGTCGGCGCGCGTGGCGATGCGCAAGCAAAACCAAGTGCTTTTATGCGAGGGCAACTTCGACCTGCTCGCGATTTACCAAGCGGGTTTTGAGCACGTTCTCGCGCCCCTCGGGACCGCCTTTACGTTGGAGCAAGCTAGGCTGATTCGACGATTCGCAGAGGAAGTCGTAGTGGTGTTCGACGGCGACAGTGCGGGGCGAAAGGCGACCCGTACAGCCTACGACCTCCTTGAAGGTGCAGGTCTCCGAGGCAGAGTGGTGGTACTTCCACAGGGGCACGATCCGGATACTTTTCTGCGCGCGCATGGCCCGGAAAGATTTCATGCTGCAGTGCAGCATGCTGTGCCGATGGTCGATTTCCTCATCGACTCGGCTGCAGACCAGCCGCGCGACGTCGATGCGGCGACCCGAGCTCAGGCTATTCGGAGCCTCGGTCCCATCCTCGCCAAGCTGCCGCCAGCGGAACTCCATCTGCGCATCGAGCGCGTTGCACAGCGCTTTGAAATTCGCGATATGTCCGTAATTCGGCATGAACTTCGGCGGGGTGTCCTCGAGTCACGCGGCCGCTCCGAGGTTCCAATGCGGGAGCGTCGGCCTGCGCCCAACCCAGTAGGCGATACCGTTGCGATGTCCGCCCCTGTCGCACCCCCGCGCAGAATCACCGACTTGCCCGAGCGGCAGTGCATTGTCCTCGGAGCGTTGCTCGACTCCCCCGCTTTGCTGCAGAGACGGGAAGCGCATCAATTGGCCGAGCTTTTGACGGATTCAGATCTTCAGGCCATCTTTCTCGTGACGGCGAGGATGGTAGAGGAACGAGGAGACATCGACGCGCGGATGTTACTCGAACAGCTATCGCAAAATCCCGCTCGGGTATGGCTTGCAAAGCGGCTGTCGACGGCACCTGAACTGGATCAAGAGCGCGCGCTACAAGTGTTGATTGAAGGACTGCCTTTGCTGGATCGCGACCGAAGAGATGAGCAACGCGCAGAGCTCAAACGAGAGATTCGGATTGCATTTCAGAGTGGTGACACTGAACTCGCGCAAGAACTGACGCGCAAACGAGATGAGCTGGCCAAAGCGTGAAAACGCGGGGCCGAGAGGTGAGCATGGCGGAGAACGAAGAGCGCACCGGACGCAAAGACAAGTCGAAGACAGTCAAGGGCAAGGCTTCGGCGAAGGCGTCCGCTCCAGGGCATCGGTCTTCGATGCGCCCACCGCCTCCTGCTGCGAAAAGCGTCCCCCCGGCAGCCAAGGGGAAGGGAGCCGCAAAGTCGAGCACCAAGGCGAAGCCCGCGCCCGCAAAGGCAGCACCTGCGAAGGCGGCCAAGAAGTTGAAGGCTGCGCCCGTGCCGCGTGAGGTCGACGAAGACGAGATCGACGACGACTTCGACAGCGATTTCCCCGACGTCGACGATGCAGAAGATCAGGAAGAAGCCGAGTTCGACTCGGATTCGGACGACTCGGATTCGGAGAGCGATGCGCCGCCTCCGCCCAGTGCGCTGAAGAACAAGAAAAAGATGAAGGACCGCCCCGAGGTCCTCAAGCTGCTCGCCAAGGGCAAGGAGAAGGGCTTCGTTACTTACGACGACGTCAACGACTCCCTGCCGGACGACATGTCATCCGCCGACGATATCGACGACCTGATGGCCACGCTGGCTGAGCAGTCGATTTCGGTGGTGGACGCGAGCGCTCCGATTGCGCCGGTCACGATCACGACCAAGGTCCAGAAATCCCGCTCGGCTGCATCCGAAGAGCGCAAGGCCAAGGCATTTCGTCGGGCGACGACCCTCTCTGATCGTCCTCCGGTCGACGAAGACAAGCTGTCGTCCATCGCTCCGCCACCCTTCGTGGAGCGCACGCCCACCACCAGTGGCAGTGACGATAGCTACTCAGGTAAGTCCAACGACCCCGTGCGCATGTATCTGCGCAAGATGGGCTCCGTTTCGCTCCTCACCCGCGAGGGTGAGGTCGAGATTGCCAAGCGCATCGAAGACGGTGAGCTCAAGGTCTTCGAGGTCATCCTCAAGAGCAAGGTCGGCCTCGAGGAGATTCTCGAGCTCGGCGAGAAGCTCAAAAAGGGCAAGATTCGCGTCAAAGACGTCGTCAAAGACGGCGATGTCGAAGAGGGCCAAGAGTTCGACGAGGTCGAGGTCACCAAGCGCGTCATTCGCTTGCTCGACAAGGTTCGCCGCGTCGAAGGCCACAACCAGAAGGTCCGCGAGGAACTCGAGCAGGGCAAAAAGCTCACGGACAAGCAGAAGAAGGTCTTGCGGGCGACGCTCGACAAGAACCGTCTCGAGTTGCTCGATACGCTGCGTGAGGTCCGCTTCGCGAAGAAGCAGGTCGACGCCATCGTCGGCAAGCTCAAGAGCTACGTCCGCCGCGTCGACGAAGCAGAGTCCCTGATCCGCGATGCAGAAGAGCGTACGGGGCAGATCCCTGTCGCGCAGATGCCAAAGTGGATCCAGGAGATCGAGCTCAATGCCAGCCTCGAGAAAAAGCTCGAGAAGAAGCACGGCATCAGTCTCGAAGCGCTGCAGCTCCAGTTCCAGCGCTGCGAAGAGTGTCGCGCCGACATCTTCAAGGTCGAAGAGGAGATGGGGCAGTCGGTCGAGAAGCTCCGTGCGACCTACAAGGAGCTTCACGAGGGCGAGCGTTCTGCGGAGCGCGCCAAGGCCGAATTGGTGGAAGCCAACCTGCGTCTCGTCGTGTCCATCGCCAAGAAGTACACGAACCGCGGCCTTCAGTTCTTGGACCTCATCCAAGAGGGCAACATCGGCCTGATGAAGGCGGTCGATAAGTTCGAGTACCGCCGCGGCTACAAGTTCTCCACGTACGCCACGTGGTGGATTCGCCAGGCCATCACCCGCGCTATCGCCGACCAGGCTCGCACCATCCGTATTCCGGTGCACATGATCGAGACCATCAACAAGTTGGTGCGCACGTCGCGCTACTTGGTACAGGAACTCGGGCGTGAGCCGTCTCCCGAGGAGATTGCCGAGCGCATGGAAATGCCGCTCGATAAGGTGCGGAAGGTCCTCAAAATCGCCAAGGAGCCCATCTCGCTCGAGACGCCCATCGGTGAGGAGGAAGACAGTCATCTTGGCGATTTCATCGAGGACAAGTCTGTCTCGTCTCCGGTCGAGTCGGTCATCTCGAACAATCTCGAGGACAGCACCCGTCGCGTGCTGAAGACGCTCACGCCGCGCGAAGAGAAGGTGCTGCGCATGCGCTTCGGCATCGGCGAGAAGAGCGACCACACGCTGGAAGAGGTCGGTCAGGACTTCGAAGTCACGCGTGAGCGCATCCGCCAGATCGAGGCCAAGGCGCTGCGCAAGCTTCGCCATCCGAGCCGGTCGAAGCAGCTGAAGTCGTTCATCGAGACCTGAACGCTCGCGTCTGTCTCATTGGAGATGGAGCGTTGGAGATGGAGATCGCCAGGGCCTGCACGACCCGTCACAGGGATCGCGCGGGCCCAGTTTGCTTTGGTGCGACCGCTGAATCTGCCTGCGAGGGCCGCTATGGGCGAAATCCCCCTCCGGGCGACCGTGCCCCGATCTGGGGAGGCGGTGCCGAAGGGGGCGCGCTTCCTGCGCCTGCAATCCGCGCCTAAATTCAAGCGGATTGCACGTCCGAAACAGTGGGCCCACCGGGACTTGAACCCAGAACGTTCCCGTTATGAGCGGGGGGCTCTAACCATTGAGCTATGGGCCCGGCTCGAACCGTGACCGGCTCGAAGTCCTGGGCCGTTTCTAGCACCAAAAATCGCGCTGTCCTAGTCGTCGACTTCTTGCACATCCCGCCGTTCAGCGGTACGCACGCGCCAACAAGGGCACTTGCCCTCGAGGAGGCTGCGTGAGCGTACGGGAACAGCTGGTGGCACTCGCCAAGCTCGGACGCATCGATGCGTCTAC
>CAZEWA010000062.1:0-26342 GCA_964515685.1 uncultured Polyangiales bacterium | reverse complement strand
AATCAGCGGTACAAAGTGGGCGCAGAGATGAGCGGGTGCCGCTCGACGCCTTGATCGAGCTGTGTGCCGAGGATGGGGACGAGGTACTCGAGGCCGACGGACTCGATCTCAGCCCCGGCGGATTGGCCGTGCGCGCCGCTTTTGTGCCGCCCATCGGAGCCCGCCTTAAATGCCAGTTTCGCTGTTCGCCTGACGGGGAGCGCGTGCGCGCCGAGGGCGAAGTCGTCTGGGCCGAATGGGAGACGGCCCACGACGGGGCTTTTGGCGTGCGCTTTTTGGAGCTCGACACCAAGAGCGCGACGGCGATTCGTCGCTACATGGAGCCTGAAAACGACGTCCACGCGCCCGTGCCCGAAGTCGCGCAGACCACGGCGCAGCTTTGCATTGATGGGGTCGGCGCGCCGGTGGACACCGACGTGCTGTACACCGATCCAGGCAGCATCGTGCTCGAGCAGGAGCTCAACTTTCTGCGTCTTGGGCGCGGCGTATCGGTGGAAGTCTCCGGGCGTGCCCGTCGCGGTCGCATCGGTTCCGTGGAGCTTCGGCATGGTCCGCTCGACGTACCCACGTTGGTTTTCGGTATTTTGCTCGATGCTGAAATCGAGAGCGCCGAGCCTGGGCACTATGAATCCGTGGTGAGCCTGCGTGCGCGCGGGGACCAAGTAGCGTGTCCGCTCGAGGCGCCCACAGACTTCGAGGACGGCTTAAAAATCGCCGCATCTTCGGCCGCCACAGCGCAGGCCAGTACAACGGCGTCGTTCGACGAGATGAGCCGCTTCGCGCAGCATGAAAGCGAAGCGCCTGAAGCGCGAGACGCGGGTATCGCTTTCGATCGCGCCATCAAGCGAGCGGCGCGGGCCTCCGAGGCGGAGGTTCCGGCAGCGGCGTCGTCCGAGTTCGAGGAGGCTGAGCTCAAGCGGGTGCCGCCGCTACAAGCTGCACTCGGCATGGTGCTGCTATTGTGGGCGCGGCTGCAGAGAGTCTTTGCGCGACTGCGCGGGCCAGCGCTCGATGCCACCGTCGGTCGTGCATCGAAGGTCACACAAGCGTTCTCGATTTACAGCGCGCGAGTTCGGCTGTTCGTAGGGACACAGACTTCGCGCTGGGCCAAGGTTCGCAAAGAAAAGCAGGACGCACGTCGCCGCACGACCGCGCCTGCGCCGCGGGTGCAACGCAGCGCTGTCGGCGCCGGACGCGCTGAAGCGCAAAGGCCTGTGAAAGCCAATGCACGTGGCTCACGCCTGTTTGCTGTGGCGTTGGCCGTGGTGGGCGTAGCACTCGGCGTGTACACGCTGGCGCCCCGTTCAGGAGCCGACCGCATTCGTGTGCAGCGCGGAGTTGCACCGCAAGTATCGGACTCCGTACTCCCCGCGGCGGATGCTCCCGCCGAACCTAGCGATGCGGTTCAGGGCGAACCAAGTGCACCAAGCGCCTCAGGCGCGGCGGTGGCCGCGATGGCAACCGCTACAACAGAAGCCGCACAAGTCCCGGCAGCCGCACAGAGCCCTGCTGTGCAGGCGCAAGCTCCGGTCGAGCAGGCTCTTGCTCAGCTGTTTGGCGAGGAAAACGTACCCCATGGGCGTACGTTCACGCTGCGTATGAGCGGACCTGTGGAGGGTCTCGAGGGAGAGCGCCGCGACGACGGTTTCACCGTGCGCGTACCTGGCCGATTGGCCCTGGACCGTGCGAGTCCCATCGCGACCTCGCACCGGGCCGTGGCGCGGGCCATGATTCTCAACCGAGGCGATTACGCTGAGCTCACCGTGGACTTCTTGCCGGGTTTGCGGCCGAAGTATCAAGTGGTGGGTAAAGACGCGTCGATCGAGGTCACGCTCGAGCGCCTGTGATGCGCGGCTGAGCGCCCGGAGAGGCCGGGCGCTTCACAGCTTGCGGAACACGGCGCTGAGCACACGTGCTGGCTGCGAGATCAGTCGCCGAGCACCGCAAAGAAGGTGCCGCCCTGACGACGCAGCTTCAGCAAGGGCTTGCTCTTGCCGTTCAGCGCCTCTTCAAAAGCTTGTGTGTTCTGCACGGGCTTGCGGTCGACTTCTTCGATGATGTCTCCGCGCGTGAGGCCCGCGCGGTCGGCGGGCGAACCTGACCTGACGCCGGTCACGACGATGCCGCCGGGACCCTTGTATTCGAGTCGACGCGCGATATCTGGCGTGAGCGCAGTAACTTGCGCGCCACCTAGGTTCGTCTCCGCGTTTCCGCGTTGCTTGCGGTTTTGCGGCGTGGCTTTGCTGGCCTCGCGGCTGTCGGGCCTATCGACGGTGACGACCGAAAGCTTTTTGGTTTGGCCGTCTCGGAGCACCGAAACGCTGAGGGCTTGGCCGACAGGATACTGCAGCACGGCGCGCAGCAAATCGCGGCCTTCGCGAATCTCGCGGCCCTCGATGTCGACGAGGATGTCGCCCGAACGCATACCGGCCTTGGCGGCGGGGCCGTCCGTCACGACTTCATTGATCAGTGCGCCGCGTGTGCGCTGCACACCGAAGTTCGAAGCGAGCTCCGGGGTAAGCTCCTGGTAGCTCACGCCGATCCAGGCGCGCGAGACATTGCCCTTCTGCAGCAGGTCCGTGCCGACCTTGCGCGCAAGGTTTGAGGGAATGGCAAAGCCGATGCCACTCGCGCGCCCGATGATCATCGTGTTGATGCCGAGCACCTCACCGTGCAGGTTCACCAGCGGACCGCCGGAATTGCCGGGGTTGATGCTGGCGTCGGTCTGCAGGTAATCCTCGATCTCGTTGGTGTTGAAGCCGCCGCGGCCCTTGGCGCTCAGGACGCCGGTGGTCACCGAATAGTCGAGGCCGAAGGGCGAGCCGATGGCAATCAACCATTGCCCCACCCGGGCCGCGTCGGAATCGCCAAATCGCGCTGCAGTGAGGCCCTTGGCTTCGATGCGTAGGACGGCGAGGTCGGTTGCCGGGTCGACGCCGGCCACCTTGGCTGGGAAGCGCCGGCCGTCTTGTAGCGCGACCGTAATGCGCGAGGCGTGCTCGACCACGTGGTTATTGGTGAGGATGCCGCCGTCTGCGGTGAGGACGACGCCCGAGCCTCCGCCGCGCTGGATGCCTTGGTCCGGCATCGCGCCAAACGGGAACGAAAAGCCAAAGCTCTGCTGGGGTCGACTCACTTCGACTTGGATGCTGACGACGCTCGGCGAGACACGCTCGGCCACCTGCGAAAACGCCAGCCCGAGTTGGGTTGCTGTGGCGACCGGACTCTGCTCCGCCAGGCTCGGCGGCGAGGCGTGGGCGGAGACTGCCACGGTGAGGGGAAGCGCTAGCGCGAGGCCGAGCAGAGGCGCACGCGCGACCAAGGCCTTCTGGGTTCTTGTCATCGAAACTAGAAACTCTCGTCTAACCCGGTTCATTCCGGCCACGCGGGAACTTCGCTGCGCTTCTGCGAGCAGCGCTCCCACCAAGGGGCTAGTCGTCTGTAGGCGCGTATTCCCTGCCGAGGGCACGCGAGGCAAAGGTGAGGATGAAGGTGGTGCCGCTGCCTAGCTGGCTCTCGATCTCGATGCGCCCTTCGTGCAATTCCACGATGTTGCGCACGATGGATAGGCCGAGCCCCGTACCGTGACCTTCGCCCTTGGTCGTGAAAAACGGCTCGAAAATGCGCTCCAAATGGTCGGGCGCGATACCCGAGCCGTTGTCGGCGAGGCGAATCTCCAGGTCGCCCTCATCAAGTGGCTGGGCTGAGACGTGCAGTTGTCCTGCGCCTTCGGGCATCGCGTGACAAGCATTGGTAACCAAATTCACCAAAACCTGTTGCAGCTGCCCGGCCACTCCCAACATGGGGCCGAGATCCTCGTGGCAGTCGATCTCGACCTGGACACCGCGCTCGGTGAGCAAGTAATCGCAGTACTCGAGGGAGCGTGCGATGAGCTGGCGAACATCCAGAAAGCGCGGCTCTTCGGGCGTCGGGCGGGCGTAGGCCAAGAGCTCGCGCGTAAATCGTAAGATGCGGTCGGCACTCTCGCGAATACGCCGCAGCTTGAGTGCGTCTCCACCCGATTGGGGACTGGTTGAGGCCTGCTGTTCGGCCTGCTTCAACAGGTAGTCGCTGTAGACCGAGATGCTGGTGAGCGGGTTGTTTAGCTCGTGCACCACGCCGGCAGCCAGTTGGCCCACGGTGGCCAGTTTTTCGGCATGCACGATGCGCTGCTCGAGCTCGCGGATTTCGGTGAGGTCGCGGCCAATGGCGATCACACCTTCGACTTCACCGTCGGCGCTGAGCACCGACGCGGTGTTCATCAGCAGGCGTACCACTCCGCCATGGCGGCTAGGCACCCGCACCTCGACGCCGGTCGCGGACTGGCCACGCAAGGCCGCGATGAGGACGGGCAGCAAGTGCGAGCGCTCTTCGTCGTCGAGCAGGCTCGTGAAATCGCGCCCGATGAGCTCGTCACGACGAAAGCCTGTCAGGGTCAAGAGCGCGCGATTGACCACGCGAATCTCACGCTTGCGACCGATGACGAGAATGGGCGCATTGGCGTGCTCGAGCAGCTTGGTGAGGTAGTCGCGCAGGTACAGAGACTCGCGCAATAAGCGTGCATTGCGCAGGGCTGCCGATAGCTGGAGTGCGACCGGGACGATGTGCGCCGGATCGACTTCGCTCATCGTTTGGCCGGGTAAATACTCCACCGCCAGAACGCCGATTACGCGCCGACCGTTGCCGATGGCGACATCGAAGCCCTCCGCGTTTTCGTGGAAGAGCGGCACATAGGTGGCCGTGGTCTCGAGCACGGTGGTGGAAATCGGGTCCGTGAGGCCCTGCTCTTCGAGCGCACGCGTGGTGACGTGAACGGTATCGCGCCTGTCCCCGCGCAGCCGACCCGTGGCGTACACGAGTGAGAGCTCGCCCGTTTCGGACTCGAATAAGCGCAGCGCAAACAGTCTTCCTGGGAAGAGTTTGAGCATCGAGCTCACGTACGCATGCACGATTTCCTCATCGTGCATTTCGAGGCTGACGCTTCGGCTCAGCGCCAAAAACTCATTCAGAACTTCGTCGAGTGACGGGCTTTTAAGCGCCGTGACAAGAGGGGTCACCTGGGACGGCGCGCTTCGCTCGGATGTTGTGGCTTTCATCGGCCTGCCTTCTTCACAAGAGCGCGGTTCAGCGACTTGAGTCGGGGTCCTCGTCCACCGCCCGGTCGAGATCGAGGATTTTTTGTTCGCCCACGTAGGACTTGGTTTCGTAGCGCGTGATTTTGCCTATCTTGCGCACCAGATTGGCCATGCGTTCTGCTTCTTGCATGATGACCTGCGCCGCGTTGCGCTCGGGCGTGCCGGCCGGAAGCCTGCGGACCAGCAGCTCTCCGTATCCCATGACACTGGTCAGGGGTTGATTGAGTTCGTGTGCCGCGGTGCCCGCAAGTTCAGCGAGTAGCGCCTGCTTCTCGCTGACCTCGAGCTTCTTCTGCACCTGTGCGAGCCGCTCTTCTACCTGCAGCCGCTCCCGCAAATCCTCGAAGATTCCCACGGTCGCCTTTGGAACGCTCTGTTGGTAGATCATGGCCGCCGAAAGCGAGATGGGGATGAGGTTGCCCTCCTTGTCCACGGCCGCGCTGTGCATGCCCTCGAGTCGACCGGTGCCGCCGTACTGGGAGGAGCGGATGCGGCGCATGACTTCCTTCGCGACGCCTTCGGGGTACAGCCTGGAAACCGAAAGCTTTCCGACCACTTCTTCGGCTTTGTAGCCATAGATGCGTTCGGCGCCTTTGTTGTAGAGAATGATGGTTCCGCTGAGATCGGCCGCGACGATGGCGTCGACGCTGGCATCGATGAGCGATTCCAAGAAATCTTTGCTCTTACGTAGCTCGCTGGCCAAGGAGCGCTCGCGCTCTGCGAGTTTCTCGGCTTGGGTCTGCGCTGCTTGGGCTTCACGGTGATCGTGCCGCAACTTCTGCATCAAGTGTGCGTTGCGTAGCGCCGAACCCGTAGCGTTGGCGATGATCATGCAGACTTCGAGCTTGTCGCGACTCAGCTTCTGCGACTCATCGATCGTGCGCAAAAATAAGACGCCGACCACATGTTCCTGCCAGCAAATGGGGATGAGCGAGAGCGCAGAGATGCCTCGGACTTCGGCGCGCACCTCGTCCAAGAGCGGATGGGTGGCCGTGTCGTTGATGGTCAGCACTTCCTTGGTCTCGAGCACGCGTTGTATCTCGGGATACTTGGCGAGCGTGAGCTTGAGGCTGCTGAGCGCATGGTCGTCGCTGGCGGCAATCACGTAACCCACGTCGGGCTCGTCGCGCGGCGTGAGCACGATGGACACGCGGTCTATCTGCACGACCTCCGCAATGCGGCGTACGACCGTGAACAAGATGTCGTGAAAGTCGACGGCCGAAGAGAGCGTCCGTGTCAGCTCGAGCGCGAGGTTTGCGTCGCGCTGTTTGCGCGCGAGGTCTTTGCGGAGGCGGTCGGTGCGCAGCAACTTGCCGAGACGCGGTCCCAGCTCGAGCTGGCAGCTGCCGCGACTGACAAACTCATCGGCGGCGAGCGCGTGCATCAAAGCCAACGCCTCGGTGTGCTCTTCGGACCAAATCAAAAGTAGGGGGGTCTCGCAGTAGACCTGATGGGCGCGCAGGGCTGACAGCTCGGCTGCGTCGTTACGGTCGATGGAGGCGACGATGGCCGCGGTGCACGGGAGCCCCTGATCGATGACCTCTCGCGGGTGGGCGACGTGCAAGACCTGAAGCCCACGCGCCTCGATAATCGAGACCATGAGACGCGTCGTCTCGGAAGCTTCTGCGATCAGCAGTATGGGGGCAGTGTCGTCCATCCGCGCTACATTCGAATTGGGTTTAGAGCGCTCGGCCAGTGGCCCACGCTATCACACATTTGGGAGTGGGCAGGATGGACCGGGAGGCACCGATCGGGATTTTTGACTCGGGGTTGGGGGGGCTCACGGTGACCCGGGCCATCTACGATCTGTTACCACAAGAAGACCTCGTCTATCTGGGAGATACCGCACGTGTTCCGTACGGGACGCGAAGCCCCGAGACTATCCTGCGCTACGCGCGCGGTTGCGCACGGCATCTCACCCGTCGAGGCATCAAGCTCCTGGTGGTAGCTTGCAATACGGTCAGCGCGGTGGCTCTGGATATGTTGCGGGTAGAACTCGATATTCCGGTCCTTGGGGTCATAGAGCCGGGCGCTCGCGCCGCGGTTGCGAACAGCCAGTGCGGGCGCATCGGGGTCATCGCCACCGGAGGGACGGTGCTGTCAGGCGCGTACCCGAGGGCGGTGGCGAGCGTCGATTCCAGGAGCGAGGTGTTTGCACTGCCTGCTCCTTTGCTCGTACCCCTGGCCGAGGAGGGGTGGGTCGAAGGGGAGATTCCAAGCCTCGTCATCGATCGGTATCTCGGCAACCTGGCGCAGCACGCGGTGGATACCATCGTCCTTGGGTGCACCCACTATCCGCTATTTCGACCGCTCCTCGACGCTCGGGCGCGCGGACTGTGCGGGGACTCCACGCGCGTCGTCGACAGTGCAGAGGCCACGGCGCATGAGCTGCGCGACTTCTTGCTCAATCGAGATCTTGGGACCACGCGCAGCGACCGGGCAGGCGAGCTCTCGATGTTCGTGACCGACATTCCGGGTCGGTTTAGCGAGGTGGCGAGTCGCTTTTTGGGGCGCGCGGTGGATGGTTTGCGGGTGGAGCAGATCGATCTTTGAGCGCTGCGCCGAGTGCCTTGCGCACGGTTGCGGACGATTCGACGCCCATGTGTTCGCTCAGGGCTCGGGTTGCGCTCTCGCTGTTGTCACGCGCCAGAAGTCGTACGGCGCTGCGGCGCACGAGTACGTCTTGGTGGGCTAGATGCGAACGGGCCACACGCGTGCTTTCGGCCGACGGGCTGCGTTCGAGGGCTTCGAGCAGCCTTCGCAGAGCAGTCGTCGAGCGAGCAGGGTGGAGCGCCCCGAGGCGGGCTTTCTGTTGAGGCCGCGCGCCCGCGAGCGCTAGCAGGTAGGCGTGCGCCGCCGGGGCGCGAATAGCTCCGAGCATGCTTAAAGCACGCAGGCGCACATGTCGCTGCGCGCTTTCGTTCTCAAACGTCGCGATCAGCGCGAGTGCTCCAGGCGTGCCCAGAGCGTCGAATACCTGACTTGAGACAGGTTTTTCGATGCCTTGTTCGAGCAGCGAAGCGACATGTTCGCGCAGAGCCTCCTCATCATTCACCGGCGCGGCGGCGTTCGATTGTGGTTGGGCATGTGCCGGTGTGGCTCCGAGCGCCGTCGGGCTCAGGCAGGCACAATAGGTGAGGTACAGAAGGGGGCGTGAGATCCGCACCCCGGCAGTATATCTCAGCGCTTCTTTGAGCTGTGCTGTTGTGCTTGGCTGCTAACCTCTCTCCTATGATTCTGCAGACGGAGATCGTGGAGCAGTGCATCGAAGGCGGAACCCGCGGCCGCTTCGTCAAAGAGGTGATAGCGACCCGCGAGGGCTCCCATCCCATCGCCATTGTTCGAAAGCGTCTGGCTTCCGAGACTTCGACCAAAGCTGCAGTGCTTTTGATCCATGGGTTTGGGCAAAATCGCTACACCTGGCACACCTCGCGGCGCTCGTTCGTGAACTTCTTGGCCAGCCACGGGTACGACGTTTTCAATCTCGATCTCCGAGGTCGGGGCCGTTCTAGGCGCTTTGGTGCCCTGCACGATACGGGGCTCGACGACTACATTCGCGACGATCTGCCCGCCGCAATCCAGAGCGTGCTGCGCCTCTCGGGCCATACCCAAGTGTGCCTGATAGGCCACTCCATGGGCGGGCTCATCAGCTACTGCGTGGCGGGCAGTTCCATGCGCGAGCAGGTGAGTGGTGTCATCACGCTGGGCTCGCCTTACCGCTTTGGGGAGGGATCGGTGTTTCTGCGCGTGGCAGCGCCGCTGTTTTATGCGGCGCGGCTCACGGGGGCGTTCGATGCGGATCCTCCGATTCCGCTGCGCATGCTCGGAACGCACATGCGCAAGCGTTTGCGACTCTGGGACAGCCGCCTCTTTCCAGCGCCGCTCCGTCCCTGGTATCCCGGCAGCATGGAGCCTGAGGTGCTCGAGGAAAACCTCGCGACGGCCTTCGAGCACACCCGCATGGGCATCGCGCTCGGCATCGTGAGCATGGGGGCCGAGGACGCGCTCAAGAGTCACGACGGGATGACCGATTACGGTCTCGCGTTCGAGCTCGCCGACATGCCATTGCTGGTCGTCGCAGGCAGCCATGACGCGCTCGCTGCACCCGCGTCCGTGCGCCCGGCATTCGATAGGTCTCGCTCTTCAGATAAGACCTATCGGGAGTTTCCCATGGGTCACATCGACCTGATTTTGGGCCGCAATGCACCGTTCACAGTCTGGCCGTTGGTGCGAACCTGGCTGGATGCGCGCTCGGAGCAGCTATCACGCGCGAGTATGCGACCCAGCGTCGCGCCGCCTTGATCCGCTCGGCCTGTACACTGCGGCTGGCTCACGCGGGCTCATCTTGGCGGCGCGGCGAGTCCGCGCTCAGCTCAGCTCGACTTCTTGAGGTCGCGCTCGAGCTTGCGAATGGTGCGCTTGAGCTCGCGAACTTCGGCCTTCGTGGCGAGGTTGAGTGAGTCCGCAACCTTTTCGACCCTCTCGTCGAACTGCTGTTGCGCCTTGCCCTTGATCTCGAAGCCTTTCGCCATGAACTTCATCAGGCGCGGGTCCTGCATGACCTTCATCACGCGTGGATCCTGCATCAGTTTCATACCCTGGCTAAGCAGGCTCTTCTTGAAGCTCATCGTGGCAAGTCCTCCGGGGCGCGCACGATAGACCTCACCTCCCTACGTGTCAAACGTGGGTCGGTTGTGTCCTACCGGGTCTTGACCATCCTGAAAGGGAGTGATACCGGTCAGATACAAAAAATGAATAGCCATTCACTTCGAAGGCCGAAGGCGGAGGGTGCATGTCGCAGATCAAAGACTACTTCGAGACGGAACTCGCGGGCCGCATTCAGGACAATGCCGGGCTTGCGAGCGACATCGGAGCCGTATTCCTGTTTGATATCGAGGGAGAGGGAGGCGGCAAATGGACCGTGAACCTCAAGGATTCGGTCGGCGTGACCCCAGGCGACGCAGGTGAGAATGACTGCGTCCTCGTGTGCAGCGCGCCCGACTGGCTGCAGATTCGCGAGCAGCCGAGCCGAGCGACCCAGTTTTACTTTGAGGGCAAGCTCAAGGTTTCGGGAAATGTGTTGCTCGCCACCAAACTGCAGCAGATTCTCGGCTGAGTTGACGAGCCTTCCGGGCTACTGACCGACCAAGAGCTCAGCGCTTCGGCTCCGGCTCATCGGTCGCCAGATAACTGAGGATGACCTCGTCGAGGCTTTTTTCGCTGAGCAGGTCGCCGCCGAAAATTGAACGCGCCGCGCGGGGCGCCTGGGGAGGCGGAGCAGGCGCTTCGCTGATGCGGGCCGCTGCGCGCGTGTCTTGATATAGCGAGGGCCGCTCGGCGCTCGGCTTGTCTTCAGGCACTGCGGGCGCTGCCCCCGGCACGTCTTCGACTGTGCTCTTTGCGAGCAGTGTGCTGTGGGTGCCCGTCTGTTCTCGGGCCGCGTCGTTGGGGCCGCCCTCGTCGTAGATGCCGTCGCGAAGCGCGATGAACATGGCCTTGTGCTGGCCCTGCATCATCTTTTTGACGGTTTCCTGCAGGTTTTGGCTGCCCACGTGCTCGTCGTAGCTCGTCTTTTTCGACGCCACGATGCGCCCACCATCCGCGAATAGATGCGTGATGATGTGCGGGTGCCCTACGCCCGAGTCTTCGGTCTGAATGTGGTACACTTTGCCCTTGTGACGGACATTCGTGTTGTAACCCAGTAGTGGAGCGCGAAAAGCCATGGTCGGCGAGGACAATCAAGCTACCACGCATCGGCGACTAGGTACATGTCTCTGACGTCATCAGAACGAAGCAGGGCGAGCTTTACCGGATAGGTGAGCTCGTGTAGAGCAGGCAGTGTGACCGCTGACCTCGTCCCCACGTCCACCTCGATCGACTCAAAAACCCCGCGTTCGCGCCCACTCTTGGTGCGGCCCCTGGCGCGTTTCGACTGTTTTGGTGACGGCCTGTGCTGCACCGACATCCACGCACTCGGGCCTGTCACTCGCAAAGAAAAACTCGAGGTCGAGCTGCTCGCTCCGGGTGCGCTCGTGCGCAACAAGGACGTCGGCGCTCCGGTGTTCCGTACGGCAGAGAGCGGTGCTTGTGTGTTGCGGTCGGCTCGAGGCTGCGAATTGCATGCGCAGCACGGCGCAGAGGCCAAGCCCAACGGTTGTTCGCGGTTCCCTTTCAACCTTGTCGCCACGCCCGAAGGTGGGCGGGTGACAACGGAACATCGATGTCCCTGTCGTACGCTCGGAGAGCGCCCACTGATCACACCTGAGAGCGCGCTGCCATCGCTGGTGGATGGGCGCGGGCGGCTGACCGTGAACGGTCGGGTCGGGCCCAAGGTTTCACTGGCGCCGGGTCGGTCGGTGAGCTTTGCGCGCTTTCGGGCGATCGAGTCTGCGATGCTTCCCCTGCTACTCGAACCCCAGGCCGAGGTACTGCGCGTCTTGGACGTAAAAGCCTTTGGTCGGCTCGACGGAGAGCGTTGGAAAGATATCGCCGAGAGCATGCGCTCTGAACGCGACGGAACAGCCTACGGCGAGGCCATGATGTGGTGCGGAAATGCGCTATTCGCGCTGCAGGCCGACAAGTCGGTCGAAGCTGCCCAGCGTCCCTGGGCCAAGGCCTTCGACCTCGCGGAGCAGCGCGGAGGCAAGAGCCATAGTGAAGCCGTACTTCGCGATTGGATTGCGGATCTCCTGTGGTCGCTCGATTGGGTGTTCAGCTCGGGCACCTTCCACGCGGGCCGGCGAGAGCTGGCCACTGTGTATACCCTCGCACGCACGATAACAGAGCGCCTTGTGCGTTCGCGGGTGAGGGCGGATCGAGCCGCTGCCGAAGCGGTCACCATGGTTGAGCTCATGCGGCAATCTGCGGCCTGGGAACGCGTGCAAAAGGCACTTTGATTGGGGCACGTGACCTCGGGGCGCGCAGAGGGTGAGCGTTACGCGTGGGCTTTCCTGGGCTTCTCGGCGCTGTTGGTGCTCGCTCTGTCGCGGATCCTTACGCCCTCGGTCAGCGGTGTGGGCACGCATCTGCAGCTTGGGTTGCCGCCTTGCCTGTTTTCGGCGTGGTTTGATCTGCGCTGTCCTGCCTGCGGACTCACCACGGCCTTTGCACTGCTCGCGCACGGCGAGCTCAGGCTCTCCTTGCGTGCACACCCACTCGGGTTTTTCTTGTTCGCCGTGACTGCCGCCATCGTGCCGTTGTCATGTTGGGGCCTGTGGCGCGCGGCGTCCCTTCGGGCTTTTTGTGCATGGATTCGAGTCGAGCGTGCTGCGCTGTTCTTGGGTTGGGCGTTCGCACTCGTGTGGCTTCTGCGCCTGAACTAGGCCGACGTGGATCGGGCTACGCCAGATCAAAAGACGAGAATCTCCGAGTCGTCGGTTGCGAAGAGTTCGAGGCGCGACTCTTCAGCCACCGCCGCACCGTCTCCTTCGTGGACCGCAATCGGCCTCTGCAGATAGCCGCGCCCAGGCAGGCGGGAATAGGCTTGTCTACCTCAAGGGTTGACCACCATGCGTCTGGTTCTCCTGCTGCTCGCGTGCTGCTTACTCGGATGCACCGCCCATGTATTTTCCCCTCCCGCGGGCTCCTTTGCTATGGGCACCTCGAAGAGCCTAGGTGAGGGGCGCTCATCGGTGCGCGCCGAGGGCTTCTACGGCAGCGGCATATTTGGTCCACAGGTTCGTAGTCATCGCGTAACGCTGAGCCACGGCCTGCACGATAAAGTCGACCTACTTGTTGCGCCCGCATTCGGTCAGGTGCACGGGCGTCAACCAGGTGATTCGCGCGGCGAGATATACTCGCTGGCTGCAGGCGCCAAGTACGCACCCGTTCCCTATTTTGCGGCCACGCTCGGTTTGGGTGGGGGCTACTCGGCTGCAGGCGGTTTTTTGAGCCCGAGCCTCGGGTTCGTTACGGCCTACGAAAACCCGTTCTTTGTCCCATTCTTTTCTTACAACCTGTTCCTGAGTGCCCCGATGGGCGTGCGCAGCGTGCACTTCACGGTCGACGCGGATAGTGAAGCGCGCAACGACACGGACCCCGCAGCGTCGCGTGTGCGCATGAAGCCGCTTTTCACCTACGGCCATCAGTTCGGGCTGGGCGCCCGCGTCTGGCTCAACTCTGATGAGAAAGCCGATATCAGGCCCTCCTTCCTGCTTGCAGCAGGCTGGACGACGCTAATAGACAGGTTTGGCTTCCAGCAGCGGGCTGTGTATGCCGGCATGTCCGTCGCACTGGAGCTGCAGTTTTAGGCAGCTCACTTACAAGCAGTACAACTTCAGTCTGTAGGATCCGAGTCGTCCGCCCCCGACAAGCCAAGTTGTGCGAGCTTGCGGATGAGATTGCGCCTACTGACACCGAGTAGCTGCGCCGCTCTCGTGCGATTCCCCTGCACTTTGCGCAGTGCGCGCTCGATGATCGTCCGCTCGAAGCGCTCGAGGCTCGCGGAGAGAGGTTCATCTGGGACGGCACTTTGACTGTCTTCTGCTTCCAGGGCGTCAGCCTTCGCGTTTGCCGCTGGGTGCAGGCTGACGCTGCGCAGAATGTTCTTACTCAGATATTCGGGCCCGATCACGGTGTCGTCGCCGGACAGCACCCAAAGCCGCTCGATCTCATTCTGCAGCTCGCGCACATTGCCTGGCCAACGATGCTGCCGCAGCTTTTCTGCAGTATCGGGATGCAGAATCTTGCTGCGACCGAGGCGCTCTCCTAGTCGACCCAGGAAGTACTGGATAAGCCGGTCGAGGTCTTCTCCGCGATCACGCAAGGGGGGGGTGCGCAGCGCGACGACGTTGAGGCGATAGTAGAGGTCCTCGCGAAACGCACCCTTGTGCATCAGTGCAGACAGGTCTTTGTTGGTGGCGGCGACGATGCGTACGTCTACCTTCTTGGTCTGCGTGCCACCGACGGGCATAAACGTGCCCTCTTGCAGCACCCGAAGTAGCTTCACCTGGAGCGCGGGCGTCATGTCGCCGACTTCATCGAGCAAAAATGTGCCGCCGTCTGCTTCCTCGAATAGGCCACGCTTATCTACGATGGCTCCCGTGAACGCTCCGCGCCGATGTCCGAAGAGCTCGCTCTCTAGGAGGTTGTCGTTGAAGGCGCTGCAGTTCGCTGCGATAAACGGCTTTTGCGCGCGTGGCGAGCCGTCGTGAATGGCGCGAGCCACTAGCTCCTTGCCGGTCCCGTTTTCGCCCGTGATGAGCACCGTGGCGTTCGTGGGGGCGACTTTGTCGACCGTGCGAAACAGGTCTCGCATCACGCGACTTCGGCCCACGATGCCGTGGTGGTCTGCGGGCATTTCGCGCTCAGCCTTGGGCTCGAGCTCGTTTTTGAGCAACGCTGTGAGCCGCGCGAGGTCGACAGCGCCTCGCCTATCGCTCCGGGTGAACTTGAGTTCGAGTTCGCTGCCGTCGCTCAAGCTAAGCTTTACGCACTGCGATTTGTCGACGATTTGCGTCATTCTTCGTTCTGCGAGCACCCTAGCATACTCGCCTCTTTTGCGATCTCACTGACCTGTGTACGCGCCGCGGCGTCGAGGCCTCGGGCTTCGGAAAAGCGGTGGTTTACGACCGAGAGCAGCTTGTCTACGAGCTCCGCGTCCAAGACGTCGCGCCCCTCTGGCGCTTGCTGCGTGAAGTTGAGCGGGCAGTAGGTTACATCGCCCTGGCCTGCGCGACCAAACACAGCAGCTTCTGGAATAACCCCCGATGGATAGCGCAGCGCGTGCCCCTGCGTGCGGCAGACAAGCGGCCTACCTTGGTACACGGCGCACTGTCCTTGGCTATCGAGCATGGCGCAGCGCGGCGGGACCTCGGCCTGTGACTCCCGCATCCGTTCACGCTCACCGCGGGCGGCGATCTGTACGCGCTCTGCAGGGGATAGGGTGCCGAGTGCCGAACGCATGGCGTCCGCTTCAACCTGACTCAGGGAGAGCCAGGTGTGGCAGCAGCCATCGCAGCCCTTGCGGCACGTCATGTCGGCCTTCCGGCGCTCCGCGGCAGCCTGGACGAAAGATTCCACCTTAGAAATGAGGGCTTGGTATTCGGGGGACATCGGTTGCTTCTCGCAGGGCGGTCCAAGGTTCCTTCCGGATGCTACGCTCCGGCCGCCCATGGATCTTGTGTACTTCATCGTGCTCGTTGGTGTGCTGATCTTCGTGCACGAGTCGGGTCACTTCGTGTGGGCGAAACTGTTCGGCGTCCGCGTTCTGAAATTTAGCCTGGGCTTTGGCCCGCGTATCGCAGGTTTCACGCGGGGTGGTACGGAATACGTCATCGCGGCGGTGCCTTTAGGGGGCTATGTGCGCATGCTCGGGGAAAACCCGCATGATCGCGTGGCGCCTGAAGAGGAATCGCAAGCGTTTCACCTGCAACCACTGTGGCGCCGAGTCGTCATCGTGGTGGCGGGCCCGCTGATGAACCTGGCCTTCCCGCTGTTTCTCTACTTCGTGGTGTTTCTCGGCACCACCCAGCTCTCGCCACCCATCGTGGGGGATGTGTTTCCGGGACAACCTGCCGAGGGCAAGCTCGTTTCCGGCGATCGCATCGTCGCCATCGACAACGAACCCATCGAGACCTTCTACGACGTGACGCGCATCGTCGCACCGCAAGCCGGTCGCACGCTGCGCTTTACGGTCGATCGCGGCGGCAAATCTTTCACGGTTCCTATCACGCCGAGCCGCAAGCTCGTGGAGCGCCCCCTCGAGCTCTCAGAAGACGTGGGGCGGATAGGCATCTCTCTCAATCAACCCCTGGCCATCATCGGCGTCAGCGATCCCGAGGGGCCCGCTGCGAAGGCAGAGCTGCAAAGCTTCGATTGGGTCGTGTCCGCGGGCGGGCGGAGGACCGAGCGCTGGGTGGACTTCGAGCGCATCTTGGAGAGAAATCGCGGCTCGCTCATCCCACTTACCGTCCTGCGACCCGAGCGTGTTCCCGGGGTGCTCGGCACGCGTCTTGGGGTTTCGGTGTACGCGCCCCGCGTGTCAACGCTCTCGCCTGAGCCCGGCGATAAGCCTGGCTACGAGCGAACCGGCATCGAGTCCTCAGACCTCTACGTGAGCTACGTGGTGGCCAACTCGCCCGAGGCGCGTGCAGGCGTTCAGGTAGGAGACCGGCTGGTTGCGCTCGACGGTAAGCCCATCAAACACTGGACTTCGTTCCGAGACGACCTCGCGGAGGGGCACGGGCAGGCCCACACGCTGCAGGTGCGGCGAGAGGGGAAGCTCGTTTCGCTCCACTACAGACTTGCCGAAAGGCACAGCGGGGGCAGCGATTATCAGGGGTTTGAGCCGTACGTGATGGGACTGCGTCGCTGGTCTCCTACGCAGCCCTACGAAGTCATCGCGAATCCGAATCCGTTTTCGTACGCCTTCCATGAAGCGGTTCGTTCGACCTCGGAAGTTCTCGAGCTCACGGCGGTCTCAGTCGTGCGCTTGTTCCAGGGGCGCTTGAGCATGAAGTCCATCGGTGGGCCGCTCACGATTTTCGATGCGGCTGGCGAAGCCGCCCGAGAAGGCGCGACAAATTACCTGTTTTTAATGGGTTTCATCAGCGTGAACTTGGGCTTGCTCAATCTCATGCCGATACCGATGCTCGACGGCGGACATCTGTTGTTCTTTCTGATCGAGCTCATCGCTCGCAAGCCGCTCAGTCTGCGCGTGCGAGAATATCTATCGATTGCTGGTCTCACGATCCTGTTTTTGTTGATGGTATTCGCCTTCAAAAACGACGTGGAACGGCAATGGCCACAGATTTTTCAGAGTAGTGGGGAGTAGGTTCGAACATGTCCATTTCACGTCGCTCCCCGTTTGCGAGCGCGCGCGGAGTCGCCAGCACGGTGCTTCATCGCATCGCGACCGAAGGCGCCTATGCCTCGCGCGCGCTCGATGCTGAGCTAGTTCAAGCTCGACTCGAAGAGCGCGATGCCCGTCTAGCGACCGAGATTGTCTACGGCAGCTTGCGCACTTTGCCCGTCCTTGATGCGCGCATCGACCAGCAGCTTTCGCGCGGGCGTCCAGACCCTTACGTGCTCGCCACGCTGCGCTCGGCAACCTACCAGGCGCTCTACCTGTCGCGCGTGCCAGACCACGCCATCGTTCAGGAGAGTGTCAACCTCGTGAAGCACAAGCGCGGGGAGGGCATGGGCCGCATGACGAACGCGGTGTTGCGTCGCATCGTCGAGAGTCGCAGCAAAGAAGCGTTGCCCAACGACAAACTGCACGTGCCGGACTGGATCGAGCAGAGTCTTGTCACCGGACTAGGCAGGGAGCGCACCGACGCGTTCCTCAACTTGCCCGGCGGCGTCCCCCCGCTCGCTCTGCGCGTTCGGAAGGGGCCGCTCGAACTCGAGGCCGCGTGTGAGTCGTTGCGAGAAGCGCTCTCGGAGGCCAGCCCTGGCGCGCGTATCGAGCGCAGTGTGCTCGCCTCCGACACGCTGCTGGCTTGGGGCGTGGGCGACCCCAGAAAGCTGCCTGGCTACGCCGAGGGGCGCTTCGTGGTCCAGGACGAGGGGGCGAACCTCATCGGCCAGCTCGTCGGGGCAAAACCCGCAGAGCGCATTCTTGATACGTGTGCTGGCCGAGGCGGCAAGACCCTGCAGCTGCTCGAGGCCGTGGGCCCGTCGGGTCACGTAACGGCCACCGACCTGCACGCCCGCAAGCTTTCGCAACTGGAGGCCGAGGTGCGGAGGTTGGGGCTGCCTCCGGACACGTCGAGCACCGAGACGATCGACTTTTCCGTGGGCGACGGAGGCATTTCGCCGGGCTTCGATCGCGTTCTCGTCGACGCTCCCTGCACCGGTCTTGGGACACTCAGGCGTCGTCCGGAGATCCTGCTTCGGCTCGTTCCACGCGACCCAGCGCGGCTCGCAGATCTCCAGCTCGGTATTCTGAGGCGGGCCCGCAAGCTGGTGCGCCCTGGTGGAATTCTCGTGTTTGCCGTGTGTTCTGCGAGTCGTGAGGAAGGCTACGGGGTTCTAGAGAGGCTGGAAGCCCGAGATTCAGGAATTCGCAGGCTCACGAATTCCGTTGAGAGTGTTCCTCTAACTCCTGATAATGATGGAGTATTTCGGGTCGGTCCTTGGCTGGGGGCGGCAGGAGCTCTCCCCGACGTGTACCAAGTTGTGCGTTGGGAGGTGCTTGACAGTGGCGATGCAGGCGTCTAGGTTCCGCCCTGCCTGAACGAAACTTCGGGGCGTAGCGCAGCCTGGTAGCGCGCACGGTTCGGGACCGTGAAGTCGGAGGTTCAAATCCTCTCGCCCCGACCATCTTCCATTCGCCACCCTCCCGGGCCAGCTTTGCCGGCCCGGGGGTTTGCTCCCAGGGAAGTACTCCATGTCCAAGCCGCTTTCCGCCGTACGCGTACTCGTGGTCGATGACGACAAGGCGATTTGCGAATACATGGAGACCTTCCTGACCAAGGACGGCTTTGAGGTGAAGACCCTCAACGATCCGTCCGAAGCGGCGGAAGAGGTCAAAAACGGTGGCTACCACCTGGTGGTGCTCGACCTGATGATGCCGAAGATGGACGGCCTGCAGGTCCTCGAGCGCATCCGCAAGGTGGACAACGACGTGGCCGTGGTGATCTTCACCGGTTACCCGTCGCTCGAGACGGCCGTCCAATCGATGAAGCTCGACGCCGTCGACTACCTCAAGAAGCCGTTCAATCCTGAAGAGTTCCGCGTCGTCGTCGACCGCGTGATGCGCAAGAAGGGGTTGCTCCGTTCGCCGGAGGAAAATCTGCACCGCGTCATCGGTGAGACCATCCGCAACCTGCGTAAAGACCGCAATCTGACTCTCAAGCAGATGGCGCGCCGTACGGGCCTGTCGGTATCGTTGCTGTCGCAGATCGAGCGCGCTGAATCGAGCGCATCCATCAGCTCGCTCTACAAGATCGCCGTCGCTCTCGACGCGCGCATCCGCGACCTGTTCGGCGACTACTAGCCGGCATTCACCTGTGTTCGAGCAACTCGCGGGCGCCGCGAGGCGCTCTTGCGCCCCTTCGAGTTACCTTGCAGCGCCCCGGCAATCTGCGGGTAGGCGGGCGCTCGAGAAGGGAAATGGGCGCGCCTGTTTGATGAAGATCTGACGTGCGTCTTTCACGACCTTGAACTCCGCCTCCATGGTGAACCAGGGGTTTTTCCCGTCGAGGTTCATGAGCCTCGCGAAGTGATCGTGTAGTGCGCCGAGCGTGCAGGCGAGGTCTCGAACCTCGCCTTCCTTCAAGATATCCCTGCCCTGGGCGATGGTTGAGCGCGAGCGGTACACGAGCTCCGGCGTATTGGGCGGCCATGTGTAGACGATCTGTTCGGTGCCCACCCCAGGAGCCGGATTGGCCACCGAGGCTTCTCCTATCTGTGCATTGATGAAGAACTGATCCCCACGCGTCGGATCGATGAGGTTGCGGCTCATGGCGACCCCGTTCGCAAGCTCACCGACGAAGCGCGGATGCACCAGCACGCCCATGGCGACGCCATCATGATCGATGCCAGCGAGGCTACGCTCGTCGTAGGCGCGCTGTTCCCAAAGACTGGCCCAGACGGTGCGCAGCGCGCGCTCGATGCTCTTTGCGTCGCCTTTGAGGTTGCCGCTCTCCGAGGTGTAGAGGCCAGCGCCGTTGAAACCTTCGAGGTCTTCCGCGTTGCTACTGCTACGAAAACGCACGTCGGCTTCTCCATACCGTAGCTTGATGGCCCCCTCGATCTCGCTGAGGAGCGCCGCATCGACTGGATGGGACGTGATGAGATTGCGGATCTCTGAAAGACCCAGAGCCCGCGCAGCGGCGTCACCGTTGAACGCTGCGGCTTTCCGTAAAGCCTCGAGCCTCCGCTTGGCTCCGCTCCGCTCAAAGTGCTCTAGATCGTGGATCATGGGAACGGCGAAGGGCTTTACAGGAAGTGTGATGGGCAGGGTGCGGCACCCCTCGCGTTCTAGGGCGACCTTGCCGAGCTCCGCGAGTTGAGCCGCTTTGGCGCCTATGAGCGGCAAATCCGCGAGGCCGCGCCCTTGAAGATCAACGATCCCGCGTACGCTGAGATCTCGTTCAGGCTTGAAGAGCGGACCTTGGGGCGCGCGGCTTTTCCAGAAGGCTTGCGCTTCGGAGAGGTCGGCCCGTGTGAGCGTATAGCTCGAGGCCGTGACCTCGAGGCGCACGAGCTCACCGAGGAGCTGCGTGATTTCTTTCGCTGTACGTGCACCCGTGAGCGCCATGTTCGGCGCATCGCGCGCCTGGCTCAGCAAGTTCACGTGGGAGAGCGGCGTCTGAAATGCCTCGGTGATCAGGCCCCCGACGAGGCCTATATCGTTCGGCACATCGTTCGTGACGACGATTACATCGCTGCCTAGACGTGCGAAAGGCAGCTCGTCGGTAGGAACGAACGTGAGCGTACCGTATCCAACCGCAGCGGTGAGTGGCTGAAAGCGCAGCCCCTTGAAAGGCGCATGAAGACCCGCGATAGGAAGTTGCCCCTCGATTTCTTTGGCGCGTGTCACTTGCTGGGCATCGGAAGGGCGGAAGGACCAATCGCGTGGGTTTTCGGCGCGCGCCACGCTGGCAAAGAACGCGGTCTTGATTTGTGCCGCGCTGATGCGATCACCGCTCGTGAATTCGACCGCGTGCAAATCCGGGCCCACGTGGTGGATCAAGGAACCGAGCAAGTAATTGCGATTGAGCTCGTTCAAGTATTCCGAGGCGATAAACGCCGAAAAACCGGCCTCGAACAGCGCATTCTGATCGGGATCGCAGCGGTCGAGCGGGCTCCCGCCTTGGATCACTTCGCGCACGAATGTGTAGTGCAATGGGTATCGAGCTGCGCTCAGCAGGTGGACAGGACCTTTGCCCTGACCTTCGATAACGAACTTCACCGGGGCGATGCCCAGGCTCGTGCCACCTGCGGCGAGGGCGGCAAAATCACCAGGCGTGTGCAATCCACGGAGCCTCTCACCTATGTCTCGTGACGGGAGGGGCGCGCAGGCATCGGGCGTACCTTCGGTTGAATTTGTGCAATAGCGAAAGCGTTGATGGTCCAGCGTACGCGAGAGCACAGCCCCGCTCGGCCAGCGGTTGAAGTCGATCCGGTCTCGCACTTCCGCGCCGAGGCCACTCTGTTGAAACAACGTGACCACGCCTTCGAATTCAGGATCTGTGACCAAGGCTGCCACGTGTTCTGGCTTCACCTGTACGGAGATACGCTCGCCTTTCGAGAGCGTCGTCAGCGCAGGCAGGTCTACGAAAATGCCTTCAAGGACACTCGGGAAGGCTTGGCCCGGTTTGTGTGCCGTGATGGTGAGCGCCCAGTCGTCTAGGCTTAGCGGTGCACCGCCGATGTTCTCGAGTTCGATGAACGCGGCAGGCTTGAGCGCGAGCTCACTCAAGATGAGCGGGGAAGTGGGGACGAGATAATCCTCGGGGAACGCGTACTCGGTGAAAGTCACGTCATCGATGAAGCCGTCGTTCGCCTTGGGCTCGCAGGTCTTTCCGTTGAGGCGAGTGGGCGTCGCATAGCGACAACGTGTAAAGTCTCCCAGACCGTCAGGTAAGCGTGCTTCGCTGACGTCTGTCGGCAGGTCTAGCCACCTTACGCGATCAGCAAGCACGCCATCTTTGGCGCGCCTGAGCCGCAGCGTCTCGCCCTCTTTCTTTAGTTTGAGCGGCAGATGCAGCGCGCCTTGTTCGGGCTCGTCATCGGCCCATAGCAGCACGACGGCCCCCGGGGCGAGTTCGACGTCTGGCAGGGGAACTGCGCTTCCGCTCTTGCCCTCGAGGGTGAACTCGGCGAGTCGAATCGGCCTTTGGCTCCTGTTGTAGAGCTCGATCCAATCGTCGACAGAACCCTGTTCGTCGACCCAGGTGCCATCGTTGCTGGCCATGATTTCGTTGATAACGAGGCCTAGGTCTGCGACTTCTTCCACTTCGGGCGGAGAAGGAAACGATGCGTCTATCGTCGTGTCAGCGTCGCTTTCTGGTTCGGCGGTGCCCGCGTCCTGCGAGCTCACGCTTTGGCAACCAGGTAAAATGACACAAAAGAAAAGCCTAAACAGGTGCTTCATGGACCCTCGGAGGGGAGAGTCGCACCTTACGGGATCTCAGCTCGCCGAAGCGGCGGTTTCGACACGCTAGCCTAGCGACGCGTCGTGAAGTAGAGGCCGAGTTCCTGCGCGAGTCCCGGATTTCCATCGGCGGCAAGCAGGTCGAGCAACACCGCGCTTTGCCGGTCTTTCGCTCGGATGGATTCGATGTCAGCGAGCGCGGCTTCGTGCTGCCCCAGCGCCCAGCGTGCGCGCGCGCGGAGCGCGTGCAGTTCGTCTGAAACATCACGAGCGAGGGCGGTCGTGGCCTCAAGCTCGGCGCGTTCGTACGACCCCGCGAAAAAGGCCAGCTCTGCCGTCGCTTGCGAGCCACCGAGCTCCTCGGCGGGCACTTGCTCGATAAGCTGCGAAAGTGCGGCCCGCTGGAAGGTATCGTGCATGATTTGCGCTTCCAGCATTACGGGGAAGGCGCCGGTATGGTACGCGCGCAGGCGCTGCGCGAGGCTCGGAAGGCCGCGGGCGAGTGCGAAAGCCGCGGCGCGTACCACGGCTTCTTCGTCGGGTGTCTTGTACGCGAGCCACGTTTCGAAGGCGTGGGCCAGTACCGCGGGATCGTGCCCTTGTAGAGCCGCCTCGAAGGCGAGCCGCGCCGTGGTTTGACTTGCAGGGCCGCTAAACTGTCCCAAGGCTTCCAGCGCTTCGCTGGGCTTTCCAGCTCGGTAGAGGGCCCGAGCTCTTCCGAGAGGACCTCGACTCGATCTTGGAGCACATTCACTCGCGCGACGGTACGCCAGCAGCGCTTCGTTCAGCTTGCCCTCGAGCTCAGCGAGCTCGGCGCGTGTCAGCCACACAGCTTCTGAACACGGGTCGAGGCGCAGCGCTGCCTGCAGCGTTTCGTCGGCTTGCTGACGTTTGCCTGCACGGGCTTGGGCGTAAGCGAGCCGTGAGAGCAGATAGGGATCCTCGTCCGGGGCACCCGTGGATAGATCGAGCTGCGTCGCGGCCTCCTGGAAGGCGCCTCGCGACAAGGCAAGCTCTCCGCGCACGTAAGTCTCATAGGAAAAAGGCTGCACGAACGGGGTGAGCTGGGTCGTGCCCTTGAGCGTGCGGGGAATAGTGTGGGGCGTCCGCGCGCCCCCACAGCCTCCTGCGCCCGAAAGCGCGAAAGCGAACGCGCATCCCGCCAAGATGTGTGAAAAACGCCTCCGAGGGTTGGGCCGGTCTTCGTCTCGGGCTTGGGTGTTTGCATGAAACACGCCGTGAGGGGCCTGTTGAATCACGAGATGCTGCTGCCTATGATGCCGCTCTGGCGGTGGGGCGTAAACCCAAGGTGCTTGAGGCCTAGCCTAAGAACACGAAAGCCGGGAGGCCCGATGGCAGAACAAGACGGAAAGTTCCTCGATGCGTTTTTCTCCTGGCTACGAGCCTTGGGGGACGACGCTCAGCAATTGGCCACGGTACTCAGCAACGAAGGAGCCTCGCTTGAGGCGAAAAAGGCTGCGGCGGGAGGACTGAACTACCTGTTCAAGTCTCTCGACCTCATTCCGGATGGCATCGACGACATCGGCTATTTGGACGATGCGTTCGTGCTTCGTGTCTCCGCAGCGCAGGCGATCGAGGAAGGCACGGAAGGCAACGGGGGCTTGAGCCGCCTTGCAGAAGAGGCTGCGATCGTGCGGGAGTTCCTAGGGCCGTCCTTTGAGCGCCTGGAACGTTATGTTACCGGGCTCCGGAGCGGAGCTGCGCGAGGCCGGACGGTGCAGGAAATCCTGGCCAAGGAACGCACGCTCGAGGAGTTCTTGTCCGATGTGCAGAGCTTCGCGGCTGCGTACCAAGCGCCGAACTTCTCGCGTGAGCCGAAGAGTCTCGTGAAACTGCGTGCTTTTTTTGATGCAAAGTTACCAAAGAGCCCATCCTAAGTGTCCGAGCCTGTCTGCGTTGACCGGTTCGGACCTGAACACCGAGCGCTGCCTCAGGCGTCGCTGAAAATGCATTTCAAATCCAATTAACAAGAAGCGTCTTCGTTAGGGTGAGACCTGTCGTTCTCGTCACCAGAGCCGAGCAGAAAGCGGCGCTCCGGCGGCAGAAACGGCCATTGACATACCTTGTCTCGGACTGAATAACAGCCCTCACCCCGGAGACCCGAACCCGCACTCTTGCGGATTCCCGCGCTGGAGGAGTTTCATGAATCCGATCGCGATGACCGTGATCCTCGTCGTCACTTTGTCGATCTTCGCCTGGTCCGCCTATCACCGCTTTCAGCTTCTCAAAGCGGGCGCTTCCGAACCTGAGTTCGATCTCAAGCGCCCAGGTGAGCTGCAAAAGCGCATCGAGCAGCTACTTCTCATCAGCTTCGGCCAGAAAAAAATGGCCCAGAATGAGAAGTACCGACTCGCGGGCGTTGCGCATATCGTGATCTTCGGTGCGTTCCTCGTGCTGGGACTCAACAGTGTGCTGTTGTGGATCCGCGGCTATGACGCGAGCTTCGATTTCTGGGGCCTGCTCGGTCGCGGCACGCTGCTCGGCGACGGCTACAACTTTGCGAAGGAAATCTTCGCGGCACTCGCTGTGCTCGGCTGCGTGGTGTTCTTCTATTACCGCATCGTGACGCGCTCCAAGCGCATGACGCTCGGTGTAGAGGCCCTGGTGATCCTCGGCATCATCGCCACGATGATGATCGCGGACTTCTTGTACACGGGTGCGTGGCTTGCGCTCGAAGCGCGCGGCGCTGGTGTTGTGCCTCACTTCCACCCGGCAGAGCCGATAGGCTCGGCGCTCGCGATTGCGCTTCAGGACAGCAGCGACGGCGTGCTCAGCTTCCTCGCACACGCGGGCTTCTGGTGGCACTCGGCGTTCGTTCTCATCTTCCTCAACCTGCTTCCCTACTCGAAGCACTTCCACATCATCACGAACTGGCCCAACGTCTTTGCCAGCCGTCTTGAGCCCGTGGGCAAGCTGCCCAACGTGGAGGACATCGAAGGCAAGGTCGAGCGTGAGGAGGCCATCGGTACGGCCAAGATCACCGACCTCTCCTGGAAGCAGATGCTCGACCTGTACACCTGTACGGAGTGCGGTCGTTGCAGCGACAACTGTCCTGCCTACACCACGGGCAAGAAGCTCTCGCCCAAGCACCTCACGCTCGCGCTTCGCGACCACCTTTACGCGAGCACGGGCCGTCTGGTGAAGGACACCGGCGTCACCGATCCGAGCAAGCCTGACGAGAAGCCGAGCGAAGAGGGCGAAGCGAAGAAGGAAGTTCTTCACGCCAATCCCCCTGCTCCCGAAGGTGGCTACTGGACTACGGGCGCCGATGTGGACCTCGTGCCCAACATCATCGACCCCGACGTCATCTGGGCCTGCACGAGCTGTCGCGCTTGCGAAGAGCAGTGCCCGGTCATGATCACCTACGTCGACAAGATCGTGCAGATGCGTCGCGACCAGGTGATGATCAAGAACGAGTTCCCGCCCGACCTCCAGAAGCCCTTCCGCGGCATGGAGACCAACGGCAACCCCTGGAATCTCTCGGCCATGGATCGCGCCAACTGGGCGGACGGCCTCGACATCCCCACGCTCGAAGAGAAGCGTGACGCGGCCGTGCTCTATTGGGTCGGCTGTGCGGCAAGCTACGATGACCGCGCCAAGAAGGTCTCGCGCTCGGTGGCGAAGCTCCTCAAGCATGCGGGCATCGACTTCGCCATCCTCGGAACCGAAGAGACGTGCACGGGCGATCCTGCTCGTCGCGCAGGCAACGAGTTCCTGTTCCAGATGTTGGCGCAGCAGAACGTCGAAACGCTCAAGGGCTACGAAGTAGAGAAGAAGACCGTCATCACGGCCTGCCCGCACTGCTTCAACACCCTGAAGAACGAGTACCCGGATTTCGGCGCCAAGCTCGAAGTCATGCACCACTCGGACTTCCTCATGGGCCTGATCAAGCAGGGCAAGCTCAAGCCTCAGAAGGAGACCAAGGAAGTCGTGGCGTTCCATGACAGCTGCTACCTCGGTCGCTACAACGAGGTGTACGACGCGCCCCGCCAGATCCTCGAGTCCATCCCTGGGCTCGAGCTGCGCGAGGTCAGCTACTGGAACAAGTCGAAGGGCTTGTGCTGCGGCGCCGGTGGCGCGCAGATGTTCATGGAAGAGCAGCACGGCACGCAGCGCGTGAACACCAAGCGCACGCTGCAGCT
>CAZEWA010000061.1:0-26383 GCA_964515685.1 uncultured Polyangiales bacterium | reverse complement strand
CGTGGTCGATGTGGCCGATCGTGCCGACGTTTACGTGCGGCTTGGTACGGACGAACTTCTCCTTCGCCATCGCTCTCCTCCAGTCAGTACCGTTTCAATACGTAGAGCCCAGAATGGGATTTGAACCCACGACCTCCTCCTTACCAAGGAGGTGCTCTACCCCTGAGCTATCTGGGCAAACTTGTCGCAATAAACTGCGACCTTGGTGGGGCCGCAGAGAAAATGGAGCGGGATGACGGGTTCGAACCGACGACGTTCAGCTTGGAAAGCTGACGCTCTACCAACTGAGCTAATCCCGCAGAGTCACGCCGAATCTCGGTGTGGTTGGTCTACTGACGATAGGGCTCGTCAGTGAAAGTCAGTGGAGGGTGGTGGGTTCGAACCACCGTAGGCAATTGCCGGCAGATTTACAGTCTGCTCCCTTTGGCCGCTCGGGCAACCCTCCGGAATAGTGCTGGTTTTCAAGTTTCAGCGGCGGCTTCAGTTAGCTACCGCGTCCGAGCTGGCGACGGGAATTGAACCCACAACCACCTGTTTACAAAACAGGTGCTCTACCATTGAGCTACGCCAGCTGAATCTCCATGCGCTCGGGCCACACCGAAGACTCCACCGCGGTTAAGCTGGGACGAGGGCGACTCGAAAGACGCAACCCCGCGCCCCGCACCAACCGCGAGGGCGCCTTAAGTAGGCCAAGCATTTGCATGTGTCAAGGAGCAGCAAGGCGTTCGCGTGCTTGTAGAAACGGCCCGACGCAAGGAAGAGCGATGTCCGCGGGTTGAAACCACTATTTTGGCGCCTGAAGACCTGGATTCGCACTCGCTTCGTCGCTCGGCGCCAGCAAAAGGAGACGCGTACGTTCCAGATCTTCACGGGTCGTTTGGACCCATGGGACGGGCTGTTCTGAGCCCTCTACCATCTTTAGCGCGAGCTCCCAGTATCGGATCGCGTGGCGGAGCAAGGGCTTGACCATTTTGGCGAGCTCCTGTGGATACACCGTCTTTACAGCCTCAGGTATCGTGCCGGGAATGGGTGCGGCCATGATGTCGCGCCACAGCTTCTCGTACATGGCGCCGATCCGCTGGCCTGAGATGGCCGCCCAGTGGGGAAGCGCATAGCGAATAGCGTTGAAGTACTCCCGCTGTGCGTCGAGGAGCAGTTGCGCCCGCTTGAGCAGTATCTCGCGCTGCTCTTCCTGGGTCGTGTCCGGGAAAGCCAGGCCTTCCGCGCGCAGCCGCAGGGTCTCCGCCACCACGAAATTCGCAGCGGCGACATAGAAGGAGTCGTGAGCCATCTCCTCGCCGTGCGTTCGTGAATAGGCGAGCGCCTGTTGGGCCTGGTGCTCGGCCTGCTCGAGGTCATTCAGCCCCAGCAGCGCTTGAGATCGCAGGGCCATCGCCTCCACTCGCTCCGAAGCGTCGAGGTCTGAGCGGGCGAGGAGAGCATTGGCCTGGCCGAGAGCTTGCTCCCAAGTTTGAAGGTCGGCGTGTAGGTGGCCCGCCTGAAATGCGGCGTGCTTTACGTCGGGCGCCTCCGGCAAGCGCTGAAGGAGTGTCTCAAACCGTAGTAAGGCGGCCTCTCTCTGGCCTAACTGGGCGAGGCACAACCCGGCGTTGTAGTAGCCCGCCGACGCATAGCGACTCGCGGCGAACTCCCCAGTGATGCGGTCGTACAAAGCGACCGCTTCGGGGCAGCGACCCGCGTCGAGTTCTGCGTTCGCCCGCTCGAAGAGCTCTTCGGCGTCGTAGCTCTCAAAGCTGTATTGCCCACCGGGGTCATGCTTGGCCACGATCCGCAGTGCCTCCATGTTGACTACCTTGTCTGGAGTCGTGGGGGATGGAGCGCGGCCAGCACACGCGGTGAGCGCGAGGGCGATCAAGGGTAACGAAAAACGTGACGCCATGGTCTTAGGACGCCTTTTTACAGGAAAGGTTCTGGGCTCTTTGGTCGTAACAGATTGTTACGTTGTGACGCTGCCAAAGGGGGCTTCGCAACTGTTACGGTCCAGCTGTTACGCACCTATGGGTTCATGCGACTCGCGATTTTCCATGGGAATACGCGATTTTCGCTAGAATCTATCGTTGGCATACGAGCTGCATAAGGGGGTGTACGGCGGCAGAAGAGCCACCGTACGAAAGGCCCGAGACCATGATGACGAACGCAGCTGCCCTTCCCTTTGCCACGAGCGAGTGGACAGAGTTGGAGCTCCTGCAGCAGATGCTGCTGCGCGAGGGGCGAGCCTGGCGTGAGTTTCACCTGCGCTACGATCGCTTGATTTACCGCGCTATCCACAAGGTGACCCAGCGCTTTGCGGCGGTCCTAAGCAGCGCCGACGTCGATGAGATCTATGCGTTGATGATGTGCGGCTTGAATGCGCGTGAAATGCACAAGCTGCGAACGTTCGAGCCCGAGCGCGGCCACCGCTTGAGTACCTGGATAGGCCTGCTCGCCACCAACGCAGCCTGGGACTACCTGCGGACCGTCGCACGCCAGCCCATGCGCGGCAGTGCGCTCGAGGCGGAGGACCTATGCTGCGGCGCTCCGGACCCGTTTCATGCGTTGGCGGCCAAGCAAGAGTGGAGCCGCGTCAACGACATGCTCAGCGGGTTTTCCGAAAAGGACCGAACGTTTGTCGATCTGTTCTTCCTACAGGGCCACACACCCGAACAGATCGCCGAGGAAATGCAGATTTCCGTGAAAACGGTCTACAGCAAGAAGCACAAAATTCGCTGCCGCTTGGAGAGCGTCCTCGGAAGAACGGTGGCCGCGGCAGCGTGAGCCTTTCTTAGGTGTCGCTTTTTTGGCGGACCACGTACACTGTCTTACATTGGCTCCATGACTGGATCTGAACGACGCCGAGCGCCCCGCGTGCCTGTCTCCGTATACCTGCAGCAGCACGTCGAAGGGCAAACTCACCGCTGTTTTTCGAGCAACCTGAGTCGCTCTGGTCTCTACATGGAACGCCCGATCGCATCGTTCGTTCGTCACAGCGCAGAGATTCAGCTGGAAATTCCGTTGCCTGACGGCAAGCCCGAGCCTCTTTGGGCCAGCGCCGAGGTCGTCTATGACTGTTTCGACGCGCTCTTTCATGGAACCGCCGTGCGGTTTACGGCACTCGACAGCCAAGGTCAGGCGCGCCTAGACGCCTTCCTTGCGCAAGATCGCGGCATGACCACGATGCAAATCGAAGCGCGCGTCGCCTAGCCGTGTCGAGAGCCCGCGCTGTGGTCCCTTTGAAGTCAAAGGTTGGCTCAGCGCGCATTTTGTGCGAGTCCTAGGGCGCGCCGAGGGCAGGTCTACGCTGGCTCAGGTTCGGCTCGACCTCACGGATGTCCCGCTTTTCCATATTTTTCTGCCTTTTCGTTGCTTGGGGATGCTCGAGCATCCTGGGTTGTGCGCACCCCAAACCTCGACCCGAGGTGGCGCGCCCTCCCCCGCCCCCTAGTGCCATCGAAAAGCTGAAAGCCGGCTCGACCCTGGTCGTCACGCGCCCCACGCCCAACGTGGCCCGATTGGCACTCTGGATCGACGCGGGTTCACGTTCGGCGCGAGTTCCGCAGCTTGCGACGGCAGCTGCCTACTGGGCCGAAGAGAAGAGCGGCACCAAGGCTCGCGTACTGCCTGACGGCACAGAGTTCAGTTTGCTCTGCGATACACAAGGCCGGGGCCTTGAACGCTGCATCAAGCGCCTGATGCAGGTTCTCGCGTTGTCCCCGCCAAATTCGAGCGACGCTGAACGGATCCGGGCCCGCCTGCGGAGCGCGAGACAGAGAGCCCAGGGCGATGTCGCCAGAGAGGCCGACGAGCTCGCCTTTGCGGCGCTCTTCGACAAAGAGGGTGCCGGGCTTTTTCCACTCGGCAACGAGGGCGACGACTCCCAGGTGGACGGCTCCGCCATCGGCCGCTTTGCGCAAGAGAACTACGGAGCGCAGCGTTCGTTGCTCATCGCCGCCGGCGACACCAGCGAAGCTGCCGTCTCACAAGCGTTTGCGGCGAACTCCCCCAAAACACCAAGCAGCCTAAAACCCCGCGTCGAACGGGCTCTGGTCGGCCAGTCGAGCTTGCGTGTGCAGCTCGGTCAGGACAATGTTTTGTCGTTGGCCTTGCTGGTGCCGAGCACGGAGGTCGCAGCGTCCCTCGGCCAACGCTTGCGCAAAATTTATCCGCATCTCACGGCACGGATCACGAACCTGCAAGGGGTGCGACTCTTGAGTCTGCGCATGCCCGCAGGGGACAAGCCGGCGCGGCGGCTGCAGCGCTTCCTGTTCGATGTGCGACGCCTGGCGCTTGAAAGCGACGAACTTCCAGCCACCCGCCCCGAAGAGTCCCTCGAAGCCATCACGCGAGTCATCGGCGAAGACTGGGCTGCGCGTGGATCCGTCGCGGCCTTGCGCTCCCCGTGGCCGCTTGGTGTTGGCCTCGTCGTCCGCGCAGAGGGGTTTCCTGCGCGCAACGAAGACAAAAAATTTCAGGAGCTGACCAAGGAGCTTGAAAACGCGATCGCGACAGGCGAGCGCAACAGCCTCGGCGACACGCAAGGGACGGCAAGCGCGAGTGCGGCCAATGTCACCTCCGCAAATGGGGCGCGCATCGAGGTCAGGCGCCGCGAGGGCGATGCTTGGATGAGCGCTGTCGTGCGCTTTCAGGGTGGCAGCGCACTCGACCCTGTTACGCGCCATGGGCGGGGCGCATTGCTGGCCACCTTGATGAGCGATGGCTGCGGCTTCGCGACGGGTAGCGCGCTCGATGCGCATCTGGTTCATCTCGATGCGCGGCTCCAGCCGCTTATTTCAGCGAGCCATCTGGGTCTGATGATCACCGCACCCAAGAACCGCTGGGCAGAAGCGCTCGACACCTTGCTGCGCTGCGCGCTCAGCCCCGCACTCACCACACGCGCGCTGGACGACGCGCGGCTCAAGCTCACGCGCACGTTGCGTTCACAGCCAGACCTGCGTTGGCAAAGCTACCTCGGTGCACTCCTTGCGCCAACAATGCCTGGGATAGTCGCCCCCTATGGGGCTCCAGATCCGGTATCGAGCGTCCACATCAACGAAATCCGACGCCTTCACACCGAACTCCTCGCTGGAGCGCGTCTGTCCGTGATGGCGGTCACGGCCCAGCCCGCCGACGATGTCGCCCGCTACGTGGCGCGTCGCGTGACCCAGCTCCCGAAGGGGACAGCACTGGCGCCCCTCAAGGAACCCAAAGCACCCGCGGCCATCCTCGGCGAGCGCACCGAGTCCGGAGCACTCCGCGTGCTGGTCGGCCTGCGTACGCCGGGCAACGTCGGCAGCAGTCTGGGAGCGCAAGTCTTTGCGTCAGCCTTCGCTCAAGCGCTGTCTGCCAAGAACCTGCCAGCACTCGTGAGCTGGGGCGACCGCGCTGGCGAGTTCGTCTTTAGCGGCACCGCCTTGGCTATGCGCGAGGACGATTTGGCCAGCTTGGAGCGCAGCGTCCGCGACGCACTCACGCAGGTACAGCGGCTGCCTGAAGCAACCCTTCGAGCGGCACTGACGCGCGCCAGGATGGAGCGCTCGGCCAGCGGTTCGAGCGCCCAAGGCTACGTTCGCGCTTACTTTACCGACCTGACCCACGCCCAAGGCAAGGCAGACGATGACCTCGCGCTCATCCGCAAATTGGCGCAGTCGAAGCCAGCCTTTTACGTCCTGCGCCCCAAGCCCTAGCCTGCTTGCGGCTAAGGCCCGCGTTGACGTGCCGTTTTGGGGGTGCTAGCGAGGCTCCGTGGCGGATACTGAACCTCCATTCAATTGGGAAGATAGCCTCTCCGGTGATCCGGAAGAGTCGGCACCCGCTGCCGCCCCCGCCAAGAAAAAGCGGAAGAGCCCGGTGCGCAAGAAGGACGTCGGCGAGGGCAAACGCGAGCGCATCCTGCGGGCTGCGATCAAGGTGTTCGCGCGCAAAGGCTTCTACTCCACGCGTGTCAGTGAGATAGCCAAGGCCGCCGGTGTCGCCGACGGCACGATCTACCTCTACTTTAAGAATAAAGACGACGTCCTGATCTCGATTTTTCAGGACTACACCACGCGTCTTATCACCATGATGTCCGAAGCCATCTCCCAGCAAGATGGCTTCGAAGCCAAGCTGCGAGTTTGCGTCGACATACAGCTCGGCCTGCTCGATGGGTCACGTGAACTGGCCGAAGTCGTCACGGTGAATCTGCGCCAGTCCGCCAAGTTGTTGAAGCAGTACGGCGCCCCCCTATTTGGACGCTATCTCGAGACGCTGGCTTCTGTGTTCGAGGAAGGCCAAGCCCAGCACGCGGTGCGCGCGGACCTGAGTCCTCGCGTGCTCGCGCGTGCCCTTTGGGGAGCGCTCGATGCCATCACCCTTGGCTGGGCCCTGGGCGGCGGGGACGAGCAAGCCATGAAGCGATCCGCACAACAAGTCGCGACCACGTTCTTGGACGGAGTGCGCATGCGCCCCGCAAATCGCGTCGATTTGGCGTAGAGAGCGCTTGCTTCAACGGGTTTTCAGAGCGCGCTAAGTCTTGACACCTCCCCCCATCGATCCTACACCCCCGCGTCGCCGATATTTCGTCGAGTTCCCCCCATTGGAGAACCTACGTGATCTAGCGTTAGTGGCGGATCACAGCGGTTTTTCGAGGGCCTGAATGGAGGCAGTGCGTGAAGATCCTCGTTCCCGTCAAGCGGGTCAGCGACCCGGACAACGCCAACAAAGTCAAGGTCGCCGCAGACGGCAAAACCGTGACCACAGAGGGCCTCGAATGGAAGCCAAATCCATTCGATGAGTACGCGGTTGAGACCGCGCTGCGCCTCAACGAGAACGCCAAGGGCACGGATAAGCTCGGCGAGACCGTTGTCGTGACCCTCGGCACCAAGGATGCAGCGCAGACGCTGCGTCAGGCTCTTGCGATGGGCGCCGACCGCGGCATCCTCGTCGAGACCGACGACGGCAAGCTCGACTCGCTCGTGGTCGCGCGCGCCCTCAAGGCCATTGTAGACCAAGAGAAGCCCGACCTCGTTCTGCTCGGTAAGCAGGCTGTCGATGGCGACTCCAACGCCACCGGCCAGATCTTGGCCGAGCTCCTTGGCTGGCCCATGGCGACGTTCGCAATGTCCATCGCCACGGACGACAGCGGCAAGAGCCTCACGGTCGGTCGCGAAGTCGACACCGGCGTGCTCACGCTCAAGGTCCAGACGCCCGCTGTGGTCTCGGTCGACCTTCGTATCGTGTCGCCCAAGGCCGTCCAGAACGGCGTGACCCCCGCGGGCCACGAGTACGCGGACGGCGCTCGCTATGCATCGCTCAAGGGCATCATGCAGGCGAAGAAGAAGCCGATCGCCGAGCAGGCTCTGTCCGCACTGGGCAGCGACGCTGCGCTGAGCACGAACTACGTCAAGTTCGAGCTGCCTCCCGCCCGCAAGGCCGGTGAGATCGTGGAGAGCGTCGAGGCGCTTGTCCAGAAGCTCAAGAACGAAGCCAAGGTCATCTGAGCCCTTCGAGCCAAGAGGAGAATGTCATGACAGACGTACTTGTTGTCGCGGAGCTCATTGATGGTGGTCTGCGCAAGACCACACTCAACGCTATCAGCGCAGCGCGCACCATCGCGCAGGGAACGGGCGGAGCTTTCGACGTCTTGGCCATCGGCCAGGGCGCTGCAAAAGCCGCCGGTGAAGTGGGCGCGTTCGGCGCTCGCAAGGTGTTCGCCACGGAAATCGCTGGCGGCTACATCGCTGAAGGTTACGCAGCCACGGTTGCACAACTCGGTAAGGGCTACGGCGTAGTGCTCGCCACGGCCAGCACGTACGGCAAGGACCTCCTTCCGCGCGTTGCTGCCAAGCTCGGTGCTGGCCTCGCGAGCGACATCTCCAACGTCAACGTGGAAGGCGGCAAGCTTTCCTACAAGCGTCCGACCTACGCTGGCAACGTGTACGCCACGATGGAGGTCACGACCCCCATCCAGGTCGTCACGGTGCGTCAGTCGGAGTTCGAGCAGGCTGCTGAAAGCGGCGGATCGAGCCCCGTAGAAAACCTTGCAGTCGTGGCCGATGCGGCTGCTTCCAAGGTGCAGTTCGTCAGCCTCGAGTCCGTGAAGAGCGCTCGCCCCGACCTGGCGGAAGCTTCCATCGTGGTCTCCGGCGGTCGCGCACTCAAGAGCGCCGAAGGCTTCAAGACCGTACTCGAGCCCCTCGTCGACGCCTTTGGCGCCGCCATGGGTGCATCGCGCGCGGCTTGCGACGCAGGCTACGTGCCCAACGACCTCCAGGTCGGTCAGACCGGCAAGGTCGTGGCGCCGAAGCTCTACGTAGCAGTCGGTATCAGCGGCGCCATCCAGCACCTTGCTGGCATGAAGGGCTCCAAGACCATCGTCGCCATCAACAAGGACAAGGAAGCCCCCATCGCACAGGTGGCGGACTACTTCCTCGTGGCCGACCTCTTCAAGGTTGTTCCGGAGCTTACGGACGCCGTGAAGAAGGCGCGCGCAGCAGGCTGATTCAGCCGGCAGCTCGTTGAGCGTGTGAGAGCGGGGCAGGACAATCGTCCGAGCCCCGCTTCGCTTTTGCGGTGCTCGGCCCGCGCTGGTACCCTCCCCTTTTTGGGCGACGAGGCAGCAACGTGGTGGCACTGGCAGCAAAACTTCGATGGTTTCTTGGTGCGTGCTGCTTCGTTTCGTGCGGCGCGCTGGCTGCGGTAAGTACGGCCTATGCCCAAGACGACGCGCTATCTGGGCTCTATCGGCCTTCGTCGACGAGCGTCACCGCCACGGTAGCGACCTGGGGCGAAGACTGTGGACCCAGGCCCCAGAGCCATACACTGCCCGCACCCGCAAACGTCACGGTACAGCAAAGCGAGGGCCAGCTCGCGCTGAAGTTCAGCGGCTATGTGCTGCGTACCAACGCCTGTTGGTCGCCCAATCCAGCCGTCAAGCGCACCAACCACAGCGCCAGCGCCACGCAATGGGCTAGCGAGTGCGCCACGCCGCAAGGCGACCCGAAACGCGAAACGGCTCGCTACATCGTCCATCTCAAGTCGCCCACGACGCTCGAACTCGTAAATGAGAGCGAGTACCTGTGGCAGCTCAAGAATTCGATGTGCACCGCCAAGGTGCGCAGCGTGCAGCAGCTCCAGCGCATGGATGCCACGACGGCTTCCTCGCAAGCCTCAGCCGAGTCTGCCAGCTGCACTTTTGGCGGCACCGTCGACCGCATCAAGCTACGTCCCGCTGAAGCTACGCTTGAACCTGGCGAACGCATTTGCTTTGGCGTGCGAGCTTTTGATGCCGCGGGCTGTTCACGCGACCTCAAAGCAAGCGAAGTGGGCTGGGCGCTCGAGAAAGCGGAAAGCCTCCGCGCCACGCTCTCTGGGGGGTGTTTTCGCGCTGCCGAGAGCGCTGCCGAAGCCGAAGGAACCTTCCGCGTCACCGCAAGCCACACGGGCAAGCGCGATCAGGCTTCAGTCAAAGTCTCCATCACCGACCTCTCAGACATCACCGCCGGCCGCATTCCAGGCGCGCAATCCCTGCAGAGCGGAGAAGAAGGCGCGCAAGGCGGACTTGCAAGTGCCGGCGTGAAAGCCCTCGGCATCGAGACCGACTCGCCTTGGGCTGTCTTGCTTGGAGGAGCGGCTCTGCTGCTGCTCGCTGCGATAACGGCGTGGTGGTTTCTCGCGCGCAACACCATCCAGCCCGTGCCCGCAACGCGCGAGCGCATGCCGTTGTCTCAGCGCCCGGTCGAAGCGCTATCCATTAAGGCTCCAAATGAGGACAGGAGCGTTTCGCCCGAGCCTCTCCAGGTCTCGCTTGATCGCGCCCCCGCGCCCTTCGAAAGTCCGGTGCCTGCGCACATGCCTGCCAGTGCCAGTGTGCCTCCTGTCGCCCCACAGGAGGCCATGATCTGCCCTGTGTGTCGCCACGGCTACGCAGCTAGCGCGACGCGCTGCGACGCAGATGGCGCACTGCTCCTCACTTACACGGCGTTTGTTCAGCAATCGACCCCTCGAGCCACGACTGCCTGCGCGGGGTGCGGCCAGATGTTGGCTGCAAGCGCTACTTTTTGCGGCCAGTGCGGTCATCGCACTCAACAGTGATTTTTTTCCTAAGGTGCTCTAGGCAGCGGTGTCGAAGTTCTGTTAGCGTCCGCCCGCCTCGGCCTACACGAGCACGTGGTGCTCCATTGTGGGTAGAGGAACAGGGTGCCTTCGCTGCACGCACCCACCGCTGCGCTCGACGCGCAACTTGCTGAGGACCACAGTCCATGAAAATCGTCTGCGATAGCTGCGGAGCCAAGTATTCGATTGCCGATGAGAAAGTCGCCGGCAAGGTATTCAAGATTCGCTGCAAGAAGTGCAGCGCGGTCATCGTTGTAAAGGGCGACAGCCAAGACGACGGCGATGAAGCCACGCGCGTGTACGACTACAGCGCCGAAGCCGTGTGGCACGTGGTCGTAGGGGGCGAACAGCAAGGCCCACTCGCTCCGCGTCAACTTGGCGAGCTGCTCTCCGAGGGCAAGATCGACTGGGAAGCCTATGTTTGGCGCGAAGGAATGGACGGCTGGCAGCCAGCCAAGGACGTCGAGACACTGGTGAGTGCAATCATGGCCGACGCAGAAAGCGCGCCCAGTCCGCAAGCCGAGCGAGCCTCACAGGCCCAGCTTTTCGGCGGTTCGAGCGACATGGGAGCCGATCCGTTCGCGGGTGATGACGGCGGCCTATCAGGCGTCATGGGCCAGTCCGACAGTCACGCGGAAAGCGGCGGCGGCGATCTGTTCGCACGCTCGGCGCGAAGCCCATTTGCCGGCTCGGCAGTGGATGATGAGCCGCATTCCAACGAGCACAGCAGCGCCCGCGTAAGCGAGTCCGAGTCGTTGACCGGGCAGCGCAACGAGAACTCCGTGCTCTTCTCGCTCTCGAACCTGCAAGCGCTTGCCACGGGATCCCCGAACACGGCCCCCGCACCCAAGCCCAAGGCAGGTATGGCTCAGGGCGAAGGCTCAGGTCTCATCGATATCCGTGCGCTTGCTAGCGCCACCCAGTCGATGGGGCACAGCCCGACCAACGGCTCTTCACGCGACAAGGTCGAAGATCTCATGGCCGTAGGCGCTGGCTCGGTCGCCTTCTCGGCGGCTGCGCTGGCAGCTCCAGTCGCGGTCGAGAAATCCGACAACAACAAGGTCATGATGGCCGGTATGGCCGCGGCCATCCTGTTGCTCGGTGCTGCAGTCGGCTACCTCGGCCTGCGCGACGGCGGCTCCGCCAATGAACCGAGCATCGCGCAAGCTGCAGGCGAGAACGCTGCAGGAACCGTCGCGAGCGCGCCTGCGGCTGGCGCAGTTGCTGCCGCCGGCGCTGCCGTCCCGACCCCTGCCCCTGCCGATCCCGCGCCCGTGCGTGCCGCAGCAAATACGGGCGACGACGACGAGAGCCCAAGCGCTCGCGCAGAACGTCAGACCCGCTCGAAGCGCAGCAGCGACAGCGCGTCTGCCAAGAGCGAAAAAACCGAGAAGGCCAGCGCGCCGGCTTCTGCGCCGGCTGCAGCCCCGGCACCGGCACCGGCCCCCCCCAAACAAAGCTCGGGCGACAAATCCATCGACGACCTGTTGGACAGCGCGCTGAACGGCAAGCCCGCGAAGAAGCCCGCAACCGCAGCCCCCGCTGCAGCGGCACTCGCGCCGACCCCAAGCCGCGACGACGTTATCAATGCAATGAAGGGCGTCGCCCCGCGCGTCCAGGCTTGCGGAAACGGTCAGACCGGCGTTGCGACGGCCAAGATTGCAGTAGCGGGCGCCACGGGCCGGGTCACGAGCGTCGATGTTTCCGGACAGTTCGCAGGAACCCCGGTCGCTTCGTGCGTCGTGAAGGAAGTCGGCAAGGCGAAGTTCCCGAAGTTCTCGAACAGCTCCTTCAGCGTCGCCTACCCGTTCAAGATCTGACAACGGCCGGAGCAGCGGGCAGCCCATTACAAGGAGCCCGCTGCGCAAGCCTCACGCGAAGCTCTTGATGAACTCGAGAGCCGTACGCACGCCGAAGCCTGTGCCACCCCGCGGAGACACACCGTGGGGCGAGGACAGGTAGGCAGGGCCTGCAATGTCCAGGTGGACCCAGCGGCTGTCCCCAACGAACTCGCGCAAGAAGAGGGCGGCCGCAATGGAGCCGCCGTAGCCGTCGCCGGTGTTCTTGAGGTCCGCGATGGGGCTCTTGATGGTCTCCTTGAGGTCCTCGTCGAGGGGTAGAGGCCAGAAGGCTTCGCCGCTGCGCTTGGCCGCATCGAGATAGCGGTCTCGCAGGGCATCTTCCGACGCATAGAGTCCAGCGCGCCACTGACCTAGCGCAACCATGCAAGCCCCCGTCAACGTCGCATGATCGACGAGCACGGTTGGCTCAAGCTTGCGCGCGTAGGTCAGGGCATCGGCCAGAATCAGGCGCCCCTCGGCATCGGTGTTCAGCACCTCGACGGTCTTGCCACCAAGCGTGCGATACACAGCCCCCGGCTTGAACGCCTTGCCCCCGAGCATGTTGTCCGTCGAGGGCACAATGGCGTGCACCTCGACCGGAAGCTTCAGGCGCGCGGCGGCGACGACGATAGCAATCGTGGCCGCTCCACCCGCCATGTCGCACTTCATGGTTTCCATGGATTTTGCGGGCTTGATGCTCAAACCGCCCGCGTCGAACGTGAGCCCCTTGCCCACGAAGACAATGCGCGGAACCTTGCGCTTTACCTTCGGCGTGTAGGTCATGTGCACGAAGCGAGGCTCGTCTGCGCTTCCGGCATTGACGGCCATCAACAGGCTCATGCCGCGCTTCTCAATTTCCTGCTTACCCCAGACGGTGCAGCGGATGCCGTGCTCGCGTGCGACTCGGCGCGCTTCGTCCGCGAGGGCAGCCGCCGTCATCTTGTTAGGCGGACTGTTTACGAGGTCGCGCGTTAGGGAAACGGCTTCTCCGAGCACGACGGCTTCGGCCAGCGCATTCTTGTCCGCCACCGTCGGCTTATGCCCCAGGACCAGCGTGCAACGCTCGCCGGTCTTCGGCTTACGGGCGCCAGAGAGAAATTCCGCGTAGCGATAGCGGCCGAGCAGCAGACCTTCTGCGACGAGCTTGACGTGGGCCGGCGCGGAGGAAGGCACGGCCACTGCCAGATGCTTGAGGTCCTTCACCTGGCGCCCAAGCTGTGCCGCGGCCACGCGCAACTCGGTTTCTGAGATTTCCTTGCCTCCCAGAGCCGCGACCCTCAGCTTCTTCGCAGCAAGCTTGCCGAAGGTATGGAGCGAGAGAACTTGGCCTTTTTTGCCGCTGAATTCCTCCTGCTTGGCAATGCGGGAGAGCTCTCCCGCCAGCGCTGCGTCGAGTTCCCGGAAGGATGCCTGCTTCGCAAAGTCGGTTCCCGTAACGAAAACCACGAGCAGATCCGCTTCAACGGTCGTGAGAGATGCCTGAGAAAGCGAAAGCTTCATAGAACTCATGGTGCCACGCGAAGCACGCACGACTCAAGAATCGACGCCGCCGCCACGCATCCGCCGGCAAGGACGCCAAGCGCCCCTCCCAACCTGGCGATCCCACATACGCGTGCCACGGCACTCCAGCTGCAAAGAGCACGGAAGCCGAAGTGAACTCGGCCAAGGAGGCTCTCAAATGGATTCCACTGGAAAACGCATGCAGGCTGTCTACGCAGTGGTAGCGAAAGCCGATGGAAAAGACCTGTTCCTTCGTGTGGGCAATGCCTTCGTCAATCGCGACGGAAGCACGACCGTCTTGCTCGATGCCATCCCGATAAGTGGAAAGCTCCACGTGCGCGACTACTTTCCAAGGGAAGCCGGTCGCCCGCTCGAGTCGCGTGACCTCGCGCGCCCAGCCTCGTCAGAACTCACATGAAGCGCGCACTCCTCTGGGCACTGGTCTTCGTGTGCAGCGTGCCGGCTGGTCCCCTACTCGCCCAGCATAGCTGCCCACCTTGTCCGGCAGAGGCTCCCCCCTGCTCTGGGAGTGCGAGTACCCCTGCCCCAAGCGCTAACGCCCCCCTCAACCTCAATACCGCGAGCGAAGCGGAGCTCATCACATTGCCAGGCGTGGGCCCTGCGAAAGCGAAGGCCATCCTAGCTTTTCGCGAGGCACGCGGCCGCTTTCAGAGCGTGTCGCAGCTCCTTCGAATCAAGGGCTTCGGACGTGCAATGCTTGTGCGCCTACGCCCCCTGGTGGTAGTCGAAAACGCTCCCTGACGGGCCGAACCTCGGGCAGTCGAGTAGGCTACGCCCGTGACCGATACTGTGATCGTTCGGCAAGCCACCAGGGCCGACCGTGCCCTGGTGCTGCGCTTCCACCAAGCCCTGTACGTGCAGTTCCGCGACGAGATCACGCGTCCCGCAGTTTTACCGTTGTTCGCCTATCGCGACCTCGATGGAACCCTGCGAGACGACGTCGACGGCCTGCTGCGGACCAACGGCGCCATCGTGTTACTCGCAGAGCGCGCAGGCGAAGCTGTGGGCTACATATCGGGACACATCGAAGTCGACGCACGACGCGAACTGACCAAGAAGGGTGTGGTCGAGGACTGGTTCGTCTCAGCCGACGAACGTGGACGCGGCGTGGGCCAGATCTTGTTCGAAGCCCTCACTGCACGCTTCAAGGCGTCCGACTGCCAAGTCGTGGAGTCTGGAACCTGGGCCTTCAATGAGGGGGCGCGCAAGGCACACGCAGCGCTCGGATTTACCGAGATCGAGATCAAATTCCGGAAGCGTCTTTGAGTGCTTCGAGCAGCTTGCGAATCGGCTCGCGCTGGAGCTTGAACGCCGCCACGTTCGCTATCACCACCGACGAGATATCGACGACATCCTCGAAGACCTCGAGCCCGTTCTGGCGCAACGTCTCCCCTGTCTCGACCAGATCGACGATGACGTCAGAGAGACCGGTGATGGGCGCCAGTTCCACTGAGCCTTGCAGGTAGATGATCTCCACCTGCTTCCGCTGCTCTTGGTAATACCGGGTCGCGATGTTCACGAACTTGGTCCCCACGCGCAACGGACGCGGCGACTCCGTGGGCACTTGGCCAGCAAGGCCGCACACCGCCATCTTGCAGCGACCGATTCCCAGGTCGAGCGGCACGTAGAGGTCGTATTCGCGTTCGAGCAGCACGTCCCGACCCACGACGCCAAGGTCTGCGGCCCCGTACTCCACGTACGTAGGTACGTCATCGGGCTTTAGAAGCAAGAACCGCACGGAGCCGTCGGGCGTGGCTCTTACAAGCCGCCTGTCTTCGGACAACAAGACCTGTGGATCAACTCCCGCCCGGGCGAAGCGCGCTGCCAGAGACTTGAGCACACGCCCCTTGGGCACGGCGATGGTGACAGTAGACGTTTTGGTGCTCATGGTCGTCGAGTCTCTCGGGCAGGCAAGGGTCTTAGGCGAGACGCAGGCCGAGGGCAAAGGCAATCCAGCCCACGAGCAACACAAGGCCGCTGCGACGCGCGACCGCACGTACCACGCGACCGCGATGGTCCACACCGCGTAGCAGAAACACGGATGCCGCGACGATCCAGGTCACACATCCTAGAAACGCAAACACCACCCAAAACGGGCTGGGTCGCTGGCCTTCAAGCAGGCTCAGGTAGAGGGCGCGACGCTCGTCTTCGGACTTCGCGGCGTCGATCTCAGCCGCTGGTTCTCGAAGCATGAGCTCCACGATTTTCTGGTCCGCGCGCGCGAGCCGGTCCTGCTCGAACCGCACGAAGCCTGAGCTCGCATGGATGGCGGAATGGATTGCCCGCTGGGCAGCCAGGGCGTTGTGCAGGTCGCCGCGAACCTCGAACGACGACGCGAGCTTACCCAAGGCTGTAAGAGCCTCGTCGGCGTAGACGTTCCCAGGTGCATTCCAGCGGGCCGCCCTGCGAAGAGCCACGATGGCCTCCGCGGGCTCTGCACTGCGTAAGGCCGCCTGAGCGCGATTCCACTCGCTGCGGGCAGAGAGCACCGCCCGCCCAGTCATGACGACACACAGGACACAAAAACCGAGAACCAAAGTCGCAAGCACGCGAGGCATGGGGGACAAAGTCATACGAAATCGCGGCGCCCAAAGATAAACACCGCAAAGCTCAAGAGCAGTGTCGCGTACAGCACCCCGTACGCCGAGCTCTTCGCCACGTACGCCCAGAGCTCGACCTGCCCCTCTTGATACAAGATGGTTCGTCCGGGCACGTAGAGCTGAAGGTTCGGCAAAACCTCAGCCATGAAGCGCATAAAGGAACGGATGGATTCGCTGAGCTGTTGGCTTTTCATGGTGGCCATGTCGTCGGCGGAGCGGCCCGCGAGCCAGATGCCGAGCGTGAAGAGGCCAGTAAGAAAGGGCGTGGAGAACGACGAGAAGAATAGTGCGACCGCCGCCAGCACCAAGACCTCGACCACGGAGAGGATGAGCTGCGCGAGCACCGGCTCGAGCGCACGCTCGGTCCGGAGCAGCAGCAACGAAGACGCCACCAGCGCAACGCCCGAAAACGGAATCAGCACTGCCGTCTTATCGCGTGCACGCCACAACCACACACACAAGAGCAGCACGAGCCCGACGAGCGCGCCGAGGGCGAGCGTGAGATTGACGCCGGCCTGGACGCTCGAAGTCCAGAGCTGGAGTGAGCCCATCAACGCCACGAACACGGTCGCGGTAAACAGAATGCCCGCGTACTTGCCGAGCAAAAACTCCGCGCGCGCGATGGGCTTCGGGAGGATGACGTACAACGTCTTGCGCTCGATCTCTTTGTAGAGGAGCGACGAGCCCAAAAAGACGGCGACGACCACCGAGAAAAACGAGATCGACGCAAGGCCCACATCGGCGACCACGCGCTCCTGCTCGTTCAGCGAAAGCTGGGCCAGCACCAATGTAAACAGCAGAACGGCGAACGCTAAACCCAGGACCCCGTAGAGGACGCGGTCGCGAACCGCCTCTCGAAACGTGTTGATCGCTATCGCGTAAATTCGAGCCACGCCTCGCATCTTACATGAGCGGAGTGGAGGTTGCGTAAACTGCGAGTGCCCGGAAGAAGGTCAGCCACAAAAAGCCCGCGGCCAGCCCGGCGCAGCCTCGCACGATGCGCACCTGCGCTGTGGGCCAGAAACGCAAGATGCTCGCCGCAAGCCCCTGGCCCAAATGAAGGCAAGCCGCCGAAATCCCGACCACATACGCAGCCATCCCTGGCGTGGTTCCGGTCTGATCGAGCACCACTCCGTAGGCGCCCGCCGAGGTCTCGAGCGAGAGCCTCGCCCACAATGTGCCTCCGACATGAAGCAGTAGGAACGCCAGGGTCAGCGCGCCTGTGACTGCCTGAAAGCTGCGAAAGGCGCGACTGCCGTAGGTTCGCTCGAGGGCTGCGTCCTGGCGTGTCGCAAGCACCGCACCACACGTGGCGTGGACCAACAGCATCGCGAGCAACAGGACCGAGAGCCCGCAGCTCATCGGACTCGCATCGAGCCGCGCCAGGAGCGCATCGCGTCCCTGTAGCAGGGCCGACTGCTGATAGGCGTGAAACGCGAGAAAGAGCGCGAGCGGCACGAGTCCGGTCAACGCGAGCAGCTTGCGCAAGGTGGCCGTAGCGACTTTGTAGTTTGGGGAAGCGATGGCCATGCCCTGGGGTCGCATCTTGGGAACGGGCCAGGCGCGGGGTCAAGGAAAGACCACGCCGAAAAGCCTCGGCCCCTGGCCTTCAAAGCGCTTCGGACGGGCTATGGCCCATGTTAGAAGGTCCCAGTGACGCCATGGACATCGGCGCCGTGGAAGCGCGCGCGCGGGATCGTGTTAGCGATACTGGGCGGCGTCTTGCTCGCTTTGAGCGGGGAGCCTAGGGCGCTCTGGCCGTGCGGCTTTATCGCGCTATTTGTCCTGATTGAGGCGCTCTCGACAGCCTCGCTCGACAAGCGACCTCGGGTCCAAGGCGCGCTCATAGGTTTCCTGTTCGGGACCTGTGTGAACGCGATAGCGCTCTTTTCCATGATCGGGTTGCTCGAAGATTTTGGCCATCTTCCTCGGCCGGTGGCGGTTTTCCTGGCCCTGCTTGCCTTCGTCGCCCAAGCCCTTCCCTACGCCGCGACGGGCGCGCTGACGGAGTCCTTGGTGCAGCAAGGCATCGCGCGTTGGGTCGCGTTCGCCCCGAGCCTGGTCGTCGGCCTTAGCTTCACACCACAGCTCTTTCCGTGGCGCCCGGCCGGCCCCCAAGTGAACTTTCTCTGGTTCTCCCAAATGGCAGATCTGGGCGGCGAGGCGTTGATCGACGGCTGCATGGCGCTGTGCGCCGCGGGCCTCTGGCAAGCGATAAGAGGCCTGCGCGCTGTGAGCTTCCGCGAGCGGTTCAAGCCAGCACTCGCGGGCGTACTCGCCTTCCTTTTGCCTTGTGTGTACGGCGTCCTGCGTCTACCGCAGGTTCGCGCGGCACGCGACGACGCACCAGCGCTGCGTGTAGGCATCGTGCAGAGCAACGTCGGCATCAGCCAAAAGCGCGATGAAGGCCGCTCCGAGCAAGTCCTTCACGACCTGCGCTCCCTGACAGCTCAACTCGAAACCCAGGGCGTGGCACTCAGCGTCTGGGCGGAAACCGCCTATCCGTACCAACTTTTGCGTTCACGCAGACGTCAGCCGAGCGACGAACGGCGAGTCCTGGGCGGCACCGTACGCGGGCCCATCTTACTGGGCGCCGTCACGTACCAAGAGCTAGAGGACGAACGCTTTCTCAAGTACAACTCCGCCTGGTTGCTGAAACGCGACGGGCGCTTTGGGGACCGTGTCGACAAATCGCGTCTGCTCGCATTCGGCGAGTTCGTACCGTTCTGGAAGTATCTGCCTCCGCTCCAGGAGCGTTTTCGCTCGCCTGGATTTATGGCTGGCGAGAACGACATCATACGCTTGGAAGATGGCACCCTCGGACTCTTGATTTGCTACGAGGATTTGTTCGCCGACCTGGCACGCAAGGTCGTGGACCGCGGCGCGACGCTCTTGGTCAACATGACCAACGACGCCTGGTTTGGGCGCAGCAACGAGCCCGCCCTCCACGATATGGTGGCTCGCCTCAGAGCAGTGGAAACCCGGCGCGATCTGGTACGCGCCGTCAATACCGGTGTGTCGAGCTTTACCCTCGCGACAGGAGAGTCCGCGCAGCGAACCGACATCTTCACCGCCACAGCCTTTGTGGCCGACACGCGGCTCTTAACGGAACGCACCGTCTACACGAACTTTGGCGACTGGGTTTCATGGCTCACCGCGCTTGGCATCACGTGCGGCATCGTAGCCAAACGCCTCGAGCAAAGGCTCAAGCGAGCAGCTTGAGCGAGCGCTTCGACGCGTTCGGATCCCACTCGTGGTGAAATCGCGGATCGCGCAGCAGCGCATCGTACGTTCCAAACAGTGCGGCCGGATCCTCCACACTGTCTAACGGTTCGGGCGCATCCTGCGCATCTCGCTGCGCATCGAACACCTTCCGATGCTTGTAGAACGTCGAGCGCTCCGCAGGAACACGCCCCGCATCGCGAATTAGCGTTCGCAGCACCTTCGGGGACACGCACTGCCCATGCTGCGCGCCGGCCGCCGTGGAAATGCTCTCATTCATCAGCGTACCGCCGAGGTCGTTGACCCCAGACGCGAGTAGGCGCTGGGAAAAGCTGAGGCCTTCTTTCACCCACGAGGCCTGAATGTTCTTGAATGTGGGCCCGAGCATCAGACGCGCGATGGCGTACAGCCTGAGCTTGTCGTTTTCGGAAGGGCCGGCCAAAACAGGACGTCCCTCGGCCTGCAGAAACAGCGGAGCTTCGGCATGCACAAACGAGAGCGGTACAAACTCGGTGAAGCCACCGGTCTGCTTTTGAAGCGTGCGCAGCAGCGCCAGATGCGCCACGCGATGCCGCGCACTCTCCACGTGGCCAAACATCATCGTGGCCGTAGTGGGAATGCCAAGCGTGTGCGCCGTGGTGATAACCTCTCGCCACTGCGCCGTGGTGATGCGCCCGGGCGCAATGTCCGCGCGCACTTCGTCGTCGAGGATTTCCGCGGAGGTACCCGGTAGGGAGCCCAGTCCGGCTGCCTTGAGTTCTCCTAGGAACTCGGCAATCGAGACGCGCGCAAGCTTCGCGCCGTACTTGATTTCTTCGGGCGAGAAGGCGTGGATATGCAGGTCTGGCGCACTCGCCTTGATGGCGCGACAGATTTCCGCATACAGAGCGCCTCGACCGTCCGGCAAGAGCCCCGCCTGAATGCACACCTCAGTGGCACCGAACGAACGCGCTTCGAGCGCCCGGCGCACGATCTCCTCGACACTGAGCAAGTAGCCCTGCTCGCTCCGCAGATCTCGAGAAAATGCGCAGAATTTGCAGGACTTCACGCACAAGTTGGTGAAGTTGATGTTGCGATTGACCACATAGGTCACCACATCACCCGCCTGCTTTTGGCGCTGGACATCGGCTGTTTTGCACAGCGCTTCCAAATCTGGCCCTTCTGCCGCATCGAGCCGAAGGGCAGCTTCGACCGAAAGCTCGCCGCCCTCTAAGCAAGTTTCGAGGATGGAAGCGACCTCGGGACTTGCAGCACGCAGAAAGCCTGCAAGGGTGCTCATGATGCTCCTAGCTTGTAGAGCTGGGTAGAGGCCGTCGGAACCGGAAAGGGCGCCGAGGCAAGCTCGGAGACGTGCCGGATGTTGGAGAAGCGCTCGGACGTCGCTCGCACGGATGGGCGAAGCGCAAGAGCACAGTAATCAGGATCCTGCGCATAGCGTGGGTATACCGCAAGGCGCGGGCGCAGCGCGAACCCTTGGGCTTCGCACAGCTCACTCAGGCGCGCGAGGTGCGGCCACGGATGCCCCGGATTGATGTAGTCCGGTGTGACAGGGGAGATACCACCGAAGTCGTTGATGCCAGCCTCGATCAAGAGCTTGGTCGCATGCGGATTGAGGTTCGGCGGGGCCTGCACGCTCACGTCGTCGGGCATCACCAAGCGCGCCATCGCCACCGCATGGGCCACCTCGAAGTCCTCTGGCTCCGGTGCATTCGCCATCGGGATCTCGGGCTTTGTGCGGAAGTTCTGCACGATAACTTCTTGAATGTGACCGTACTCGAGATGCAGCGCGCGCAAGGCGAGCAGGCTCTCTACACGCTCGCGCCGCGTCTCGCCGATACCGAGCAAGATGCCGCTCGTGAATGGAATCTTGAGCTCACCCGCTTCACGCATCATCTGCATGCGAAGCTCGGGATCTTTGTCGCGGGCGCGATGGTGAGGCATGCCCTTCTCGCGCAAGCGCGGGCTGATGTTCTCAAGCATCAGGCCCATGCTCACGTTGAGCGGACGCAGGCGCGACATCTCCTCGCGCGTCAGCAGCCCCGCATTCGTGTGTGGCAAAAGACCGTGCGCGAGGGCGCGCTCCGAAGCCCAGACAAGGTAATCCACCGTGGAGCCGTGACCGAACTCAGCGAGCTGCGCGCGATAGCTCGGGAAAACCGTTTCGGGGCGGTCACCAAGGCAAAGCAAAGCCTCCGATGCGCCACTCACCTGCCCGCGCAACAGCCAGTCTTCGACCTCGGCCGGGCGCATGGTCCATGCTCCTTCGTCCCCCGGCGAGCGCCGAAACGCGCAGTAATCGCAAACGTCTCGGCACAGGTTGGTCAGCGGCAGGAAAACCTTGGGCGAGAAGGTCAACGTACGCGCGAATGCCCGCGTGCGCCGCGCCGCTGCGGCCTCGCACAGGCCCGATAGCTCGCCGTGGGAAAGGTCCGCAAGGGCGAGCGCACCTTGGTCCGAAAGTGGGCCGGAAGCCCCCTGACTCAGCGCGTCGCAAAGACTGGCCAGCCGCATCTGGGCGACGCTGCCACGTTGCTCTCACTGCGGCAAGCCGGCCCCATTCAGCCTTTTTGCAGCGCGTCCCCTTGCGCAGCCGAGCGCGCTGATATGCTCGGGTCGATGTATTCGCGCCGTTTTTGGATGCTGCTGTCGGGTGGGATTTTGCTGCTGTCATGCCTTATCGCGGGGGCCGTGCAGATGGTGCGCCTCGAGCGCGCAGAGCTCGAGCACGAGAGTCCCTGGGCGCAGCTCACCGCGCTCAAAGATCAACCGACCGCCACACGCATCAGCGCGCGGATCACGGAGGTAGAGCTCAAAGCTGGAGAACAAAGCATCTTCGAGCTCTGCACCCAGGACGCCTTCCTCAATACGCGCTGGAAAGACGCGTTCGACGTGGTGATTTGGGAGCCGAGCCTGCAGCGTGTGGAGCTGCGGATTCCGCTCGACGACGCGCACCTCGCCCAGGTCAAGCGCAGTGAACGTCGCAGCTGTCTGACGCTCGGAGGCGGCCGGATCGAGCGCACGGGAACCTATGCCATGGACGTGGTTTGGGCCGAGAAACCCACCCCTTCTGCAGACCTAAGTGCCGTCCCGCTCAAAGCCCGCGTCCTTGCCAAAACGCCTCTCTCGATCCGTGAAGGACTCATGGTGTTCGGTGCAGCTCTAGGAGCGCTGCTCATCGTACTCTCTGGTTTTGCGCAAGGCGGGACAAGTGAGCCGAGACGCACCCGAACTGTGCCCTGGGCCCTCGCCGGAACGCTGCTCGCTCTGGCATTGGCCGCAGGCATCCTGCACATCCCGGTGCCTGGAGCCATCGGAGGCTTGGTGCGCGGCCTCACGCTTTCCCTGGTACAGATCGGTATCGCCGTCTCGATCGCATTCATGCTCTATCAGACGCCGCGCTTCGGACTCGGACTGATGTCGCCTGCCAAAGGAGCTTCCGCCTGGCTCCTGATTGCGGTCCTGGTGGCCTTCGTGCTGCGCCCCGTGGCGTTGTTTGCCCTGAGCGTCATCCCACAAACCGGTGAAGCCCCCATCGAAGCGTTTATCTCGTTTCCCAGCGGCGCGCTCTCCTTTGCGCTGCTTGGAATGGTGCTTCCGTTGGCAGAAGAGCTGTTTTTTCGCGGTTTCGTCTACGGGTCACTGGCCCCGCTGGGCCGCACGTACGCGTTTTCCCTCACGACTCTGCTGTTTGCATCCGTCCACGCCCAGCAGACCTGGGGCAACTGGGGCGCACTTTTGGCTGTGACGCTGACCGGCGCCGCGCTGACCCTGTTGCGCGCCCTCTCCGGATCCACCCTTGTTTCAGGAGTGGCCCATCTGCTTTACAACCTATCCCTCTGGACCGACGCCTTCCGCAGTTAGTGCGCTTCTTCGGATACCGCATTACTCTGACAGCCTTATGTCGTATCGCGGCGCGCTCGGGGCACCTCCCGCCATTCAAGTCCAAGTCCTCCAAGACCACGGAGGATCGAAGGCTGGGTTTTTGCGCGTGCGCCACATGACGCTGCAGAACCAATACGTCGATGGCCGACTCAGCGCGCCCTACGACTACTTCATGGCCGAGCGCAGCTTGCTCGATGCTGTGGCCATCGTGTTGTATCGCCGCCTGCAAAGCGGCTCGGTAGAGCTTGTGCTGCGCTCCCAACTCAGGCCACCGCTCGCGTTTCGAGACCGCTTCGATGTCCCACTGCTCGCCGCCGGGACGGGAGCCGTACAGTGGGAAGTTCCGGCAGGTCTGGTGGAACACGGTGAGCGCGGTGAAGCGGGCCTGTTCAAGCGGGCCAGCGCCGAAGCACTTGAAGAAGTCGGCTACGACCTCGCGCCCGAGCGCTTTTCGATGTTGGGAAGTCCGTCGAGCTTGAGTCCTGGGCTCATCGCCGAGAAGCTGCACTTCGTGTGCGCAGAGCTCGCAGCAGATGAGCCGTGCGGCATGGCGGCGGGCGATGGCCATGCGGTCGAAGAAGGCTCGGTGAGTGTGTTTGTCGAGCTAAAGGACGCCCTTTCGGCCCTGGCGGCGGGCCTCATCCACGACGTCAAAACCGAGGTCGCTTTGTACCGTCTTGCCCAGCTCGTCGGAGCACCACGCTGATGCCCCCCCCCAATACGCGCAAGAGCAAGGCCCCCGAGCGTCCCGACGGAAAACCGCGGGTGCTCGTGATCTACAAGAAGTCCACCTATCAGCTGTGGGTTTCCGAGCGCAAAAATCCCCATGCGCGCGCGCTCCTCGAGCGTCGAGACCGCTCCGTGGCACGCATGGAAGCCGCACACGAAGATCACGTCCACACCATTCAAGAGGCCCGCCGCATCCTCGAAAATCTCGGTGCGAACGCCGTTTTCCGCTATCGCGCCGATGCCGACCGCGCAGAGAACTTCGAGCTCGTCATTACGCTCGGCGGCGACGGAACGCTGCTGTGGGCGTCGCATCTGGTCGGCAAGCAACCGATGCTCGCCATCAACACCGCGCCACAGGACAGCATCGGCTATTTCTGCGGCGGCACCAAGGACACCCTCGAAGAATCACTGACCTCAGCCTTGCGCGGCACACTGCCCGCGCGCGCGCTCTCCCGTATGCAGATCTCCGTGGATGGCGAGGTCATTTCCCGTCGCGTCCTCAACGATGTGCTCTTTTGCCACGAGTGTCCGGCCGCCACCTCGCGCTACTTGATTCGTCATGGTGGCCACGAGGAAGACCAACGTTCGAGCGGCATTTGGGCCGGGCCTGCCGCCGGCTCTACCGCCGCCCAACGCTCCGCGGGAGGCCAAGTCCTCCCCATCGATTCCGACCAAATCCAGTTTGTCGTGCGCGAGCCGTACATGCCCAACAGCACCCACTACGCCCTGGTAAACGGTCTGTTCGGCCCTGAGGAAGAGCTCCTCATCACCAGTAAGATCCATGGTGGTCGACTGTACGCCGATGGGCCACACCTGAAGCGTAAGGTAGACCTCGGCAGCGAAATCCGACTCAAGCGCTCGCCTGAATCTTTGACGGTCCTTGGCTTTCACCCTGAGCATCGTCCCGGCCGCTAAATCTGTACGCAGCAAGTGCCTGGAATCCACGGATTTGGGCGTGATTCTCAGACACAGTGCGACAACTTTTTCACAGTCTTACGACGTCGACGTGAAAGAATATACGCAGTCGCGACTCTCGGAACTGACTCGATTGCGAAATTTGCGGCATTTTCAGTCACCCCGACTTAGGCACGAAACGTGCTCACAGCCTACCTATGTCAATCAACCGCGCCGTACTCTACCTCCTTACGACGACGCTTTGGCTCAGTCTCGGGCAACCCCTCTCCGCCTCCGCCGCGGACATCGCCTTCTTTCCGCCCGAGACGAGCAACCTAAACCCCAGCGATAACCTCGCCATCGGCGAGCTCCTCGCTCAGTCCTACGCCGGTGAGTCTCGCGCGGCGGTCCTCTCCCCCGCCCGGACTCACGATGCCGTCGCCAAGTCCACCTCGTACGAGGCGGCCGCAAACAGCCTCGGCGTCAAAGAGTACGTCCGCATCAGCACCCTCGCGGTCGGTCGGCTCACCGTCATCACCGCCACCCGCTACCGTTCGGACGCCACCTTCGTCTACCAGTCCAAGATGACAGCGCAGAGCATGGAAGATGTGCCTGCCATCAGCGACCGCATGGCCAAGGCGCTCTATCACCGCGTGGACAACGAAGAAGTCCGCACACGCGACAACGTCGTGCAGAGCGAAACGCGGGTCAAGCCGCGCCGCGCGAGCGAGAAGATCATCGGCTTCAAGACGGGCGTGTACTTTCCGTTCGCCAACGAGGCCTCCTACACGACGCATATCGGCGCGCAGTTCGACATGCGCTTCGAAATGGATCGCTTCTTCCTGGAGTTCGCAGCCGGTCTCGTTCTGCCCGGATCCAGCTACAGCTGCGACAACTACGACGCCACCTACAACTGTCAGAGCAAGAAGGGCAACATCACCTCGATCACAGGTGAAATCGGTGGCAGCTACTTCCTCACCGACGGCAACGCCGCCCCCTACATCGGCGTGGGACTCATTCCGCGTCTGTTGATCGCCGACTACTCGGACGACATCGCTAGCATGTCTGGCTACGTTCAGGTGGGCTTCATGGTACCGCGCGACTCGTCCACGCGTTTCTATGCCGACTTGCGCGCAGCTCAGGCCATGACCGAGAGCCATCTGCGCAACGGACGCAGCGTACATCCCACGGAGCTTACGCTGCACATCGGCGTGGGCTGGTAGTGCATGATTCGGCTTGGACTAGACTGGAATGGCCTCGAAACAGTGGACGGTGTCTTCGTTTGATCAGCCCGCTTGGGTCGCGGTAGGGACGGGCCTTAACACATGGGTTCGGCCCGCCCCCCGCACAGATCCCAGCGTGCAGATTACCGCACTGGGCTCTTGCGTTGAGTACAGGTGACAAAGCGCTCATTGGGGAAAGGATGTAGGACACGAGGCCTAGGAAGCCACCGACGGCTGACCTGGTGCATCCTCGCCCAGGTGAAATGTATCCGGTTCACAGAGCCGTGTAACCGCATCGCAGCGCAGCAGACACGCTCACCGCGTGACGATGATTCCCTCAGCTCGCAGCCGCTTGCTCTTCTGCCGCCGCGCTCGTGTCGAGCGG